>CAUZVG010000100.1:0-6031 GCA_963583215.1 Campylobacterales bacterium | reverse complement strand
GTACTACCCTAAGCGTTTTTACTAACGGTTCTTCTACTAAAACACTTCATTTTATAAAATCTTAAAAAATATTTGGGTATAATCGCGTTCCTTATTTATCTAGTACCTCTAGAAATATAGTTAAAACGACTAGTTGTTTGAGCTCTCTGCTGAAGAGAACTTAGCGTTAGCGTAAGTAAAAGGAGCTTTGCTCATTTTGCGGTCTATAAATAATAATGGAAATACTCATGTAGTTATTCCTTGACTGGTTGCACCGAATGGTGTTGATGACTGCAGCGGATGATTCAGATGATTATCAATCTGATTCTAAAACCTAGTGATGAAGCTATGCTTTTAACCGAGTATTTACTTAAAGTAAATATTCTATTAATGATATATACCAAGGAGAAACTTATGGTAACAATGAAAGACCTATTGGAGTGTGGAGTACACTTCGGACACCAAACAAGAAGATGGAATCCAAAAATGAAGAAATTTATTTTCGGTGCAAGAAAGAACATCTATATTATTGACCTTCAAAAAACACTTAGATACTTTAAATACACTTACAACGTAGTAAGAGATGCAGCAGCTGAAGGTAAAACAGTACTTTTTGTAGGTACTAAGAAACAAGCTAGACAAGCAGTTAAAGAGCACGCTGAGAGATGTGGTATGCCTTACGTTGCAACTAGATGGTTAGGTGGAATGTTAACAAACTACCCAACAATGAAAAAATCTATTAGAAAACTTGAAATCATCGAGCAAATGGAAGAAAATGGTCAGCTTGATATGTTGACTAAAAAAGAAGCATTAATGCTTTTAAGAAAGAAAACAAAACTTACTGCATACCTAGAAGGTTTCAGACACATGAAAAAACTTCCAGACATGATGTTTGTTATTGATGCTGTTAAAGAGCACATTGCAGTAAAAGAAGCAAAAAGAATGGGAATGAAAGTTATTGCACCACTTGACACTAACTGTGATCCAGATGTAATTGATTACCCGATTCCAGGAAACGATGATGCAATCAGATCAATCAACCTTTTCTGTAAAGAAATGGCTGAAGCAATCATCGAAGGTAAAGCAATATATGCAGAAGCTAACGGTGGAGATGCTGAAGATGCAGCAGTGGGTGAAATGGAAGCAGTAATGACTGAAGCAGCTAAAGAAGACAATGGTACAGCAGCAACTGAAGCTGAAGTAGCAAAACTTGCAGAAGCTAAAGCAGCACCAAAAGCTGAAAAAGAAGTAAAAGCTGATGACTTAACTAAACTTACAGGTATTGGTAAAGTAGGTAACGAGAAACTTGTTGAAGCAGGATTCACTACATACGCACAAATTGCTAAAATGTCAGAAGATGACGCTGCAAACTTTAAAGTGAAAGCTGAAGCAATTGCTGAAGCAAAAGAATTAGCGTAAGGTTTACAGATGGCAAATTTTGGACCTAAAGACGTTAAAACACTTAGAGAGATGACAGAAGCAGGAATGATGGATTGTAAAAAAGCCCTCGTTGCTGCTGATGGAGACATGGACAAAGCAGTTGCTTGGTTACGTGACAAAGGTATGGGTGCAGCAGCTAAAAAAGCTGGTAAAGTTGCAGCTGAAGGTGCTATTGGCATTAAAGTTGAAGGTAAAAAAGCAGTAATTGTTGAAATCAACTCTCAAACTGACTTTGTTGCTCAAAACGACAAGTTCATTGGACTTATGACTACAGTACTTGATCATACATTTGCCAATTCTATTGCTGATGCAGAGACTATTAACGCTTCTACTATCGACGGTGAGCCATTTGCTGAGTATCTTTCTCAACAGACTGCAACCATTGGTGAGAAACTTGTTGTAAGAAGATCTGCATTGATTGATGGAGATGAGAACACAGCAGTAAATGCGTATGTGCACTCAAACAAGCAAAACGGTGTTATCATCGAAGCTAAATGTGATTCAGCAGCTACTGCTGAAGCAATGACTTCTGTACTTAAAGAAGTTGCAATGCATGCAGCGGCTATGAGCCCAACAACACTTTCTTACAAAGACTTTGATGCGACATACGTTGCTGATGAGACTAAAGGTAGAATTGTTGCGATTGAAAAAGAGAATGAAGAGCTTTTAAGACTTAAAAAGACTCTTAAAAATGTACCCGCGTACATTTCTATGTCTCAATTAACTGATGACGTTATGGCAGCAGTTGAAGTGACACTTAAAGAGGAACTTGCAAAAGAGGGTAAACCTGAAAAAATCTGGGACAAAATCCTTCCAGGTAAAATTGCAAGATTTATTTCTGACAACACAACTTTAGATCAAGAGCAATGTCTTCTTGACCAAAAGTTTGTAATGGATGACAGCAAAACTGTTGCTCAGTACATTGCAGACAAAGCTGCTGCCGCAGGTGGTACAGCTGAAATTACTAACTTCACAAGATTAGAAGTTGGTGAAGGTATCGAGGTAGCAGAAGAAGACTTTGCTGCAGAGGTAGCTGCACAAATGGGCGAAAAATAGTTCTTCTATTTCACCGCACCTTTGACTGAACGGCTTCGTTCCGTTCGGTCATGTACTTAACGTACACTTCCTTACTTCACTCACACCATTCAGCCAAATCCACAGTAAACTAGAAGACTATTCAATTAAAATCTTTAATTGTCTAATTAACCCTTACTTTATTATGATAAAATACTTTAATTAATTTAAAGGCTTTATGCATGTCCAAACCTTTATTGGAAGCTAGAGGGATTTCCCATAGTTTCGATACCCTTCTTTTTTCAAATACCAACTTTAGCCTAAGCCCTTCAAAAAGTGCTGCCATTGTCGGTCGTTCTGGTTCTGGTAAATCGACCCTTTTACACATATTTTCGACCTTTTTAAAACCAAATGCAGGTCAAGTGACTTTGTTTGATGAAGATCTTTATACTTTAGATGACGAAAAGATAGAAGCTTTGCGTCGCTTTGAAGTGGGCATTGTTTTTCAATCACATTACCTTTTTAAGGGTATGACTGCCATGCAAAATATTGAAGTGGCAAGCATGTTGAGTGAAGAAAACATAGAAGATGCAATTTTAGAAAAACTTGAAATTAAAGATGCCATGAGTCAAAAGATAGGTGAACTTTCTGGTGGACAACAACAACGTGTTTCCATTGCTAGGGTACTCAGTAAAAAACCACGTATCATCTTTGCAGATGAACCCACAGGAAACTTAGACAAAGAGACAGCCAACTTAGTGATGGATGTACTTTTAGACTATGTACAAAGTACAGGAGCAGGGCTAGTGCTAGTCACCCATGACGAAGCAATGGCAAAACGTTGTGACACAGTGTATGTCTTAGAAGATAAAGTTTTAAAAGAGTCTAAATGAATATTGACTTGATGCAAATATCCTATAAGATTATGATGGTTATTTTGGCATTTTTTGCTGCTGTTGTGGTGACGAAAACCATTTCCAAGTATTTTAAACTTGATGAGAAGATGAAAGAAGAAGAGGAAAAAGAAGCGCAAGAAGAAGAGAAGTAATTTTTACTCGTTCAACAGCTCCTGCTGTTGAACCTCTATCGGAATATATGGGCTATGCTAAAGTTAAAGACACTGATATTGGTATCACAGCTGGAGCTGTGATACGAGTAAACACACCTTTACTTCGCCTGTGCGATTAAAACACCTTCCAATAACTTATCTATATCACCATCTAAGATGTTCGCCACATTGGTGTAGGGAATGTTTGATCTTGTGTCTTTGACTTGTTGGTAGGGTTGCATGACGTAAGAGCGTATTTGGTGTCCCCAGCCAATTTCTGACTTTTCTACGCCATCTATAGCAGCTTGCTTTTTAGCCATTTCATACTCATACAAACGTGACTTTAACATTTTCATGGCAGCAGCTTTGTTTTTATGTTGGCTTCTGTCATTTTGACATTGTACTATCACATTGGTAGGGATGTGGGTAATGCGTATGGCAGAGTCTGTGGTGTTGACGTGTTGTCCACCTGCACCTGAAGCACGGTATGAGTCAATACGAATGTCTTTGTCTTCAATGACAATGTCTATGTCATCATCAATTTCAGGAGAGACCATGACAGAAGAAAATGAAGTGTGACGTTTGGCATTGGAGTCAAAAGGGCTAATGCGTACAAGTCGATGGATGCCGTTTTCTACCTTGAGGTAACCATAGGCATTTTCACCTTTAATCATAAAAGAGACATCTTTAATACCTGCTTCTTCTCCTGCTTGGTAGTCAAGCATTTCAACTTTAAAACCACGGCGTTCTGCCCAACGTAAGTACATACGGTGTAACATAGCAGCCCAGTCTTGAGACTCTGTACCACCAGCACCTGGGTGGATGGAGACAATGGCATTGTTGCTATCGTGTTCTCCTGAGAGCATCATTTGTACTTCAAGGGCATTGGTACTCTCTTTGAGTGTTCCTGCATCTTCAAAAAGCATCTCTAAAGTCTCTTCGTCTTTTTCAGACTTTGCCAAGTCAAAATACTCTTGGGCATCTGCTACGGCATCATTGGCATCGCTAAAGGTTGCAAGCATGCGTTCTGTTTTTGTTTTCTCTTGAGAAATCTTCCCTGCGTGTTCTACATCGTTCCAAAAGTCTTGGTCTTGCTGCATTTCATTGATCTCAGAAAGTCTTGCTTCTAAGACATCTGGCTTGACAATGTTGCTGATGTTTTCCATCTTGATACTAAGGGATTTTAAAAGTTCACTGTATTCGTAACTATCCATGTGAAAAAGTTCCTTTTTCCAAATAATTTTGATATGATTTTACCAAAATATAGCAAAATAGGGGTTTAGCATATGATTATTGCCAAAACTATAGAAGAACTAGAAGTCGCAAAAAAAGACTTAGAGGGTGACATTGGCTTTGTGCCAACCATGGGTGCTTTACATCAAGGACACCTCTCACTCATACAACAAGCAAGAAAAGAGAATGCACATTTGATTGTTTCTATTTTTGTGAATCCTACACAGTTTGGAGAGGGGGAAGACTTAGACTCTTACCCACGTAAAGACGATGCCGATATTAAAATCTGCACCTTGGCAAAAGTGGACATTTTATTTATGCCTGAAATTTCTGTGATGTATGAAGACGATGAACTCAGCATTGGGGCACCCGCACGACGTGGCTATGTACTTGAAGGTGAAAAACGTCCTGGACATTTTGATGGCATGTTACAAGTGGTGATGAAATTACTTAACCTCTCTTCTGCTACGAATGCGTACTTTGGAAAAAAAGATGCCCAGCAATTGGCACTCATTAGACAAATGGTCAAAAACTATTTTATGCCTGTGAACATTGTGGCTTGTGAGATTGTACGAGATGAAATGGGGCTTGCTTTGAGTTCTCGTAATGTCTACTTGCAAGGGGATGAAAAAGAGCGTGCACTGTGCCTCTCTTCTTCACTCAAAACTGCTACTAAACTCGTGATGGCAGGAGAAAAAAATGTAGATTGCATTAAAAAAGAAATGTTAAAAGTCTTGGATATGGCGGATGAAGTAGAATATGTGGCCGTTGTAGACCGAACATTTTCTGCCTTAAAAGAGATAGAAATAGGCAATAGCATCATTTTAGTCGCAGCCAAAGTGGGGAAACCACGCCTGCTTGATAATATTTGGATTTAAGACTTAATTACGAATACTAGCACAAGTCCCACAAAGGCTTGCTTTTGGCATGAGAAGTAGGCGGTCAATAGTAATGATTTCACCACAATTTGTACATATAAATGATTTTATATCGGTGAGACGGTCTAAAAAGTTTAGAAGTTTTCTTTTTTTGGCGTAAGTACGTTGAAGTATCATATCAGAATCTTTTTGCTTACTTTGAATGATACCTAAGGGGCTTTCTGGTGCGGTGATCGCAGAGTAAGATTCTACTTTGTCTATGTAAGCATTGACTAAAATTAGTTCTTCTTCAAGTTTTGTTTTTATGATAGCGCGTTCATTCTCGTACACAGATAACCCTTATTGTTTTCCGAATTATACTATAAGATTAAACCTTTTAGATTGATGTGAATCATTCCAAGCTCATTTGGCTTTTGACTTGGTATACTCTAAAAAATAA
>CAUZVG010000099.1:0-6036 GCA_963583215.1 Campylobacterales bacterium | reverse complement strand
AGTTGAGCTTCTAAAACTTCAAAATCATGTGAAAGACAAAGGGCTAAAAATTCTTATGATCTTTGAAGGACGTGACGCAGCAGGTAAAGGGGGTACCATCAAAAGAATCACAGAACATTTAAACCCTAGAGGTGCCAGAGTTGTGGCACTTGAAAAACCTAGTGACAAAGAATCATCCCAATGGTACTTCCAACGTTATGTGACACATTTACCTGCTGCAGGAGAGATAGTACTTTTTGACCGCTCATGGTATAACCGTTCTATGGTTGAGCCTGTCATGGGGTTTTGTACAGAGAGAGAACATCATAAATTTTTAAAAGATGCACCAAAGTTTGAAAAGATGATAGTAGATGAGAACATCAAAATCTTTAAGTTTTATTTTTCTGTGTCTAAAAAAGAGCAAGCCAAACGTTTTAAAGCAAGAGAAACTGACCCCCTTAAACAATACAAACTCTCACCCGTAGACAAAGAGTCACAACGTTTATGGGATGAGTATTCTTTGGCTAAATTCATGATGCTTAGTGCCACACATACGGAGGCAGCACCGTGGACCATAGTCAAGAGTGATGACAAGAAAAAAGCTAGGATCAATGCCATTAAACACATTTTGAACTTCGTTGAGTATCCCAATAAAATCGCTTCGAGTGAGATTGTGGTAGATGACGACATCATTGTGTATGGTAGAGACGAAGCGATAGCAATGGAAAAGATGTTTAAGTTTTCAAGTAAATAAGGAAAACTTTTCAACGTTTAAGTCATCTTAAAAAGTTTGTAGAGCGCAAAGAAAGAGAAGAGAATAAAAAGTAAGGTAGACCCTAACTTTAAAAGCGTAAAAAACAGGCTTGATTCGTCTATAAAAAACCCAGAGACATTAGAAAGAAGCATCACAGTAAAAAAGAGTAGAGAAAAAAGACGAAAGTTTTCATGTTTAACCCCAGAGACAATGGCAAAAAAGTGTGTGAGTATAAAGATAAGCACAGCCATAGCAAAGAGGTGTGGACTCACAGTCTCTAACAATCCATAAAAAGACTTTAGCGCATAATGAGAACTTGTACCCTCAAGACTTAGAGAAGTATTGGTCACAAACATCCAAAGGCCTGAGCCTAAAACCAAGAATGTCATCACAAAAAAGTACCGCAGAGCTATTCCGTACTGAGGCATTACAGTTTCCTAAAAATAGTCACAGCAAAGTAAAGTGCACAGAGATGCCAAAGTATAAAAAAACCTATCCATAAAGAGATAAAAACTTCTGCATAAAAGTACCCTAACAACAAAGAGAGAGGTGCCAAAATGGCAGAGAGAAACGCTAGGTGTATGAGCTTTGTTTTGGAGTCATGCACCACCCGTATGAAAATGACCACCAAGAGCATGAGGGTAATCATAGAAATAAAAAGGTCTATGTGTATGTTTTCTAACAACACAGACAATAAAATGGGTTCTATAAAAGCTTCTTCATTCCCCAGGATGTGCTCAATTGCAGCAGAGGGATCAAACCCCACTTGGTAGTGGTGTAACACCAAGTCGGTGACTAAAAAAAGTGTTAAGATGGCTGTGAGCCATAAGACTTGCAAACGTAGTAGTTTGTTCTGTTCTAACTCTTTTGTGACTAAAAACTTCATAAATCTACTTTAAAACTAGCTCATAAATGGCACGTGCCACTCTTGCACCCTCACTCAAACAACGTGCAGAAAGTGTCGCACCTGAAATTGTAGGAATATCTTTACCTATGTGCAGCGCAGCTTTTGGGCTTTTGTTTTGCAGTTGTGACATCCATGTTTTAGAAGGAATCCACTCTGGTGCTTCACCAAAAGCCATAATCTCTGTAAACTTGAGTGTGCCTTTCATGTCGAAGCCATACAAAACAGTGGCTTTTTTAGTCCGAACTTTCCGAAATTCAAGTACAGCGTAACCTATGGTTTTGCCTTTGTTACTTAAGGTGTAGTAACGGTAAACCTTTGTGTCTACCTTGGCTTTTGCTTTTTGTTGTATTTGAGAAAATTGTTTTTTTGTCAGTATGAGGCTGTGCTTTTCCATCTTCGTACTTTTAGGAAAAGAAGCATGAATCACTTGATCAATAGTAGGGAATGATTTTGCCATACAACTTTGGGATAAAAAAATCCCAAAGAGTAAAGATGTAAAGAGTTTATACATAATTATTATCCGTTTTTAGAATATAAAACCAAGTCCGAATGAAATAGTGTCAGTGTCTTTACCACCAACCTCATCCATTTCATAGTCAAGTTTAAGTACCACTTGATCAGTTGGGAAAAAGTTCAACCCGATTGTAACAGTTTCTGTCTCAAAATCAGATTCATTTAAACCATCTACAGTATTTTCTACTGGATTCCAGTTTTCATACTGTGCAAATATTGGCATTTTATAGTCAATCCCTACAAGTCCTCCAAGGTCATAAGAAGCATTTACATAATAACCACTTGCTTTTTCAACAGCAACAGGGCTTAATTTTTCTGCACCATCAAGGTTTGTTTGTGTGTATAGACCGTACGCTTGGAAAGGTCCATTTTCGTATCTTGCATGGAAGTCAAACATCGTGGTTGTTAAACCATTTACATCTTCTCCTGGTGCTGGGTTTTTAAGGTTTGAACCTGAACCGTAATATGCAGAAACCCCTGCCATCAAACCATTGATACCTGTATAGTCTACACGTCCAACAAATGCCGGTGTAAATGATCCATTTTTCTCTGAACCAATTCTTCCAGATCTAATCCAACCATTTGTAGGTGTTGTTGTTTTTGAGTTGTTTACGTTTAATGCATTAATCATACCCGCAGTATATTCAATACCTACATCTTCAAATCTACCATAAGCAAGTACACCATTTTCATGCCAAGTTGAGGGGATGAGTTGTCTTTCAATCTCTGGTCTTTGCACTGTGTTAAAAAGTGTTGGTTCGTGTCTAAGGTTAATGAGTCCCATTGGTGTTAGTACATGTCCAACTCTCACAGAAAACGCATCTGAAAGTAAGAAGTCAAGGTACATAAACTCAATAACAACTTCTCCACCTTTTTCAGCGTTTGCACCATGTTCAAATTCGATTTCAGCATTCAGAATTATCCAGTCGTTAAATTTGTAACCAAAGTAAGTAATAAATCTGTACACATCTGCAAAATCATCACCATTGTCTGGGTTGGCATAAAACATTTCACCATATCCACCAATTGAAAGTGGGCTTTCTGAAAAGTATACTTTAGATGCTGCTGGTCCCATACCGTTAAATGACTTTGTCGTATCGACTAAAGTAAATCCACCTGATTGTGCTGCAAGTACTTCTTCTGTAAGTACCTCATTTTTTTCTTCAAGTGCCTTAACTCTGTCTTCTAAAGTTGTTGCCGCTTGTGCACCTATTGCCATCATTGCTACTAAGCTTAATGCTGTTGTAATTTTTCCCATTTTATTTGTCCTTAATTGTTTGTCTCCAAGTTGATTTAACTTGATAGTTATTATCGAAATCGTAATTTATCCAATATGTTCTTAAAACAATATTAAAGTGATAATAATTATTAAAATTTCTTTTTTTATTTGGAAGTTCACCCCAAAATGAGGGATGGTGCGAAGAGGGAAAATAGAACTACGTTAAACCTTCACAGACTTGACGGCTTTGACTGCTGCGGGAAGTAAGGCTTCACTAAGTGCAGGGTGAATATATATCATCTCTTTTAAATGTCTAATGTCGTTGTCTATATGCATGATACTTAAGACCTGATGCATCATCGTAGCGCTCTGAGGACCTATGAGGTGACATCCAAGTATCTCATAGCTATCGGGGTCTATAAGAAACTTTGTACGTGGATAAGTGATACGTAGGGACTGTGCTTTAGCCGAGGCTTTCCATGAAGTAATGGATGCCACATACCTTATGCCTTTCTCTTTTGCTTGTTGTTCAGTAAGTCCAACACTTGCCACTTCAGGATGTGTAAATACTGCGTGAGGCATATACTTAAAAGTATAAATGCCTTCCTTCTCTCCCAACAAGACCTTTTGCACATGATTTATTTCAGCAGCCGCTGCATGCTGTAACATATGTTCTCCCGAAGCATCACCTAGCACATAAATACCTTTAACATCTGTTTCAAAATACGCGTCTCTTATTATGAAACCTTTCTCATTGACTTTTATATCTGTATTTTCTAGCTTTAAGGTGTCTGCATTGGAGACTCTTCCCGTAGCATACAGAAGTGCATCACTTGTATGGCTTGTGCTTTCATTTTGTTTGTTAATAAGTGTAAGTTCAAAACCTTTGTCACTATGTACAATGTTTTGAATACTTGTATCAAATACCACATCTACATGCTTAGTAAACTGCTCTTTAAAAATAGCCGAAATTTCTTCATCTTCATTTTTCAAAAGGCTTTGACTACGCACCAATAACTTCGTCTCAACACCCACAGCATCAAAAAAGTTCGCCAATTCACAAGCAATAAAACCAGAACCAACAATAGTAATTGACTTTGGAACTTTACCTAACAAAGGGAAGATGTCATCACTCGTCCATGCTTTTTCATGTGGGGGAACTATGGGACGTGTACCTGTGGCAATCACAATCTTAGGAGCAGTGAGTTGTTCTCCATTTACTTCTACCACATAGTTGGAAACAAAAGAAGCCTCACCTGTAAATGTTTCTACATTTTCATTAAAGGCACTTCTATACGCAGGATCAACTTTCTCTATGTGCGCATTTGTCTCATCAAATATTTTCTGAACATCTATGTGATTGATCTGGGCATCTATAAAATGTCTCGAAGCATCTTCTATACTTCGAGCTACTTCTGCATAACCTATGAGAAGCTTAGAAGGTATACACCCTCTGTTTGGACAAGTACCTCCAAATTTAGACTTTTCAATAATGGCTACTTTTTTCGCAGCTTTACCTGCATTTCGTGCCAAATTACTCGCCCGACCTGCCCCTATAACAATAATGTCAAATGTTCTCATCTCTTTACCTTTTCTTTAACTCTGACTCCAATTATATACTATTTCCAAACTAATATGCTAATATTATATAAAATCACTAAGGAAATATTATGGGCTATAACACACTCAACGAAGAAGAACAATACGTCATTTTGAACAAAGGTACAGAGCGTCCCTTTACAGGAAAATTTTGCGATACAAAAGCAGAGGGTATGTACATTTGCCGGCAATGTAACGCACCTCTTTTCCCTTCAGACACAAAGTTTGACTCAGGCACAGGTTGGCCAAGTTTTGATGACGCCGTAGAAGGTGCTGTAAGAGAAGTACCCGATGCAGACGGCAGACGCGTAGAGATTGTTTGTAACAATTGTGGTGGACACTTAGGCCATGTTTTTAAAGGGGAAAGAATCACAGAAAAAAGTACACGCCACTGTGTCAACTCCATCTCTCTTGATTTTGTAGAGAAACAGTAATTGATAAAAACGCAGTAAAAATCCTTACCCTGCATAAGATCTATCAGACTTTCTAATCTTATAAAAGATATAATGTAAACTATGGAAGAAAGTTTGAAGATATTTGCAGGGGATTTAAAAAACTCTTTTAAAGACCTCCTCCCTATTATTATTGTTGTTACCCTATTTCAAGGTGTCATCATCCAAGCTGTACCTGATAATCTTACCTCTATCATCATTGGTCTTTTCATTGTTGCTATTGGACTTGCACTTTTTATCCGTGGTCTTGAACTGGGTATCTTTCCTGTTGGTGAAGGACTTGCTATTGACTTTGCAAAAAAAGGCTCAACTTTTTGGCTCTTACTCTTTGCCTTTACCATAGGCTTTGCTACTACAGTTGCAGAACCTGCCCTCATAGCCATTGCAGATAAAGCCGCCATTATTTCAGAGGGACGTATTGATGCCTTTTGGCTACGTATGACCGTCGCACTCTCTGTGGGTTTTGCGATTTCTTTAGGAACGCTGCGTATCTTACTTGGGCACCCTATTGCCTACTACATCATATCTGGGTATATTTTAGTGGTCACTATTACTTTCTTTGCCCCTAAAGAGATTATTGGACTAGCTTATGATTCTGGTGGAGTGACTACTT
>CAUZVG010000098.1:0-6236 GCA_963583215.1 Campylobacterales bacterium | reverse complement strand
TTGTCAAAGTCAAAGAACATTGACGCAACATAACGGTCAAAAGCAGAAGCAATTTTTGCACCCTCAAATTTCTCATACCCTTCTGCATCTTCATCTTCAATAGTCGTAATGATGTCATCTGCACCTTTAACCAAAACACCACGTACAAGCATATAGACAGATGTGTCTGCCATAGGTCTGTGCCCTGGTGTAAGAAAAAATGCTGCAGGTTTAGATGTTTTAATGTTGACATCATAAGCACCATTTGGCATAAAGGTAATGGTTTTAGTCACGGTCAAGCTAGAAAGTGTTTGCGTAAGCGTTAAAACTTCTTTACCGTCTTTCACACTCAGTGCTTTTGCTCCTGCATTCACATAAGGCGTTTTAAATGCTTCTTCATTAAGTTTGACATCTGCAAATCTTACTTCAAGGGGTTTCACCATATCTTGACCTAACATTTGAAGATTTTCACCCTCTTCTACTTGGTACTTTTTTTCTAAAAGTTCAACTTGTACGATACGCCCAAGTTCATCAATTGTCATTTTATAGGTAGGTGAAGTCACCGTTGCAATAGAAGGAACTGCACTTTGTACCGGTGCTGCAGTTGCATCTACTTTGCTAGATGTAGGTGCTGGTGCACTTTTGTCTGCTGTCACAGTTGGTGTTGCATGCGTTGTTTTAGCCGTTGTTTGGCTTTCATTTACAGGTGCTTTTTCTACAGGGAAAAAATAGCTGTATCCTACAAATACCAAAAATGAGAGAGCAAGTGCGAGAAGTAATCGTTTATTTAAATCTTGTTGTTCCAAAAGTATTACCTTTAAAATTATTAGTCTAGTAGTATAGTCTTAACTGTGTTAAATTTATGTTAATTTTGTAATGCAGAACACTTTTTAAGTGCATGGAGATAAGATTTCTTGGTTTGCAAGAAGTCGTTACTTAGTAAGTCTGGTTTTGCAACCAAAACATAAGATCCTGAAGTAAGTAGATCAATATTTTCAATAAAATGTGCTCTCATCAAACGTTTTGCTCTATTTCGATGTACTGCATTTCCAACTTTTTTTGAGGCAACAAAGCCAACAGTCTTTGACTCATTTTTTTTAAAAAAGAGTACAAAGTATGGACCGTGCCAAATTTTTGTAGCGCGTTTATACACTACATTAAATTCTTTTGTCGTTTGTATGCGGGTAAAATGTTTTATTTTACTCATATGCTTCGCTTCAAAAGAATTAGCAAGACTTATACAGAAAGTCTTTTTCTACCTTTAGCACGTCTAGCAGAAATTATTTTTCTACCATTTTTAGTTCTCATTCTTGTTCTAAATCCGTGTGTTCTTTTTCTTGGTGTACTATGGGGTTGGTATGTTCTTTTCATTTTGAATCATCCTTGATGTATTTTTACCTGCATCACTGTAGGTATATTTGGTCGGGATTTTACCGTAAAACCCCTTAAATCACACTAACAAAACTGCTAATTAAGACTTTTATAGACAATTTCACTGGTTTTTGTTTCTCGTTGTGCTTTTAAGAAGATTTCCAGCAAAGTAAACAGTACGGTTTCTACCTTATGGTGTGTTGTACGAACTTCTACCTGTGAACAATAAATATCTGTGCCTTTTCCTGCTTCAATACTCTCGATAATACGCTCAGAAAATCTATAACCACCATCTACTTTTGTATCTTGACATAGCATCACATAAGTCGATTTCTCTTTATTGATTTCAAATAAAATATCTGTATCTCTTTTTTCTTTTTCTAAAATTGTTTCAAGGTCAGCATTTTGTGCTTTCAGAAGTATGAGAACAAAGGTGCCTACATTTTCTCTCTCCATAAGATAATAGACCATGTCAATTGTTTTTTCCAATGCTTCTAACATGTCTACTGCTAAGGTTACTTCTTCTGCAGAAAACTTTAAAGTGTTATGTGTACCGCTTTTTCGTAGTCCCATTCTTATGTCCTTATCATATAAAATCTATACTTGTAGCTTCATTTAAACCCACTAATTAACCTAGGTACTCATAACATCTCTAGCTTTTGTCTAGGCTAGGCACTCTTTTTAAACCCTAGCCATAGCTAAGGTGAGAAAGAGTAACGACGCATAGGCGAAAGCTAGTGATGCCCTTCGGGTGGGCTTTGAAAACGCAATCTTGCACAAGATATTTACTTCGTCTTAGCTATGGCTAGGACTTATAAATCTTTTGCACAATCTTACATTTTCAAAACCCATTATGAGTGCATAGGTTAATCAGTGGGTTTAATTATATCAAATGATTGCTATAATTTTGTATGAAAAATAAATATCAGTTAAACTTAGCCACACCTTACTGGCTTTTAGACGAAAAGAAACTCAAAAAAAACCTCTCTCTCATCGATGATATACGTCAAAAATCTTCTGCTAAGATTTTACTTGCACTCAAAGGTTATGCTTTGTGGAAAAGTTTTCCCCTCATGCAAAATGCACTCAACGGCTGTTGTGCCTCAGGTCTACATGAAGCGAAGTTAGCCCATGAGACTTTTGGACAAGAGGTACACACATACTCCCCTGCTTTTAAAGAAGAAGAGATTGAAGAGATTGCTAGCATTTCTCATCACCTTGTTTTTAACTCTCCCGCACAGTTTAAACGTTTTGCCACTAAAGCCAAAGCCATTAACCCTCTGCTCTCTTTAGGTCTAAGAGTAAACCCTGAGTATTCCGAATCCCCCAAAGAGATCTATAACCCCTGTGGACTTAACTCACGTTTAGGTACCACCCTTTTAAATTTTGATGAGAGTATCTTAGAGCATTGTGAGGGGTTACACTTTCATGCCCTCTGTGAACAAAGTGCAGATGCTTTAGAAAATGTACTCAAACACTTTGAAGAAAAATTTGCCCCTTACATCCCACAAATGAAATGGATAAACTTTGGAGGAGGACACCACATCACCCGTGAAGGTTATGATGTAGACAAACTCATACGTCTCATAAAAGACTTCAAAGCCAAGTACCATGTAGAAGTCTACCTAGAACCAGGAGAAGCCATAGGCTGGGAAACAGGTACCTTAGTAACCTCAGTGCTAGACATCGTTCACAACGGCATGGATATTGCCATTTTAGACAGCTCCGCAGAAGCGCACATGCCTGATACTATCATCATGCCTTACAGAGCAGAAGTAGAAGGCGCAGGAAAAGTGGGAGAAAAAGCACATAGCTATCGTTTAGCAGGCAATACTTGTTTAGCGGGAGACATCATGGGAGACTACAGTTTTGACAAGCCTTTACAGATTGGCGATAAAATCGTCTTTGAAGACCAAATGCACTACACCATGGTAAAAGCCACTACCTTTAACGGTATCAAACTCCCTTCTATTGCTGTAAAAAAAGAAGATGGATCTGTGGAAGTTTTACGTGAGTTTGGCTATGCAGATTTTAGAGATAGACTTTCATAAGAAAAGGTTGTGTTTTACAGTATCAGAAAAAGTGAGCAGGCATTGTCTCGTATGCCTTCCCAGCAAGGACGGATGAGAACGAGGAGAATCTATTTTTTCTTCTTTTTCCCAAAAAAAATCATATCTTCTTCCGCATAATCTTTTTTATAGACAAAATCGTAAGATTGTGACTCTTCACTAACGGAGAGTACACTTTCTAAACGTGGACTGTGGGCATACCTTACTTCTACACTGGAGATAATGTCGTTGATGTATATGATGGTGATGTCGTCGGTTAATTTCTTTCCTATTTCTACAGAGTTCCCTGAACCAATGGCCAAGTGGTCAACTTTTATACCCAAGTCAGTGAGTGCAGATTTGGCTATGGCACCACCCATCATTTTCATCATGGTATCTCCGGAGTTTGTGCCTGAGCCATCTACTCTGTCAAAAAGGATAAGAGACAAAATCTCATTTTTTGACAAAGCCGGTTTAGACGTAAACTGGATTTGTGGTAACTCGGCAGAACCTGTAATATAGATAGTGACTTTATAGCCTTTTGATGTATAGTTTACCGCTACATTTAAAAGAGGTTTGGCTAGGTTACCCGTAAAGTGTATGTAACTGTCAGAAAGTACAAACTTTTTGTTTTCAAACATATAGGTGCCGCCTTTGAGCACTTTAACTTCTCCTAAAACCGACAAGTCATCACCTTCAGCTTTAATAATACTCATATGCACATTTGCTTGGACATTGACAGCATCTTTATTGTAGATTAAAGGTTTTTTACTGGTCACATGAATCTCTACAGTGAGATTGTCCATAAACGGATTTTCCTCTTCTTTTTTAATGTCTTGGACAATGATAATATCAGAGTCTGAAGCAAAGGTTTTTTGACTCATATCATAGTATATGTCCCCACCAAGCAGAACCACTTTTCCTTTTACAGACGTTTTTTCACCTTCTAGCTTTGTTGTAATGTCTATAAAGGTAGTTAAATCTATGAGTTCATGGGAAATAGGTAAAGACTCTGCTTTGCTTGTGATGCTTGCCTTACGCTTTTTTAAGTCATAGATACCTTCAATTTTAAGTTCATCGTTGATCCATAAAGGGGAAAACTTTATTTCTGTGTCAGATATTGTTACATGGGAAGGTTTAGTAGAAAATATTTTGGTTTTATCGTAGCTAACTGTGTAGTGTTCTAAGGTGACATTACCTTCTGAGAGCTTTACTAAAATGTCTATATCATCTATGACATAAGAAGTTTGGGTATCTGCTTGATAGGTAATTTGTGGTGACTTTAAAGCCACAGAAAATGTTTTTAAAGCATTGCTTTCTAAAGACAAACTGGCACTGCCCCCAATAGGAGGAAGACCTTCTAGTGCAATAAGCTTATTGACATTCTCCAACAGTGTGGAGATGGCAGAAACCTTTAAGTCTACCTTCATTTTCTTATCAAGTACACCAGAGATTTTACTCATCATCGTGCCTAGACGAATGTCTCCGTCTATTTTTGTTGTATTTAAATCATACTTGGCTTTGATGTTTAATACATGGGCTTGCATGCTCACATCGAGTTTTTGTCCTTTAAGTGTCACATTGGATTGTATGGGGCTTAAATTGTCCCACTTTAGTGTTTTACTATAGGCTCTTAAAAGAGATTCTTTGGGAATGTCTATGGATGACTCCAGTGTCAAATACTTCGCATAAGAAAGGTCCGCATCTACATTCACTACATTGGAACGTATTTTTGCTTTTGCCGTATACGCAGAAGCATTTGATTCAAAATTTAAGGGTACGTCAATCTCTATCTGCGCTTTACTTTGATTAAGTTCTGCAGGAAGTTCCAGATACTCTCTTAACAAAATCTCTTTTTTACTTTCAAGGTGAAAGTGTGCTTTTTTAAAATATTTAGAGCAAAAGGAGCCTTGAAAAACTTTTGAAGCCAAATTGGCTTTCAGCCCTGTGTCTGTACCTTCATAACTAAGATTAAAGTCATTGAGTGCTTGGGTATATTTCTCTTCAAAACCTTTAAAAGTTTTTACAAAAATATCTCCAGAGTAAGAGATGTTGTCATCCATTTTAAAATGATTGCGAAGCACCATCTCTTCACTGTAAGGCATGGCAATAAGTGCTTTACTCTCTACGTTGAGTATTCCATCTTTAAAATGATAGGTAACTTGACTTGTAAAACGATTTACGTCAAGGTTAAACGCATCTTTTTCTACTTTAAGAACTGCTTTAAAAGCAGTATCTAAGTGAGCGATGACACGTTTATCATTGACATCAAGATCAATGCCAATATCTGAAAAAGCTTCTTTCCTTAGAGTTAAATTATAGTCTGTAAAAAGTGGCTCATTGGCTTGAAGTTTAAGTTTTCCTAAGAGTTGATTGTTTTTTACTTTACCGTTAAAGTCTAAGTCAGTTAAATTGGTTTTTGAGTAGAGTGTGACTTGTGCATTTTCAAGTCTCAAGGATTCTAAATTAAATGCCGTATCTTTGAGTCTAAAGTCTACACTTTTTATGCAAACAGGTGCGTAGGTTTTTGGCACAATGCTTAAAGCAAAATCATCTACCTGTACCATGTTTGGCATCCAAGCAGCCAGAGGACCTTGCGTTTCATTGCTTTCGTTACTGTCAGAAGAAAAGTCTGCTGCTAGAGTTTCTATGGTACTTAAGTTTAAAGCTTGGATATGTAGGGTATTTACCTTTATCTCTCTTTTTGCCAAAGCATTGGGATTCCATTTTAACTGTAAGTGTTTGAAGATGTCTTTGTTTTTATACGCCAAATCATCTATCTCAATACCTGTAATGATATTGCCATAGATACGAGAATACGTAATTTTATATTCTGGT
>CAUZVG010000097.1:0-6319 GCA_963583215.1 Campylobacterales bacterium | reverse complement strand
GTACCATATAAGAACTGTAAAGCAACAAAGATGGCTAGAAATAACTCTGGAGTGTATGAAAAAATCATGCCTTTCCTTGTGTTTTTGGCAATTCCTGTTACCACATATACAGCAATCATTATGGCACAATCATCAGCACGTGAGTTATGGCAAGCACCAACAGAAGTAATGCAAATGATGTGGGCAGCGCTTATGGCTGGTTCTGCAGCACTTATTTTTATCTCTGGTGAATGGAATAAAGAAGCGAGAAAAGATTTAGCACTTGTGCTTGCACTTTCAACATTCTTCTCTTTTGGTATGTATATGTCTGAGTATTTCTTCTCATTCAAATCAGCAGAAGCAGAAGCTGTTCTAGCATTTGTTCATGCTGGTGGTTCGTATAATATTGAATTTTGGATTGGTATGACTTTAGGGTTTATCATTCCATTCTTTATCGCTGTTGGAAACATGAAGAGTGATAACAAAACGCTGCTTAGATTTGCAGCTATTTTAGCATTGGTGGGCCTATTCTTAGTAAAAGATGTATGGCTTAAAATTCCACAAATGTTACCGTTGAGTTAAGGAGAAAAGATTTATGACAAAATCAATGAAAAATGACAACAAAAACTTTATCGAAAGTAGAAGATCTTTCCTTAAAGGTACAGCATACTCAGTAGCAGGTGCAACACTTGCTGCTGGCGTATTTGAAGCTGTAGTAGCAACACCTGCTGAGGCAGAAACAAAATTTACTGCAACACCTAAAACACTTGCATTCTACCCACCTTTAGAAGAGTGGGATAGCTTTACAGAACTTTCTGGTCACGATTGGAAACGTGGTGGTACATCAAGAAATGGTGTATTCTCTGCAGAGAATCCAGATGGGATTAAAGCAACAGAATATATGTTGGTTCCAACATCATGTTCAAACTGTGAAGCATCATGTGGTCTGACTGCATGGGTTGACCTTACAACGTACAAAGCGACAGGTAAACTTGCAGTTAAGAAATTTATGGGTAACCCACTGCATTCAGGTTCTCGTGGTAGAAACTGTGCAAAAGGTTATGCAGCACAATCACAAATGTACGATCCAGATAGAATACCTTTCCCTTTAATGAGAGCCCCAGGTTCTAAAAGAGGTGAAGGTAAATGGGTAAGAACATCTTGGGATGAAGCAATGGCGAAAATCGGTAAGAAAATGCACGATACGCTTAAAGTGGGTGATGAGATGTCTAAAAAGTCAATCATGTACCACGTTGGCCGTCCAAATGAAAATGGTTTTGGTCACCGTATTCCTCACTCAATGGGTATTGATGGGTATGATTCTCATACAAACATCTGTTCTGCCGGTGCGAGACAGGGAACTATTCAGTGGACAAATGATGATAGAAACTCACCAGACTGGGCAAATGCTAAGTTGATTTTCCTTCAGTCATCTCACGCAGCTGATGCAGGTCACTACTTCCAACAAGCAGCAGGTCGTATTGCTGAAGCACGTAAAAAAGGTGCAAAACTTGTTGTTATGGATCCAAGACTTTCTAACTCTGCTGGTATGGCAGACCTATGGGTACCTTGTTGGCCAGGAACAGAGACAGCTCTGTATCTTTACCTTGCAAACAGAATTCTTAACGAAAAAGGGATTGATGGTAAGTCATTGGTAAACCACAACTTCGTTAGAAACTGGGTAAACTGGGAACAATTGATGAAAGACAGAGAGTACCTTCAAGTACTTCTCGATAAAAAGTATATTAAGTCAATTCCAGAAGGAAATTCTTACGAAGATTTTATCACGATGATTGCTGAAATGTATTCTCCTTATACACTTGACTTCGTTGCTGAAGAGTGTCGTATTGAAAAACGTATTGTTGAAAAACTATACGATATGTTTATTGATGCAGGTGCAAGAGTCGCTACATACATTTGGAGAGCAGGACCAATTGGCCACAAAGGTGGATGGATGATTGCAAGAGCTGCATTCTTACCATTTGTACTTCGTGGTGCTATGGCTGGAGACAAAGGTGGGGTTGGACTACACCACTGGCATATTATTTCAGTTAATGGTAAAGGTGATGCTGCTGCACAAGCAGGTGTAAGACCTCCAAAAGTTGATGTTTGGAATGAGATTGCTTGGCCACCTGAGTATCCACTTTCATCATACGAAATGTCACACATTATGCCTCACTTACTTCTTGATGATGAGTGGAGAGACAAATGGAATTCTAAAGGCCTTAATGTGCCTGAGAAATTGGCAGTTTGGATTCCTCGTATGTATAACCCAGTTTGGATTAATCCAGATGGATTTAGATGGATTGAATTGCTTAAACGTGAAGATAAAATTGAAATGTCATTTAACCTTTCACCTACATGGTCTGAGACTAACTGGTATTGTGACTTTATTCTTCCTGTGGGACTTGCTGGTGAAAGACATGATCAACACTCTGAGGCAACTGAGCCAAAAAGATGGTTATCTTTCCGTCAACCTGCACTTCGGGTTGCACTAGAGAAAACAGGTTGGAAAGCAAAAGATCCAACCAGAGCAACACTAGAAGCGCACATGCATGCAGGTCTTGGTGAAGTTTGGGAAGAAGTAGAATTCTGGGCAAATATCATGGTTCACCATATAGATCCAGATGGATCTTTGGGTGTGAGAAAGTTCTGGGCTTCAAAAGAAGACCCAACAAGAGCTGTGACGATCCCAGAGTGGTATCAAGCAGCATTTGACAAGCTTCCTAACCTTAGAAAGACAGCAAAAGCGAAATATCCTGATTCTAAATACCCTAACTATGAAATGATGAGAGATATGGGTACTTGGTTAGAAGAAGATAACATCTTCAAACCACAAGAGAGACCAGTTAAAAAAGTAGGTTCAACGTACTTCTCTCATGGTCACGAGTATGATGAAAGTCAAGTAGTGAAAGATGAGTTTGGTGTCTTAATGGCAACAGATGCACATGGTAAAGAAAAAGCAATTGGTGTTGAAGTAGATGGAGAAATTGTACAAGGTTTCCATACACTAACTAAAAAGCTTGACTTCTATTGTGAGTGGTTTAAAGATTGGAAATGGCCAGAGTATGCTGTACCTATCTATCCAACAAATGCAGAAGATAGAAAGAAAATGACGCACATTGTTACACAAGTGCACCATGACTTTATGAAAAAAGACAACGAGTTTGCCCTGAATACAATCTTTAGATTGCCATACAATATTCATACGCGTTCAGTGAACTCTAAACACCTTATGGAGATTTCACAAAACCATAACCCTGTATGGATTTACACTAAAGATGCTGAAAGACTCAACATCAAACGTGGCGATTCTGTGAAAGTAACCATTACTGATACAGTATCTGGACTAGATTCAGGTTACTTTATTGCGATGGCTATACCAACAGAAGCGACTATGCCAGGCGTCATGGCTTGTTCACACCATGCAGGTAGATGGAAACTTAAAAATGCTGTTGATATTCCAGGATTTGAACACAAATTAGGAATCATGGGTCTAGGTGCACCACTGTACGATATGACTATGGATGGTAAAATTGGTACCTTAAAACCGACACAAGGTATTGTGGAAGGTATGACCGAGAATAAAGACTCTTGGCAGTTTAAAGAGTACAACAGAGACCTTGACAACATTTGGTGGGATGGTCTTTCAGGTTCATGGCAAAATGCTGTGGCACCTTCTCATCCAGATCCAATTGCGGGTCACCACGCTTGGCACCAAAAGGTTGTTGTAGAGCTTGCTGGTAAAGATGACCAAATTGGTGATATTTATGTAAACTATGAGAACAACATGAAAGTGTATAAAGCATGGAGAGACGATTTAACACGTCCACTTGATGAGACAGATACACTGAGACGTCCTCAGCATATTAAACGTCCTGCTGTACCTTTGTCTGACAAAGCGTATGCAGTTAATATTACAAAATAATTGTAAGACACTTTGTTCCCATCATCTCGATGGGAACGTTTATGGCCCACAAGATACAATTTTCCAGATAACTCATTACCTTTAAGTCTTATTTATCTTGAAAGTGGTATAGTGCCAAATATTTAACATGAAAGAAAACTACCTATGGAAGAACTAACAGAAAACGTAACTATGGAAGAACTAAAATTAGAATTGCAAAACCGTATTGCTATTTACGGATTGATTTCGAGACTGATGCTTATAGAAGTTGATGACGCATTTTTAGACACCCTTGAAAAAGATAAAGCATTGCTTGATCTCTTCCCTAACTATAAAGCCTGGGATAAACGTAAAACACTTTCACGTCAAGAACTCATAGAGGAACACTTAAATGCAGACTTTACCAGCCTTTTTTTAATGCACCTTGTACCCTATGAATCTTTTTATACAAGAGATGACCAAATGATAGAATCTGGTGGAGAGAATGTTGTACTTGATTTGTATAATGAACTAGACTTTAAAGTGCAATTGGAGAAAGCAAGAGTTGTGAGTCCAGACCATATTGGTGTGGAATTAGAATTTATGTATATGCTCTCAGTAGCTGCACTTAAAGCATTTTCAGCAGATGACAAAGACTCTTTATGTGAACTTTTTCAAGTACAACGTGCTTTCTTAAAAGAACACCTTTTAGACTGGGGACCAATGTTCCTTATTAATGCCAAACGTGAATCACGTACAGCACTTTACCATGATGGTGCGGAGCTTACTTTAGAGTTCATTTTGTCAGATTTTGAGTATATAAGTGAAAAAGTGACTAACTATTGTGGGAATGCACTGTAGTCATGTCTTTACACTTTAACGTTTCTGCCTGTGTGCGAGCCACTTCAAAGTTCTCTGATTGTACCAAGTGTGTAGATGCTTGTCCTGAGTCTATACAACTGCTAGATAACTTACCCTCTTTTGCAAACAAAACGGGTGTAGAAGCAGCCGCTTGTATTGGGGTTTGTCCTACCGAAGCCTTTTCTCTTTCAGAGTTTTCTACTACGGAGTTTTTCTTTTCATTTTTAGACTCAAAAATTAGGCTCATTTCGCCAAAGTTTAACGTGCCTTGTATCTCTGTGTTATCGATTGAACATCTTATCTCTTTGGCTTTGGCAAGTGATGAGCAAATTACCTTAGATATGTCTTCTTATGATGAGACAAGTATTTTGTTTGAGCAGATTTCTTCGCGTATCGACGAAGCAAACTTTGTACTTTCTGCATTTTCTGATAAACGTTTAGAAAGCAATGTAGACAAAGTTGAAGCGCCTCAAGAGAAAGAAGAAAAAGAAGTTTCTTCAAGACGTTCATTTTTAGGTTCTGCTTCACTCAAAGGTGTGGTAAAACACAAAATGACTTTTGATGAAGCTGTAGAAGCAGATGAGTTAAATGCTTTTAAACTTGACAGTATTACCATTGCAAAAATCAAAGAGAAACATTTACCAGATAAACGTAAGATTTTGTTTACCACACTGAAACATGCAGGTCTGCCTGATGCCTTTGAACTGCTAGCAGAAGAGGACATCTCTTTTACCTCACAAAAATTTGTGGATGAGTCTTGTACCAATTGTCAAATTTGTTACCGCATTTGTCCTACAGGTGCTTTGAGTTCAGACAATAAGTTCTCACTCATTCACTTTGATGCCATGCTTTGTGTGAAGTGTCGTCTCTGTCATGATGTTTGTGAACCCAATGCTATACAGTTACAACCTGGTTTTGAAATTAAAGAGTTTTTTGAACCAACCCAAAGAACTTTGGCAACGTTTAACATTAAGCGTTGTAATGAGTGTGGAAACAACTTTACCTACAAAGGTGGAGAACAGGCTTGTCCACGTTGTTTACTAGAAGAGGAAGAAGCAATGTTTTTACATTCCAATGCTTTGGTTATGAAAGAAGAACGTGAAAAAGAAGAACTTGAAGAGGATGGAAAGTAATGTTACCACATGAAATACAACCAGATACTAAGCTTTGTACCATCATAGGACATAATGCACAAACAGGTTACATGCGTAAGTATTTTAATAAAATCATGAAACACAACGATAAAAATGCCACAGCCATTGCCTTAAACATTACAGATGAAAACTTTGATTACACTATGCAAAATGTGGGTGAATCAAAAGTAGACATGATGATGATAGAGCGTGAGTTTGGACAAAAGGCGATTCATTATTGTGAAAGTACTGATGCTTGTGCACAAAGAGAAGGTCGTGTTGACTTTGTTGAAGTGAAAGATGGGAAAGT
The DNA here is from genome assembly GCA_963583215.1 of Campylobacterales bacterium. Taxonomy (GTDB): domain Bacteria; phylum Campylobacterota; class Campylobacteria; order Campylobacterales; family Sulfurovaceae; genus Sulfurovum. The sequence continues at coordinate 150 of CAUZVG010000097.1, read as the reverse complement.
GTATGGCTATTGTCTTGCAGATGATTCCAAAGCACTTTTTGATAAACCAGAATTTTTAGATGACCAGATACTGTTTGTGGCTAAAATGATGTTATTGGCAAACCGATGGTTTGATACAAAAATTGACGTGGATGAGATTCCCGTATTTAT
>CAUZVG010000096.1:0-6382 GCA_963583215.1 Campylobacterales bacterium | reverse complement strand
AAACTCGCACCACCACCGGTAGAGATAAAGGTCATTTCATCTGCATCACCTGCACGTTGTACTACGTCTGCAGTGTCTCCACCACCCACAATAGTTGTGGCATGTGTTTGGGCAATATTATTTGACATGGCCAAACTTCCTTTGGAATATCTGTCCATCTCATACACACCCATTGGTCCATTCCAAATAATCGTTTGCGCATCATTGAGGGCTTCACGGAAAAGTCTTGAAGAGGCTGGTCCAATGTCTAGTCCCATCCAGCCTTTTGGTATCTCTTGAATAGGTACAAACTTCACTGTGGTGTTTTCAGAAAACTCGGCTGCGGCAACCACATCGACAGGAAGGTAAAACTTAACACCCATCTCTTTGGCTCTTTTCATAATGTTTGTGGCTTCATCTAACAAGTCATCTTCAACCAAAGAGTTCCCTATTTCATGCCCTAAAGCTTTTAAGAAAGTAAAGGCCATACCTCCACCAATAATCACTTTGTCTACTTTGGTTAAAAGATTGTTGAGTGCTTGTAGTTTCCCAGAAACTTTTGAGCCTCCAACCACTGCCACAAAAGGACGTACAGGATTTTCAAGTACTTTAGAAAAAAAGTTCACCTCTTTACCCATAAGAAAACCGGCTGCTTTTGAGTCTGCATCAAAAAACTTTGTAATGGCATCAATAGAAGCATGTTTTCTATGGCAAGCGCCAAAAGCATCATTAATGTAAATATCTGCATAAGCGGCTAATTTTTCTGCAAAAGCCATGTCATTTTCTGTTTCACCTGCTTCATAACGAAGGTTTTCAAGTAAAAGTACATCTCCTGGCTCCATTTTTGCTGCTTTTTCTGGTGCATCTGGGCCGATGACATCTTCTGCCATAAAGATATCTCTTTTAATTTTCAACAAAGTGTGTAATCTTTTTCCTATAGGTACTAATGAATATTTCTCTTCATATTTTCCAGGTTCTGGACGTTCATAGTGTGAAGCCAAAATAATTTTACAGTCTCTGTCTATACAGTACCGAATGGTTTGCAAAGCTGAACGGATACGTCTATCATCAGTAATATTTCCAAACTCATCTTTGGGTACGTTAAAGTCACATCTTATGAAGACGCGTTTTCCATCTATGTCTAAATCTTTAATTGTTCTCATTATTGCCCCAAGTTTTTCAATTTATTAATATGGCTAGCCATATGAGCCAAGTGCTGAAGTTGTCCTAGTGACAACGTAGTATAATGAGCTTTGCTCATTATACCTCCTTTGATATATGTACAGCCATGTCGACCAAACGTGTTGAGTATCCCCACTCATTGTCATACCATGAGAGTACTTTTATCATCTTCCCACCAATGACTTGAATGGTGTCAAGAGGCACCACAGCACTTAACTCTTCACCCACAAAGTCCTGTGAAACTCTATACTCTTCGTCAATCCCAAGTATGCCTTTATGAGAACCTTCTGAAGCTGTTTTAAATGCAGCTTGAACACTTTCTACGGTGACTTCTTTGTTCACAGTTACGGTTAAGTCCACCATGGAAACATCGGCAGTTGGTACTCTGATGGCTTGTCCGTTTATCTTGCCTTTAAGCACAGGGAGTACTTTGGCAATGGCTTTGGCTGCACCTGTGGTTGTAGGCACAAGATTCGTAGCACCGGAACGTCCTTTTCTTGGATCTTTTTTATGTTTTCCATCTAAGATTGGCTGAGAAGAAGTGTAAGAGTGGATGGTGGTCATCAGACCATTTTCTATACCAAAAGCATCTTCTAACACTTTTGCCACGGGAGCTAAGCCGTTGGTGGTACATGATGCGTTTGAAACGACTCTTTGTCCTGCATACTCATCTGCATTGGCGCCAAGTACAAAAGTGGCTGTGTCATCTTTGGCAGGTGCTGAAAAAAGTACTTTTTTTACACCATTGTCAAGGTAAGGCTGTACAGACTCTGCTGTTAAAAAAGCACCGGTACACTCTAAAACGACTTCTACACCTTCAGAAGCAAAGTCAAGTTTTGACAAATCACGCTCTGCAAAAATCTTCGCTTTTGTTTTTCCAATATTTAGGTAACCATTACTGACAGTCACATCATTACGTGTACCATGCACAGAGTCATACTTAACATTGTATTGGATCATCTCTTCTGTGCCTGAAGCGTTAACTGCGACAAGGTCGATGTCATCTCTGTCCGCAATAATGCGTGCCACACATCTTCCGATTCTACCTAGTCCGTTGATTGCTACTTTTACTGCCATTTTGTACCCCTAGCGTTTTATCAGGTATTTTAAGTAAATAGGTACCCTTATGTAAAACTATGTTAAAATTGCGTAATTTTACAGTAAATGAGGTTAGCATTTGGTTAATCAGTCTAAGCCTACAGTCGCAATCTTTGGGGGATCTTTTGACCCGCCACATAAAGGACATCAACAGATTGTTGAGAGTGCTGTGCAAAACTTGGATATTGACAAACTTTTTGTTGTACCTGCGTACCTAAATCCGTTTAAGTCATCTTCTTTAGCTTCCCCAGACAAACGTCTGAGTTGGTGTCGAACTCTTTTTGCAGATATTGAGAAAGTTAGTATTGAAGATTATGAGATAAAACAAGGCAAAAGTACCTTTACTTCAGAGACTGTAAAACATTTTAATATGACATACAATGTCAAGTATCTTATCATAGGTTCTGACAACCTCTCTTCCTTGTCAAAATGGCACAAATTTGATGCACTCAATGCACAAATTATCTGGGTTATTGTTACAAGAGAAGGTTATGATTTAACGGTAGAAGGACTGCGTGAGTGGAGAGTTTTAACGCTCACGCACTCTGCTTCTTCCACACAAATCAGAGAAGAGTTACAATTATGTCATGTTGACAAAAAAATTAAAGAATCTGTAAAAAAACACCTTAGAAGGATAAAATAAATGACAATAGACGAACGTGTAGAAAACATCGTAAAATTACTCGATGATAAAAAAGCAGAAGAGATAGAAGTATTTAACCTAGAAGATGCAGATTATATTGCAAAACGTGTGGTGATTGCCAATTCTCTTAATGGGAAACATACTTTAGCACTTGCTGAGCATCTTAAAAAAGAACTTAAAGCACAAGGTGATAGCATCTTGGCTTCAGACATGAGTGATGAGTGGGTTGTTGCCGATTTGGGTGACATTCTTATTCATATTATGATACCTGAGTACAGACAACGTTATTCACTTGAACAGTTTTTGTCTGAACTTGTAGAAAATCAGATAAAAAATAAAGACGTAGACCCTGCATAAAATAACAACGTAGGGTGATACTTTATCTACCCTACGTTTTACCCTACTTCGTGACCTGAACCTGTTAAAAGTTCAAGCGCTAAAAAAATACCGATAGTAATAATCGGTGAAAAAACTACCCAAACATAATACTTATCACGTATAAAATAGACAAACAATCCACCCCAAGCAATAATGACCAAGACGATATGTGCAATGAAGATAGGCATCACTTGTCTCGTCAGCGCTCCCATAAAAGCCAAAGAGAGTATGGCAATAAATGTACCCAAAGAGATGAGGAGTTTTTTCACATCTTTGGTTCTATTGTATTGAAAGAAAATAATTGCCAGTGTTAGCAATATTGCTAACATGATTAAAGCTTTCATCTTTTTCCCTTAATTGGTCGGCTGAAGCCAACCCTATGACTATAATTTATCTACGACTTGAATGCCAAGGATGTCTAAGCCTTGTTTGATAGTTTTGGCGGTTAAATCTGCCAATTGTAATCTAGACATTTTTGTTTTTTCATCCACACCCTCTTTTAAAATAGGGTTGTGTTCGTAGAAACGCATAAATATGCTCGCCAGTTCATACAAATACGTGGTGATTTGATTGGGACTGGCATCGATGGCTGCACGGTTTAGTACATCTTCAAAACGTAATAACATCGTAGCAAGTCTACGTTCTAAGTCATCTTCTAAAATGATGTCACCAGAAATCTCAGCATTATGTTTTCTAAAAATACTTTGAATTCTTGCATAAGCATACTGCATGTAGAGTGAGGTATTCCCTTCAAAAGAGAGCATTTTGTCCCAGTTAAAGATGTAGTTCGACTCGCGGTTAATGGCAAGGTCTGCATATTTTACAGCACCAATACCGATGATTTTAGCAAGACGGGTAATCTCTTCGTCTGTATACTCTTCTTTATTGTTGATCGTCTCTTTGGCTTTAGTAACGGCTTCATCGAGTAAATCTATGAGTTTTACTGTACCGCCATCACGGGTTTTAAAAGGTTTTCCACCTTTGTCCATCATGGTACCAAAAGCAATGTGTTCAAGCTTCACATCTTCAGGTACAAAGCCAGCTTCTTTGGCCACTCTAAAAACTTGTTTAAAGTGTCCTGCCTGTCTTGCATCTACCACATAAGAGATACGTTTAGCTTGTAGCGTTTGTGCTCTATAACGTAAAGCAGCAAGGTCCGTGGTGGCATAGAGGTAACCACCATCCCCTTTTTGTATAATCACGGGGATTTCATCCCCTTCTAAAAAGACACATTTGGCACCTTCACTCACTTTTAATGTACCTACTGTCTCTAAGTCACTCACGACTTTTGCCAAGTCATCATTGTAAAAACTCTCAGCACGGACATCATCACGTGTCAAATTGACATTGAGTTTTTCATAAACTTCTTCACAGTGTCCTAAAGAGATATCGATGAATTTTTGCCAAAGTTCTAAACAATGGGCATCACCTGACTGTATCTTGACCACATACTCTCTGGCTTTGTCAGCGAAAGTTGCGGAAGCATCAAACTCTGCTTTGGCATCTTTGTAAAACTGCTCCAAGTCTTTGAGTGACACAGAACCATCTTCATCTTTCATTTCAAGGTAAGCGATTAGCATACCAAACTGTGTACCCCAATCACCAATGTGATTTTGACGGATAACCTCATCCCCTAAAAATGTAAGGAGGTTTGCAAGGGTGTCACCAATGATGCTTGAACGTAAATGTCCCACATGCATCTGTTTTGCCATGTTAGGTCCAGAATAATCCACCACGACTTTGATAGGGTTTTTTCGTAACGCAATGTTCAGTCTTTCAGAATTTAGCGCTTCTTCACACTGAGAGGCTACCCAAAGAGGGTTTAGCCAAAGGTTGATAAACCCTGGTCCTGCTATCTCTGCTTTAACCAAAACACCTGTAAAGTCTAAGTGTTCTAAAATATCTGTTGCGATTTGACGAGGGTTTTTACCCAAAGCTTTTGCCAGTGCCATGGCACCATTAAACTGGTAGTCACCAAACTCTGCTTTTGTGGCTTCCGTAACAGACAGTGGTTCTTGCTCAATACCAGCTTTTTTAAAAGCATCTTTTAGTACGTCATTGATGTGTGATTTTAATTTCATAAGGGTTCCATATAGTGGAGTGGAGGAACAGCTGCATGACACAACTGTTAGATTAAATGTGCAACGTCAGACGCTGAACATTTGGTTTTTAAGCGTTTTCGCTTTTTTTCTCTTCAACTTTTTCAGTTGTTTTTTCTTCATCTTTTTTAGCAAGTTCTTTAGGCTCTTCATCGTCCTCTTTAATTGCTTTTTTAAAGTCTTTAATACCTTTTCCCATACCTTTTGCAAGATCAGGAATCTTTTTTGCTCCGAAGAGTAGAACGACGATTGCAAGTACAATCAATAGTTCTGGCATACTTGGCATACCCATTGTCTATCCTTTATATTTTGTTACTATGAACATTAATTTGAGTTATTATACTCAAATTAAGTTAATCTTACTTTTCACCTAACCACTTGTCAATGAATTTTACTTCATCCTCTGTACTTTGTTTCAATCTCGCTGCTTTTGCCACAATCACAAAGGCTTTGGCCGCTTTTTCAACGCTATCGTTGATAATGATAAAATCATACTCACCTACAGCTTTTATCTCTTCTTTGGCAGTGCCTATACGTTGGGTGATAACATCGTCGTTATCTGTAGAGCGTGCACGTAACCTCTCCTCTAAAGCTTGAAGTGTTGGAGGCGTAATAAATGCGGACGTGGTAATGTCATTCATTTTGGTGCGTACCAACCTGTGTCCTTGGACATCAATGTCAAAAATGACAAGTTTACCTCTACCGAGTGCTTCTCTCACGGGTTTAAGTGATGTACCATAGTAGTTTCCATGCACTTGCGCATACTCTAAAAAGTTCCCCGCTTTAATGTCTTCTTCAAAACTCTCTTTAGAGACAAAGAAGTAATCCACCCCATTCTCTTCCCCCACTCTTGCTGCTCGTGTTGTGGTCGAAATAGAAAAGTAGTATTCGCCTATTTCTTCAGAGGCTGCCTGAATAATGGTACTTTTCCCTGCACCACTTGGTCCAGAAAGTACTAAAATAGCACCTTTGTGCATCAAGTCATCTCGTATCTGCTCTTCCT
>CAUZVG010000095.1:0-6418 GCA_963583215.1 Campylobacterales bacterium | reverse complement strand
CATCTGTGTAGGTTATGACCTCATACGCGTTACTTTCTTTATTAGGTGTTGGTTCATTATTTGGCATGATTATTTCCTTTTGTATCTGTTGTTTATGAACTGTTATATCAAAGATAGCTTTAAATAGGATATATTTTCTCTGATTTGTTTGTTTTGTAGCAATATTGTAAGCTTTTGTATCTTTTCTTTTATCGCTTGCTGTCAGTTCCAACAAAAAATCCTAAAATCCAAAGAAATATACTAGGAATTTTTAGTGGTAAAAACCTTATAAAACATGATGCTATGGTACATTTTATAAGGTTTTCTATGTGAGGGTACAAAAAAGAGGTCTGTAAACGTAGCTACAGCGGATAACCTTATAAAATATGTTAGATTATAAGGTTTTTAAAACTGATAATTATATTCTAGACGATGAGCACCATCTTTGAAGTCTGTATATTCTGACCAGTTACCATAATAACGGATATTTGAACGTGGTGTAAGTTTGTATGACACTGTTGCTTCATGTGTCAAAACAGAGGAACCGCCTTCAAATCCATGATCCATGAAAATGTCAGAACCTACTAAACCTACGGACCAAAAAGGATTGTAATTGAGCCAGATCTTGTCATTTATAGTGTACTTTCCATACATTCCTACTACAGCAAGGGCCCCAGGAACAGATAAGCCACTTTGTATGCTTCCATCATTTTGGAGTGCATTGTTGGCATAAGCAACACCTACTCCCAATAGTGGATAAAAATTGAAATTCATCCATTTTGGGAACCCTTGTAAAAAGCTGTAACTTACTACACCTGATTCACTGTGTCGATCATAAGTCACATCTATTTGAGTACCTCTATCTGTTGTTTTGTCTACAGAGAAGTTACGGTAGCGTAGGGAGTCCACTGAGTTACTTCGCTCATAAGGACCATCCCATCCTATACCTTCTCCTCCGATTCCTTTTATCTCGAATACATTCATTACATTTAGATTGGCATCATCCGTATTGTACTGAATACCGATTTTAATGTTCAGTCCTCTGTTTGTAATACCGATCCCTCCACGGGTATATACTGCTAGGGGATCAGACATGTCTTTTAACTCTTCAGTGGTATTGGTCTCTGCTGAGATATTTGTACTAAATGCTAAAGTTATGAGTAATACTAAACTTATTCTTGTCATATGTATATTTCCATCTATTTTGCTTCGCTAAGCTCATGACCCAATGGATCAAAAAGATCATCAACGGTTAACTCCCGACTTGACAAGCCCTGTTCATGAGAATAACGGAACAGAGTTTCTAATGCTTTACGGTTTTCTTCAAGACCATAAGAGTAGAAGTTTAACCCCATTAATACTTGTGTTTGTTGAAGTTCTTGTCCATACCATGGTAGCATGTCCGCTGCCCAACCTATTTTTTGCATATAATTATAAGCAAGTTGTTTAGACTCAGAATAAGCATCAAACACTGCTTTCGCAAGCCATGGGTGTTGTTTTAACAGGCTTGTTTTTATAGCAACAGTATGCATGATGGGGAAAATACCAGTTTTTTTGTAGTAAGCTTGTTCTGCTTTACGGTAATCTGGGAAAAGTCTGGTAATTTTAGGACTTCCTTGTGCATATGCTTTGGGTTCTGCTGCATGAAAGAGCGCATCTGCTTCACCTGATACAAGTAGGTCAGACTCATCTTTGCCTTTTGTTCCACTTGTTATCGTGATACCTTTAGGGATGATCTTCTCATTTTTAGAGATCTTTCCTGCAAGGTCTGCAGAGGAGTCTTTTGCTGATGTGATCCACTTTACATCTTTAGGGGTGATGTCGTATTCATCATGCAAGATACCTCTTATCCATGTTAGAGAAGTAGAAGAGTACCCAGGGGTTGCGATAGTTTTTCCTATGAGGTCTTTAGGATTTTTTATGCCAGAATCTGTAGAGATAAATATACTTTTATGTCGGAAAAGGCGTAAAGGGAAGATTGGTAAAAGAGTATAGTCTCGAAAATTGTCATTAGCGTAAGCAAGCATGAATGGATGCAGACCTATCTCTGTAATATCATATGTTTGCGGACCGGAGAATGCATCACTATTCATATCACCTATGCCAACTTTTTGAAATGTTGCATTACAATCTTCTATTTTGACACGTCCATCAAAGAGTGCCTCGAATCGTTTAAAATCGTATCCGGCTACTTTAATGGAGAGTAGAGGTTTTGTTACTGACAGTTCTTTTTGAGAAGAAAAAGTGAAAGTACTTAGAATAATTAATAGTAACAATATAGGGGTTAAAAATTTATATTTTTTCATGATCTATCCTATGGTTAAATTATCTAAATTGTAAAAAACAGCTTAGATAATTTAACCTCTCCATCCATAGGATGGAGAGATCAGTTTTTTAAAGGGTAGAGGTATATTAACTCCCTGAACCCCAGCTTTCCATTGCAGGATCATAAGGAAGTTCATATTTAAGGAACTCTTTTGGATCAAACGGTAAGTCTTTTGGATCAATACGGAACTCTGAAGCTTTTTTCACTGCAGGGCGTGGATTTTCAAGACCTGTTAGAGGCATGCCTCTTGGATGCTTCGTATTAGGATATTTTCTTTTCCATAATTCGTGACGCGCTTTCATGGTATCAAACATCGTTTTCGCAGTGAAACCAGGAAGCATTTGAGGCATTACTTCACGTGGATCGTTGTAGAGGTCATAAAATGAAGCCCCAGAAAGACCAGGCAATTCACCTACCCAATGACGTTTGAATCGACCTTTTACCTGAGCAGCCAAAATATCACCGGTGTAAATATTGACATAGTCACGACGGCTATGTGTATCACCATTAAATAAAAGTGATGTTTGGTCTACACCATCGATGATTCTGTCAGTTGGTATCTTATCGGTAGCACCTGCCAATGTAGCAAATGTAGTAAAGAGGTCTGTTACATGAATAATATCTCCAACTACTTGGTTTGGAGCGATAACATCAGGCCAACGTACAAGGTATGGAACCCTAACAGCACCTTCTGTAAAATCACCTTTACCCCCTGTATGAAGCGTTTCCACCATACCTGGAGGTCCATGGTGGGTCATAGGACCATTGTCTGCCATAAGAATGACCAGTGTGTTCTCTTCTACACCTTCATCTTTAAGTGTTTGCAACAATGTTGGTAACCACTTGTCCAAACCTGCAAAAAATTCGTGTAAAATACTTGCGGATACTGTTAATTTCTTATCTCCAGGCTTAGTACCTAAGAATGAAGCAGCAATCGGGTGGTAAGCAATAAAGAAAGGCTTCTCAGCTTTTACACTTTTTTTAATGAAGTTAATGGTACGTTTTTGACATTCTGCTTCCATCGCATAATAATCATCTTCATTGGGTGGTGTCCCCCACTCTTTGACTGGACCATTTTTTGTACCTTCCAGAGCCCAAACATAACCACGAGGTCTCCAGCCCGGATCCATGTCGTATGGATCATTGGGGTACAACTCTGGCATTACAGATGTTGGGAACATTGCTGCAAGTTGACCACGAGGGACATAAAGACTTGGAACCTGATTGTAAGGTGTCCAGAGTGCTTCATCGTAACCCATGTTGGTCATGTAGGACTGTTCAATATCACCAAGGTGACCTTTTCCATAAAATGCTGTTGCATAACCCACATCACTAAGTACTTCAGCAATAGTAGTCTCTTCTTCACCCATTCCACCATATTCATATGGGAAACTTACGGTATACATACCATTTCTGACTGCGTGACGTCCTGTTTGAAAAGCGGCTCTTGTGGGTGTACAAGATGGTTCAGTATACATACGTGAATAGTATTGGCCCTCTTGCGCAAACTTATTGATGTTAGGTGTTTTAAACCCTCGAGGTGCTTGGATTTGAGGTACACCTATTTCTCCAACTGCTGTGTCATCCCACATGATATGAATGATGTTGGGTGAACGACCATGCTTCTTTTTCAGAGCAGCGATCTTTTCCTGGATCATCTTATCTTCTTTTGCCCATTTATCACCGTGTTGGGCTTTGAGAATATAGTGCTCTGAATCATGCACAATATCACTTTTTGCATTTGCTGTTGTCATTCCTGCGAACAAAAATGAAGCAACTGCCAAGTGTGACATTTTTAGTCTATTTGTCTTTTTCATTATTTCTCCTTTAGATTATTTTTTAATTCTTACTACTTATATTATATAAGATAATCAACTTATGTAATATCTATTTTCGGCAAATTTCAATTAATCTTATTTTTATGTTGATATAATCATTGTATGACTATTGAAAATAATACAGAGCAAGAACCTTTTTTCTGGATAGATCTTGAGATCAACAATTTTAATCACTTTAAAGAAGTGGTGCATTCCTGGGATATTGATTTTTTGCAACTAGACGGTGGCACATTTTATTCCCGTCTGCAACAAGTTATTCTTCCAGAGATACAGATCAGTCATACCTATTTTGACTGTCACTTAGATCAAAAAGGGGCATCGCCTGATGATATGTGGAGCTTTGTCATCATAGGTGAAGATGCCTCCATGTTTAACTTCAATCATGAAATGACAAAAAGTACATCAACGATGGTGATATACACTCCAGGATCAGAGATAAATGCTGTAAGTTATGCAGGGTTTCAAGTCTATATTCTCTCTGTAACACGTGAGCACTTACTACAACTCACTCAATCTTTGGGACTAAATGCGATAGAAGAGAAACTCTCGAAAATAGACAGAGTAGAGCTTACTCCACTTCAGGCAAATTCACTAAGAGATCAACTTAAAGATATGCTAAATAGTGTGTCATCATTAGAACATAAGGTCATTAGCTCTGAAGGAAAAAAACTACTACTTAATTTTATACCTATGAAGTTTCTTAAAGAGATAGGCACACAAATAGGCTGTGCAGAAGAGAAAATAGTACAAGAGAAAGATATGTTTTTTATGGAAGCCCGAGCTTATATGCACACACACCTTCATGAAACAATCAGCATAGAAGAGATAGCTAGGAAATTCAACCTTTCTGAACGCAGTCTAAGAAACTATTTTAAAGAAGAACTCAATACTTCACCCAAGCAGTACCTTACAACACTACGTCTAACAAAGATAAGAGATGAACTCAAGGTAGCAACAATGAAAAAAGGATTAGTGGAAAAAACTGCCCGAAGATTTGGTTTTAATCATATGGGACAGTTTTCAAAAAGCTATAAAGAGTATTTTGGAGAGTTGCCGTCTGGGACACTACGCAAAGTCTAATATGTTTTCTACTTAGGAAAATAATAAATCTATCAAAACCTTATAAAATATATAACTTTATAAGGTTTTCTATTTTGCTTTTTACTCAAGAGTTTGTAGCGTATTTCATTGGATTTTAGTATTTTTTATTGGAACTGACAATTGCAACTCTAAAATATAATCATGTATATCATCTAATTCTTAACATTTTTCATCATCTTAAGCCAGTCACGATCAAAATTACTGAATATATAATCTTCACCATGAGGTATCTTACACCCTGAGCAGTCTTGGTGCACTTGGTCATCTTTGATAGATCGTTTTCCGCGTTTTGAGTTAATGGCACAAACAGAGTGAAACTCTAGATCATCTTGCATGACAGGTGACTGGTTGAATCTAAAGTGAGGACATCCACACATATAACAGTTGAGTTCATACATTTCATGGCATTTGGTATTGGTAGCGTAAAGTTCACAAAAGTTTGGCTCTTTTTCTACCATATTCTCAAAGATAAAGTACTGGACGATATCATATTCATCGAGTCCTTCAAGTTTTTTCATAATCGCTGCATGCTTTTTACTATGTTCTTCATACCAATCATTATATGTCATTTTTAATCCTTGTAAAACAGACTACTTTTTTCTGTAGCTAGCATAGCACATTATTGATGATAATAAGCAAATGATGATAATAAGCAAATGATGTTATCATTGCGAATAACGCTAAAATATGATGATTTTGCAAAGGAAACACTTTATGTATACCGTACAAATGGAAAAAGAATGTGAATGTTTTAAAAAAAGTGAATACACAAATAATAATACATTTAAAACGCAGCAAGATGCATATAATTATGCCAATATTCTGGCTGAACTTATGAATGAAGAGTTCTGTGGCAAACATATGTTTTCTTCCCAAAAAGGTGAAGGTGACAACTTTGTCATAAGCGTCGCTCTCAATGCTACGGCTGTCTCTGGTTGTAGTACTGGTGTGAGTTGTGATGTTGGTTGTAACTCTACAGATGATTGGACTCTTGAAGCTACTAATACCTCTAATGATGAGAGCTGTGGTACTGGCTGTGGCTGTTCTTAAAAGAAAGTGCCAGCTACTCAGTCTTCACTTATTATTTTACTTCCCAAGTGTCACCAGAATGAAGAAGTTTATGAAAGTCACCTTTTCCTTTTTTAGCTTCTACCTCAGTAATCTGTGCCGTAAC
>CAUZVG010000094.1:0-6476 GCA_963583215.1 Campylobacterales bacterium | reverse complement strand
GGAGATATCCTCAAAGCTGACGACATGCCCCCTGTTCTTCATTAAGATATATAAAATCTCACGCTGTTTGACCGAAAGATCAAGGGTCTTACCGTCTTTTAAAATCTCTTTACGGTCGTAGTCATAAGAAAGATTATCTGAGAGTTTTATATTTTCATGCGCATTGAAATATTTTAAAATATTTCCCATCCGTATGTCCAGTTCGTGCAGATCAAATGGTTTCTTAAGATAGTCACTACAGCCGAGTTCAAACCCTTTTGCAATATCTTCGATATCAACCATAGCACTAACAAAGATCAAGGGTGTGTCGATCCCTTGAGATCTAATATACCTAATCAAGTCAAAACCATCGACATTCGGTACATTTATATCAAAAATGAAAAAGTCAAAATCAAAAAGATTTGCATTATCCAAAAGCGTTTCACCATCAGCATAACTCTCTACGAAATGACCCTTTAGGGTCAAAAAAGATTCTATATTTTTTCTCAGTATAATTTCATCTTCTAAAAGAAGCACTCTCATAAATTCTCCTTGTAAGTCAGGCAGACGTTCACTCTGCCCTCATCTAATTTAACTTTTATATTAATTTTATATTTAATACAAATCTGCTTAACGATACCTAGTCCTATGCCAAACCCCATAACAGAATGATCCTCTCTATGAAAATCTATAAAAAATTTTGAAGTATCTTTTATTTTTATATTTACGTTGGAGATAATTATTTCAATGTCTCCCTTGTTCTGATTAATATATATGCAAATTTCACTCTCACTGTCTGAATATTTAATGGCATTTGACAATAAATTATCAAACAGACGTTTTGCTTCCGCTGTGCTAATATGCATCATTGGTGAGTCCACATTAGACTCAATTCTGCAGGTGAGTGTTTTTGTCCGCATAAGTGGTTTGAAATATTTTATTGTATCCCTTAAAAATGGTTCCAGTTCAATCCATTGAAGCGGATAATCCACAACTTCCTTTTGTATAGAGTAATACATATCTTCATAAATGGATTGCAAACTGAGTGAGGCAGCTCTCATATCTTCTAATTGCTGCGTAGAACCATGTTCCATTACTTGAAGTTCCAAACTTGTTTTAATGATAGACAGAGGTGTGTAAATTTCATGAAAAGAGTGTTTAAACAGCTGACTCATCTCCTGAAGCATTCCACCGAGCCTAAGATGTGTTTTAACTCGAGCCAAAACTTCCGATCCGTTGAAAGGTTTACTTATGTAATCCACTGCACCAAGTTCAAAGGCTTTAACCTTTTCTGAAGCTCCACTTAAAGCAGAAAGAAAAATGATTGGTATACTCCAGGTAGAAGGATTAGCTTTAACAATGCGGCAAACTTCAAAACCATCCATCTCCGGCATCAAAATATCAAGCAGTATCAAGTCTGGACTGTCATCTTCAATCATTGAGAGTGCCATTTTTCCACTCTCTGCTTCAATGAAATCTACATTCAATTGAGCCAATCTGTCTCTTAAGATTTCTCTGTTGAGCTGTACATCATCGACAATCAGTATTTTCACAGATACTCCTTCTGTATATTCTTCACACTCAAATCTTTAAAACCTAATATAATGGTCTAAAAATCAAGACAACATACTGCCTCAATCTATTTCTGCTTTTAGCATTCAGATAATGCCATATTTTCAATAGATTCGAGGTAAAGATTCATCGCTTTTGACAATAGATTATTAAAAATATGCATAAACATTTTTCGATACCGGCTCATCTCTGCGTTCTGGCTTATGTTTGTATAGCCATAGAGACTTATGACACTGTAAACCTCGGATGTATTGTGATTTAGATAGTGTCATTTTTTCTCTTTGTAAACATATTCTTTTGCATGATCTCTCCTGCTTTATTTTACCAAATTAAATGTCTATAAAATTTATTAGTATTGAATTTGAAGAAATCAAAAGTTGAGACGTCAATGCGGCAGCAACCTGCTATCTCTACAGGAGGTTTTCTAGGCATGAAAACTCCTTAGACTAGTACATATGGGCATAATTAAAATAAACCTCTATTATCATTATCACCTGACCCCTATTCCCTGATGAAATCCATCCAAATCAGGTCCTGGGTCTTCTTGCTATGCACTACTCCTATGTTTTGAGTAGTGTAGAGTTTTATGGCTTTATTTGTTATTTGTTATCTGGCCCTAAAGTTCGTTCATGTTTAATTCATTTAAATTGACGTAATATTATTTTTATCTAACTTCTCTTTCAATTCTTCTTTTCTTACGGTGATCACCTTGAACTGCTTTTGCTTTAATTACTTTTTGAGCGGCAGTGTCATTTTTGTCAATGATCTCGTCCGCTACTATTACTTTTGCAACTGGATTTGATGTTTTTACAATTCTATCTGCAGAGAGAAATGATGATGCTAAGATTGATGCCAAAAATATGCTTAAAGATGTTTTCATAGTAATTTCCTTTAGAAATTGTTTATGATAGAAAATCTATCATGTTTAACTCAGCCCTAGCTGAGCAGAGAGATGAATTGTAAGTGCTCTTTATTTCACCAATGCAAAGTCACCAGGCATCCATGATCTGTCAAACCAAGGCTGCAAAACTCTTTTGAGTATAAAGAAGTATAACACAAAGCAAAAGAACATTGCAGTGATATTGCAACTATTTACCAAATAAGGTATAATTTGTCTTTTAGATTTAAAAGCCGCGGAAGGCAATAGGTGAAAGTGTTTTGCTGCACTTATTAAAAAGGGGAGAAACAATGAAGAATTTAAGACTATTTACACATGAACCTCTAAAAAAATTTATATATAGCATCTTTTTCTTTATTGTTCTGGAGGCTTTGGTAGCAACACTCATATATGTCAACATAAACAACCAGAAAGAAACTTTTCTTGAAACCAGAACAGAATTAGCACAAAACGAATATAAAATAGCCTACTGGAAACTAAAAGAAGAGTCTTTACTTATTTTTCAGGAAAAAATTAATACACAAACCGTCATCAATCTATTAAAAAATGTATATGATGCATCTGCCTTGGAGCAAAACAGTAGCAGAAATGAACTCTATGATCATCTTCTACCCGGCTATCAAAGACTGAAGAAACTATTGGGGTTGCGCCAACTCCACTTTGTTTTACCCGACAATCATAGTTTTTTAAGAATGCATAGACCTAACAAATATGGGGATGACCTGAGCAAGATCAGGCTTACTCATGCCTATGTCAATAAACATAAAAAGAGTATTGATAGTTTTGAAGAGGGTCGTGTTAATTATGGATATCGTTTTGTTTATCCTCTTTTCGATAATGACGATAACTACCTATGCAGTGTCGAAGTCTCTTTCTCTGCAGATGCGATACAAAGTGCATTAACAAATAACAGCGATACAAGAACACTATTTCTTGTAAAAAAAGAGTTGAGCAAAGATAAAGTATGGGATATCGAAAAATCCAACTATATCACTGCACCCATAAGTGAACAATTCTTCGTAGATAAAGATACACTTCCTCTTAATGGCAGTATCATCAAATATATTTCTGACAAAAACAAACAAACATTTCAAAAATATTTAAAAGAATCTCAAGCCTACTCAACGCACATAGATGCCGAAACAGAAAACTATATCTTCTCTTTTCTCCCCGTCACCAATACACTCAACAATTACACTGGTGCCTATATGGTTGTCGTATCAAAATCTCATTACTTCAACATGATAAAACTTCAACATGTCATCACGCAATCAATAGCACTGTTGCTTGTATTACTTCTCTTTTACATGCACGACAGACGACAAAAATATCTTGAAGTACTGCGCATGAGCAGGATGAAATATAAAGAAGTGGCAAAAAAACTTAAAACTTCCAATGAGAATCTAGAGCGTATCAATAAGCGCAAAAGTGAGTTTCTATCGTCTATGAGCCATGAGCTAAGAACGCCGCTCAATGGGATCATCGGATCAGCAGATCTGTTGAGTGAGCAGCTGTTTGGTAAGCTGAACGACAAGCAACTCTCCTACGCAAAGCAGATTGTAAAAAGTGCAGATCATCTCCTCTCTTTGATCAATGACATCCTGAATATGGCAAAGATAGATGCCGGTAAAATGGAGTTGAACCTTACACAATTCACTCTTACCGGGTGGATAGATGGCGTCACCGGCATTATGCAGACAGAGCTTGAGGAAAAAGGGATCAACGTGTTCACACAGATCGATAGCAGCAATGAGCATATCATTGCTGATTACAGAAAATGCAATCAGATAATGCTAAACCTACTCTCCAATGCACTTAAATACTCACCCCGAGGCAAAACTATCACCGTGCGGATATCTGACGAGAATCACAACGGAATAAGGGTTGAAGTACAAGACCAGGGAATCGGCATAAGCAAAGAGGATAGTAAACTTATATTCTCCGAGTTCTATCAGGTAAACAGAGAACGCGATGAATCGCTTGGAGGAATGGGGATAGGCCTGGCTCTCACAAGGCGCCTTGTTGAGCTGCATAGAGGAACCATAGGCGTTAAAGATACCGAAGAAGGAGGCGCCCTGTTTTGGTTCACGCTTCCGATACATCATCTAGAAGAGTATACAGATACAGAGGGTCGTGCTGACGATGACGCTGTCACGAGCAAGTGCCAAAAAGACAACAAGTTACTTTTGGTGGATGATAATGATCTAAATATCTCCATAATGCTAGATATGCTCAGTAGCTGTGATTTTAATATATCTGTAGCAAGAAATGGTAAAATGGCAGTTGATATGGCCCAGGCATTTAAGCCTGATATTATTTTAATGGATATCCAAATGCCTGTAATGGACGGTTTTGAAGCATGCAGACTGATAAAAAAACTGCCTGGCTTCGATAAAATACCCATGATAGCCGTTACAGCAAGTGTCACTGAAGTGTCAAAAGTAGAGCAAACTGAAGCAGGATATGCAGATCATCTTTCAAAGCCATTTAAACGCAATGAACTTATAGAGATTCTGTCAAAATATCTTTAATGGGAATGCATATTTACATTTAAGATTCTATGACAATTTGTACCCCAAGGGCACTTCTTTCCTTTGGTCAGGGCGCATATTTTTACACTCCCAACATTTGTATAAACTATACTATATAAAAAAGATAAAAAATGGGAAGAAGTAGATACAAAATATATGAACCAACACATCCACATTTCATCACTTGTACTGTACTCAACTGGATACCCAAGAGCTTTGACAAAACTACTACAAAAAGAAAATGTAAAGACAATACTAGATCAGCTCACCTTTTACAAAAAGCTCACAAAACACTGCACTACTCCTATGTTTTGAGTAGTGCAGTGTTTTATGGCTTTATTTTAGTAGAGTTTATGAGAAAAGAACTAGGATATGCATTCCCATCGGGGACGATGGGAACGAGAGTCACCTAAAGGGTAAAGATTAGAAACGCATTTGTAAGGATGTTCCCAGAATGGTTGCTGTTTCTACATTTGGAAAGGCTGAGTTAAATACTTGTGCATCTAGTGTTAAGTGTACCGCGGGTGTAAGTTCAAAATTATAAAATAATTCCCAAACAGATGACGAATCTCTGATACCAACAAGCTCAAGGAAGCGTCCTTTATTTGTTGTATTGTAACTGTAAGCAATACCCATAGCATCATTATCTCTACTTGGTATCAGTCCTTTAGCATTGAGACCAATACTGAAGAAAACGTCAACGGGGTGTGTGTCATTATCTGCAGTTTGTATACGTGAAAAGAATCCTATACCTTGCAAGTCTTGACGTCCATCCGTTGTATTGACAGGTTGGTCTGCACTATCTTCAAGCCAGAGATATTGCCATATGTCAGCAGAAAAAAACCACGTGTCACTTTGAGTAGAGGGTACTAATTCACCCTCTTCAATCGTAATACGACCATTAATGACATTAAATTCATTGTTCCAACCATATCCAGGCATGAGAGTAAAACCACCAGGGAGATCATTGAATTTATATTTATATTCCAAAGAGATTAATGCCGTTAGTCCGTCATTCAACTCATGAAACCCAGAACTGTTTGAAGTGTCATTACTCGTACATACAAGACCTGTAATGAGCATATTGGGCTTAGGTACATAAAAAGCGGCAGCACCTAGAACACTGTAAGGAATGATTAATGCTGGGGATATAGGCATGTTTAAGTTCTGATTCCACCACTGTGACCGTCCTTCTCCACCTGAAAACTCATTGGTTGAACCATACATATCCATTTTTCCGATACTCACACCAAAAGCTGGACTGAAAAACTGCGTATAAGTGATTGCGGGTAGCCAAAGACCAATATCTTTATCTGCCGGGTTACTAAAAGGGTGCGTAGCATCTGTGTTAACTCCAATAAGAGCACCAGAGATACCATTGACTGATTTTCCATAACGAGACACAGCACGTAACTCAAGCAAACCACCCGGTATTAAGCCCATACGATCAAAATCAATACTTACATTATAATTGATAGTTCCACCCTACTCAGAGT
>CAUZVG010000093.1:0-6483 GCA_963583215.1 Campylobacterales bacterium | reverse complement strand
AACAAGTGTAAGTGCAGCATAATACCAGTTCATAATCTTCTTTTGTTTTAAGTAAACCATTTTCTCAATATTAACTGCCAAGTTCTCTGCCAGAGCAACACAAGCATTGCCTTGAGTCGTACATGTTGTGAGCTCTGCAAGCTCTTGCGAGAGAGACTGTACTCCTATATAGAGTTCAGTATCATCTTGTTTCTCTGCCCATTGTGCGATACTTTTAAGTGTAGTATCTACTCGTGGGTTTTGTTGACTAATCGCAGTGACTAGACCAGAACTTTGACGGACTACTTGTGTATCTGCTTGCAGAATCTTAAATGATGTATGGACAAAATAAAACCCCAAAGGGAGTACGAGTATTACCATATAGAGTAAAAGTGTGATACGAAATGAAGCCCATTCTTTTTGTAATTGCATTGTTTTTTTCCTTGTTTTTTATCTTTGAATACTTTGACCGCCAAAGTCATAACTTTTTGCGAGGTGACCACCTACATTTTCAATATCTGCACAGTACAGTTGACGGCTTGTATTGAGTGTAACATTAAAATCTACACCATTGATTGAGTAGATGATATCATAACATTGTGTATTATTTATATCACAAGACAAGGGGTGGTCTGCTAGAGTGAAGTCTTGACCTGTTGCTGTATAATGGGCACTCGCATCTACAAGGCATATATGCATATTGGAAACAGTAGCAGATAATTTTGCATCATCTCGTGTAGTAGATAATGTCCCAATGGCAATAGAAGCTAATATACCAATGACTACAATTACAAAGATCAATTCGATCATAGTAAACCCATGTCTCATTTGATGCTTAGGTTTTTTTCTGTACAAATCTTCCAAAATACTCTCCTTCTATAAGATATGAAAATAATATTATTGCAGTATTGTTGCAATAATATGTGTAATTGTAACATAAAATATATATAAAACTATAAGATTTTTTAATTTTAGATTGTTTTAAGTTTTTTCATCTTACACTATTTATGGACCAATTATTGAATTGGTACTAAATTTATTTTCAGGAGTTAATCATGAGAAACACAAACATGAGACGCGGATTTACAATGATCGAATTGATCTTTGTAATTGTAATTATCGGAATTTTGGCAGCGGTAGCAATACCTAAATTAGCAGCAACTAGAGATGATGCAAAGATTTCTAGTATTGTAGCGAATTCAAGAACTATATTGGGTGACTTGGGTGCATACTACACCTCTCAGGGTGGTCCTCAATGGCAAAGTCAGGATTTGCAAAATGCTACAAATGTAAATCTTTTTACAGATGCTGCATGTACTACAGCAGTTGCAGTGGGTGATGGCATAAGTGAAGATACTTTTTATCTTTGTGATGGTGCTATAGAATGTGTTTCGTTTACAACGATAGATGAGGGTAACCTAACTATTACAACAACTGCTGCTTCTACAAGCGAAGTTTGTATAGGAGTTGCTTCAGACCCTGCAATGATTGGTATTGCAGGTGCTAGCACTGTAGGAAAAGAACATAAGTTTGGTGGGGTAGGTGTTGTACGTTAATTCGTAATAACCTCACACTCACCCATTTCCAAGCGCCTTGCTTGGGAATGGTTATAGTCACAAAAACTGCAAACGTGTAACTCTTTTTCAACCCTGTAAAATTTCACAATAACATTATTTAAAAACAAATACATTGGTGGATACACTATTGATTAGCAATCAAAAGTATTTGTGATATAATATAAGTAAGAGTGGATTTTAATTTTATAAATTTAAGGAATAAATATGCAAGTGTCTTCAAAAAAAGCATTTACGATGATAGAGTTGATTTTTGTTATCGTGGTTATCGGAATACTTTCAGCGATTGCCATACCTAAATTGGCTGCTACGCGTGATGATGCGACTATCACAAAAGCACGAACGACTATTGCTTCTGTACGAGCAGCTTTAAGTACTGAAAGACAAAAACGTATACTCAGAGGGGACTTCTCTGACTTAGTAAATTTAGGTGGAACTACCGGTGATAGTAAAACATTGTTTAATAACTATGATAATGATGAAAATGCTAGTACGGTTCTAGAGTATCCTATCACTTCATGTGCTTCTGGCGCAAGAGGATGTTGGACAAAAACAAGCGATACAGTATATACATACAGAATGCCACATAATAGTACAAATGTTGCTTTTACTCTAGATAGAAACAAATTCCGACTTAATTGTGTTTCAAGCCCAGATTGTAAACTTTTAACAGAATAATCTGAAAACTTCTTCTCTCTCAAGTTAGTTTTGGGAGTGAAACCTACACTAAAAAGTTAATACCATCGTGAATTACTACAATATTTCTCTTATTCGCTCATCTGCACCACTTCTAAGCTATCATTCTGAAAAGAATATAAGTAATGGAACTCTAGTTACTATTCCTTTAAAAACAACAGTGAAAGAAGCTGTTATCGTTGAAGAGGTTATGAAACCTTTTTTTGAAACCTCAGAGATAGTGTCAGTTTCTGATAAATTTTATTCTCCGGAACAAATGGAGATAGCTAAATTTATTTCTGAGTATTATTTTTCTTCGTTTTCGGAAGCCATTTCACTCTTTTTACCATACTCCCTTCGGCAAGTTCAGGGAACGGTGGCTGAGCTTGTCGAAGCGCCTACCTTGTCTACCTCACAACAAGAAGCCTACGAACAACTTCTAAAAAAAGACAGAGCATTACTGTTTGGTGTGACAGGTTCTGGAAAAACGGAAATTTTCATTTCACTTATGGCAAAGATGATGGAAGAGGGAAAAACTTCTATTTTTCTCATGCCTGAAATTTCTTTGACACCTCAAATGGAAAAACGTTTGAAAGTTTATTTTGGGGACTCTGTGGCGATGTGGCACTCTAAATTGACTAAGAAGAAAAAAGCTTCTATATTGGAAGGGATAGAAGCTGGGAGTATTCGCATTATTGCTGGGGCTCGTTCTGCACTTTTTGTGCCACTTTCTAACTTAGGGTTAATCATTGTAGATGAAGAGCATGATGACTCTTATAAAGCTATGACACGTCCTCGTTACCATGCGCGTGATGTGGCAGTGCTTATGGGACAAAAGTTGGGTGCAAAAGTACTTTTGGCTTCAGCTACACCTTCTATGGGTTCGTATTTTAAGTA
Source organism: Campylobacterales bacterium (assembly GCA_963583215.1). GTDB lineage: Bacteria > Campylobacterota > Campylobacteria > Campylobacterales > Sulfurovaceae > Sulfurovum. The sequence continues at coordinate 3,358 of CAUZVG010000093.1, read as the reverse complement.
TGATGTTATCAAACTTGATAAAGCTTTTGTGCAGACAGAAAAAAACTATCAGTTCATTAGCGGAGATAAGCTGAACCATACGATGTTAGATGCACTGCATAGTCACTATAAAGCAGGAGACCAGTCTTTACTTTTTTTACCTACACGAGGGAACTTTAAGTACTTGTATTGTGAAAGTTGTGGAAAAACACACCAGTGTCCGTACTGTTCTGTAGGCATGGCTCTACATCGTAAATTTAGACACTTAAAGTGTCACTATTGTAACTTCACTGAAGCCATCGTTGATACTTGTACTCAGTGTGGACACCAACCACTTAAAAGTGACCGCATGGGTACAGTAGAAGCCATAGAAGTCATTTCTGAAGCTATAGAAGGCATACAAGTAGAGCAATTTGACAAAGACAGCATTACCACAGCCAAAAAACTCAAAGAGGCTTTGGGGCGTTTTGAGTCTGGGGAGAGTCACTTGCTTTTGGGTACACAGATGCTTTCAAAAGGGCATGACTATGCAAACATTACACTCTCTGTGATTATGGGGCTTGACTACATACTTGGACTTGCTGACTATAGGGCAAGAGAACGCGCTATGTCTTTGCTCTTTCAAATAGCAGGACGAAGTGGACGTGCTAAAAAAGCCCAAGTCATTGTACAGACAGGAGACCCTGAGTTTTTTCAAACCTATTTGGGGGATTATGAAACATTCATTAAAGATGAGTTGGCATTCTTGGAGATGGCTGATTACCCACCTTTTGTCTCTTTGGCGCGGATACTCATTGCGCATAAAGATGAAAGTAAAGCGGGTAAAATCACTTTAGATACGGTGACAAAACTCAAAGCTTTTAAAGATATTGAAGTGGTGGGTTCAGGAAAAGCCCCTGTTGAAAGAATTGCCAATAAATTTCGTTTTAATATCTTGTTACGGGCCAAAAACCGTGTGCCTTTATTGAAAGCATTACATGCGGTGGATTGTAGAGAGATTGAGATAGATATGGACCCGGTCGAATTTTCTTGAAATATATAATACAATACGCGTAGGTCGGGGTGCCTCACCCCGACGTTAATCTGCATACAAAAATATTTATATACGTTTAGACAGCTGTCGGGGTAAGGGTACTCCGACCTACTCGTGACCATTAATATCAGTTTACACATGGGTTAATAGTATTACGATAAAATAAGACAATTGTAGGGTTGGCTTCAGCCGACCAATAAATATGAATATATGCTAGGTAGAGATATGAAACCAAGAGTAAAAACCAAAAAAATCTATGTGGGTGATGTTGCAGTGGGTGGTGATGCGCCTATTTCTGTGCAGTCTATGACTTACTCCGATACACACAATGTTGCAGCAACCGTGGAACAAATAAACCGTTTACATTTTGCAGGAGCAGACATGGTGCGTGTGGCTGTGCCTGAAATGCAGGATGCTTTGGCGCTTAAAGCCATCAAAGAACAAATCTCTTTGCCTTTGATCGCAGATATACATTTTAACTATAAATTGGCTTTAGAAGCTGCAAAATGGGTAGACTGTATACGTTTGAATCCTGGGAATATTGGTGAAAAGTCACGCATCAAAGAGATTGTTAAAGCTTGCCAAGACAGATCTTTGCCTATACGTATTGGGGTGAATGCAGGGTCTTTGGAAAAAGAGTTTGATCAAAAGTATGGAGCAACGGCTGAAGGTATGGTGGCATCTGCTGAGTATAACATCAAATATTTGGAAGACTTAGGGTTTACAGACATTAAAGTTTCTCTTAAAGCTTCAGATGTAGACAGAACGGTAGATGCCTACAGAATGTTACGTCCTAAAAATGACTACCCTTTTCACTTAGGTGTGACAGAAGCCGGGACTATTTTCCATGCGACGATTAAGTCTTCTATTGGGCTTGGTGCATTGTTACTCGATGGTATTGGGGATACAATGCGTGTTTCCATTACGGGTGAACTTGAAGAAGAGATCAAAATAGGGAAAGCCATACTCAAAGACTCTGGGCGTATTAAAGAGGGGTTAAACATTATCTCTTGTCCTACTTGTGGGCGTATAGAGGCTGACTTAGTGACAGCTGTGGCAGAAGTAGAAAGACGTACGGCGCACATAAAAACGCCGATGGATGTTTCTGTGATGGGTTGTGTGGTGAATGCCATTGGTGAAGCCAAACATGCAGATGTTGCCATTGCGTACGGTAAAGGTGTGGGCCTGGTGATGCTTAAAGGGGAAGTGGTGGCACGTTTACCAGAAGAAGAGTTGGTAGACCGTTTTGTGGAAGAAGTAGAGAAGTTTGCAGAGGAAAATAAATAATGGAAAATATGTACAACCTTAACATTGAAAGAGCAGTGCTTTCTGCTGTTATATTTGATCCTGAGGTGTATGAAGAGATTGCGGCGAAGTTAAAAGCACATGACTTTTATTTGCCTTTTCATCAACATGTATTTTCTGCGATGGAAGCACTCTCTTCGGAAGAAAAACCTCTTGATGATGAATTCTTACGTGCAAAACTAAACTCTATGGGTAAATTTGATGAAGTAGGCATGTTAGATTTACTCTCGGCTAACCCGATTTCAAACACTGCTGCTTACATGAAAGAGATAAAAGCAAAGTCTACTAAAAGGGCTTTGGCAACTTTGGCAACTGAGATTAAAAAGGTCACTATTGAAGATGACTTACCTGCGGAAGAGGTGATGAACTTAGTAGAGAAAAAGCTTTATGAAATTACGCAAAACTCTACTTCTGATGACTTTAGAGAATCTGAAGAGATTACGATAGCCATGATGAAAGAGATAGAACGTCTTAAAGCACTTGGAAACTCTAAACTTATAGGTGTAGATACAGGCTTTAAAAACCTCAATGAGAAAACAAGCGGTTTTGGTAAAGGGGATTTGGTCATCATTGCTGCGAGGCCAGCAATGGGTAAAACAGCACTGGTCCTTAACATGGCACTCAAAGCCATAGAGCGTAACGAAGGTGTGGCTTTTTTCTCGCTTGAAATGCCTGCTGAGCAGTTGATGCTTAGATTGCTTTCTGCGAAAACTTCCATCCCTTTACAGGCACTAAGAGTCGGAGATTTACGTGATGAACAGTGGTCACAGCTTTCTGCTGCGACCGAAGATTTGGCGAGTAAAAAACTTTTTGTGGATGACGGCGGTTACGCGACCATCCACCATGTGCGTTCTAAACTGCGTAAGCTAAAAACGCAACATCCTGAAATTTCTGTGGCAATTATTGATTACTTACAGTTGATGTCAGGTGATGGTAAAGAGGGACGTCAACAAGAGGTTTCTGAAATCTCTCGTGGACTTAAACAGTTGGCAAGGGAGTTACAAATCCCTATTATTGCACTTTCTCAGTTGAACCGTGGGG
>CAUZVG010000092.1:0-6554 GCA_963583215.1 Campylobacterales bacterium | reverse complement strand
TTCATCTAAGCTTGTCGTATCTTCTGCGAGTTCAATGTACACCACAGGAATCTCACCTGATTTTTCATCCATCACACCAATGACCGCAGAAGCACCCACACCTTCAAAGACATCAATCACTTCTTCAATTTCACGAGGATACACATTAATACCTTTGGAGATAATCAAATCTTTTTTTCTATCTACAATAAACAAAAAGCCTTCATCATCCATGTATCCCATATCACCCGTAAGAAGCCAACCGTTAATGATGGTTTCATCTGTGGCAGTTGGACGACCCAAATACCCTTGCATGACATTGTCACCTTTGACAATGATGTCACCAATCATACCCGGGGCAACTTCAATCATCTCTTCATCAACAATTTTCATCTCATAGCCATAAAGTGCTGTACCCACAGAACCTGCTTTTTGTTTTTTAAAAGTATTCATACAGACTGCGGGACTGGCTTCTGAAAGACCATAGCCTTCAAGAAGTGTCGCACGTTTAAAACGTTTTGCCATGGCATCAAGTGTTTTTGGTTGCAGGGCAGATGCTCCAGAGATAAAGGCACGAATACGGTTAAACCACATAAAGTACCAAGGTAGTTTTGCTTTTGCCAAAGCATTATAGACATCAGGAATACCAAAAAAGAGTGTGACACGTTTGGTCAGTGTTTGTTTAAAGATATTTGAAAATGGTTGTATGGATTTGATGATTACAATACTCGCTCCCACATAAAGAGGAAGTATCACCCCAATGGAAAAAGTAAAAGAGTGGAACATAGGTAAAAATACTATACCTCTGTCTCTTGGCTTGACATTAATGGTACGTCTTCCAGACTCAGCGTTAGAAAGCACATTTTTATTGCTTAACATGGCACCTTTTGGTTTACCTGTGGTTCCAGAAGTGTAAATGAGTACAGCAGTACCTTCTAAGCTAGTGGCTCTACTTTGTACACTTGACTTTGCCTCTTCTACTTCGTTAAAGTCATGGTGTTGCCCACCTTTACTGGCATTTTCACCTTCCCACACAATAAACCTACACACTTGACTTGCCACAGAACTGTTCACCACTTTATCGTGTATGGTGGAAGCAATGAGGACTGAAGCTGAAGAATCTTCTAAAATATAAGAGAGTTCATCTTCTTTCAAAAAAGTATTCACAGGCACCACAATGGCACCTAATTTTGAGATGGCAAATATCGAGTAAATAAACTCTGGAGAGTTGCGTAAAAAGAGTGCTACTTTGTCACCCTTTTTGACACCTCTGTCTGCTAAAAATGCAGCCAATTTGTCACTTTTTTCAAGTATTTGCGCATAACTTATCTTCTCATCATCAAAAAAAAGTGCTGCTTTATTTTTACGCTTTTTTGCCTGTGCAACAATGAGTTCATAAAAGTTATTGTATGGGTAAGACATCTTAGAACTCGTACGCTACGCCTAGAGTAGTCAGCATTGCACCGCCCCCTGTAAATCTACCACCATTCTCTAAGATAGGATTGCCCGCTATTGTACTACCTGGTTCTATAGTAATAGGTTTTTTATTGTCATACAAGAAAGCAACACCCCATGAAAGGTTCTCTGTCTGCTTGTAGTTCACACCGATAGATAAGATTTTTGCATCGGTATCTGGTGTTTCAAAGCCTAATGTATTCGCAGGCACAGGTGACTCATCTATCGCAAAACCTAACATTAATGTGAGGTCATTGTCCATATCCAAAGTTGCACCGACTCTAAAGGTATTCGTGTCTTTCCAGTTTTTGACTGTCTGTCTAAATGCATCAGGGATATACGCATTATTGGTTCCCGTATATCCAAATTCTAAGGTTTCATAGGCTGACCAATATGTTCTTTCATAATTGAATTCTAAAGTAAATTGATCATTCCACGTTTTAGAGATTGCTAAGTTTAATGCTGCAGGTAAAGGCACGCTTACACTCGCATCTCCATCATAGAAGTTATTGCTAGGGTTGATAGCATTCACAAAAAGTTTTGCATTTCCTTCTTCTTCAAGATCAACATTTGAACGATACGTTACCGCCATGTTGATATCTGAAGTGGGTTTATACGTTAATGCAAGATTATATCCAAAGGAAATGGTATCACCTGACATATCACGTTTCGCAACTAAAGCCCCTCCCGTACCAGAAGAATCACTCTTCACAATACCTTCACTGTAAATCAAACGTACCCCTGCACCTATACTCAGGTTCTCTGCAATTTTGTACGCGATATTTGGATTTAACTCTATCACTTTAAGGGTAAACTCTTCAACAAACGCTTTTTGGAAAGGCGTTTCCCATCTTTTAGTTAAGCCACCGGGAACAACCAGACTCGCACCCCATCTAAAATCTCCTATAGATTCTGAAACATAATGGAAAAATGGAAGGGGGAGATTTTCTGCTTTTGACTCACCTGAATAAGGCCCGCCAAGCGTATAGATATTAGAAGGAAGATGTACCAATGTCAGACCTCCTTCTAGATAACTTTTACTTTCATCTAAAAAACTCATATTTGCAGGGTTATCATAACTTGAATCTGCCCCTGTCGTATATGCCACATTGGCTCCAGCTTTTGCCATTGAGTTAATTGATTGTTCTGGGATTTTGTATCCACCTGCTAGTACAACTGAGGACGCCACAGCACTCAGTGTTAAACTTTTTAGTATTGTCTTCATAATTTTTCCCTTGTTTGCTTAGCTCTTCATTGTGAACTTAACTCAATACCAAAACCTGGTACTGAATAAAATGCAAAACAACACCCACTTTTAATCCTTGATAAAAGCGTAAAGTGCACGAATCTCTTCTGGCCATATCGTTTCATCGATGGTTTCTAGCACCAAAGGGATGTCATCCATACGATCATCATTCATAATGAATGAAAAAGCATCCCAACCTATCTCTCCTTGGCCCAAAGAGTGGTGTCTGTCCACACGTGAGCCTAGTTTAGGCTTAGAGTCGTTTATGTGCATACCCATCAGGTACTCTCTGCCAACTATGTTGTCAAAACTTGTCCACGTTTTGTCATAGGCTTCTCTAGTACGAATGTCATAGCCTGCTGTAAACATATGACAAGTGTCAATACAAACCCCTACACGGCTTTTGTCTTCTATCTTGTCAATAATATGTGCCAAGTGTTCAAAGGTGTAACCAAGGTTTGAACCTTGCCCTGCGGTATTTTCAATGACCAGTTTCACCTTGGCATCTTGTGTAGCATCAATGGCTCGGTTCATAGACTCCGCAATCACATCTAAACAAGCAAGTTCCGCCTGCATCAGTTTGTCTTGATATTCAGGATCTTTTTTAGGAATTTTTACAAGGTGAGATCCGGGGTGAAAGTTTAGTTTGTCTAAGCCTAAAATACGACAACGTTCCAGTTCGTCTACAAAGGCATCTCTAGATTTTTCAAGTTTCTCCACTTCGGGGTGACCAAGGTTAATAAGGTAAGAGTCATGGGGGAGAATGTGTTTAGGCAGAATGCCTGAGTCTTCAAGGTTTTTCTGAAAAGCATCAATGGTTTTTGTCTCTAAAGGTTTGGCGACCCATTGTCTTTGATTTTTTGTAAACAAAGCAAAGGCTTTTGCTCCAATAGCTTTTGCATTGAGAGGAGCATTGTCTACACCTCCACTAGCACTTACATGTGCGCCGACAAATTTTGACATTATTCCAACCTTTTGACCTTAATTAATATGTTGTTAATTTTATCGAAGAAAGTGATGTCATTATTGAAAACACGGTAATCAATGGCGTATTTCCCTTCTTTCACAATTTTTTGTGTAAAGCCGTTACGTATCTTTTCTAAATTTTTAGCTGCAAAAATTGTTCTTCCCCGTAAAACATTCATAAGTAAGTGTTCAGGGTAAGCACTTGAGAGTACATCTACGTTAAATGCCTTGTTGGGCATACACTTTAAAAAAGAGAGACAAATGTTTTCATTGTCAAGTTTTAAGGAACTCACCACTTGGCCATAGCTATAAATTTCAATTTTCATACTCTCTTCATTTTGGTATAAAAACGCCAAATCATTGTGTTTAAAGACTGCTGTTTTAAAGACAAGTAAAATGCTCTCTTGCTTGTCATAGCTTTTCTCTGTACAGCCCCCAAATATCAACCCAAGCCCCAAGATAATCGCTATTTTTCTTAACATCATTTCTAAATTCCCTTTTTTTCACTAAAGTATACCCTAAATTAAGAGTTATTTAAGCGCTCTGCCTATATAATTCCGTCCACAAGTTGTGAATGGCCCCATCGTCTAACGGTTAGGATCCATGGTTTTCATCCATGTTATAGGAGTTCGAGTCTCCTTGGGGTCACCATTTGTATCTTGTACAATGTATTATTGTTTTTGTTGGCCCCATCGTCTAACGGTTAGGATCCATGGTTTTCATCCATGTTATAGGAGTTCGAGTCTCCTTGGGGTCACCAACACAAACATCTTAAACACTTCATTTCACTTTTATATCTACTCAACTTTTTTATATTTAATTTTTATCTTACATTTTTATATTATAATACTTTAATTTATTTTCATAAATATATTTTTATCAAAAAGGTTCTCCATGTTACGTACACTTTTAACATTTACACTACTTGCTTCTGCTACTTTTGCTAGCAATAACTTTACCGTAAGACTTGCTGCATATTCAAATACTGCAAAGCTCGAAAAAGCGCTCAGCACTTATCCTCCTGCACTTAAAGAGACAGTCCATACCTATAAAAAAGGTAAATTCACCTATGCTTACACCCTGCCAACAAACGACAAAGCAACACTTAAAAAACTCTTGCCTTCTTATAGAAAAGTTTTTAAAGATGCCTACATCATATCTACACGTCTAAATAAAGGTCAGCTTCAAAAGTAGGCATTACCCCAGCAGGTAAATACCTAAGGTTTTCCTATTTTCCTATGGCATGATCCAGATCTGCCATAGCAATAAAATAATCATAATACGCATTAATCAAGTCGGACAAGGACTTGGTGTAGCCTTGTTGGGCATCTTGTAACTCTACATAATCGACTTAAAAACCTCTCTCTGCGTGCTGAAAAGCTAAGACACTTGAGGTTCTCATCATATCTCTTTTAGCTATAATACAATGATACGTGTAAATAAGGGAAAGATATGTCACTTACAGTAAAAGTATTATGGGCCATGCTCCTAGGTATAATCATCGGCTTAATCATCAATTTAACAGGCATTAACACTCCTGAAAGTTTTGTCAACGCATATGTTGTTGAGGGGCTATTTTATCTTATAGGAACAATGTTTATTACCGCACTGAAGATGCTTGTTGTTCCCCTTGTTTTCTTTTCTCTCATCTCTGGTGTTCTTGGCATAGGAGATGTCAGGAAATTAGGCAACATTGGCATAAAATCTTTTGCTCTTTATATACTCACCACTGCGATTGCGATTGCTACGGCCATAGGTTTAGCAGCGCTTATCATTCCATTATTTTCAACACCTACCGCCACAGCGGAAAACTTTACAGCCAAAGAAGCCCCTGCACTCTCCGATGTACTGATCAATATCATCCCAGATAATGTTGTCCATGCTTTTGCCTCAGGCAATATGTTACAAATTATTTTCTTCTCTATTTTACTGGGTGTCTCTCTGCTTATGGTAGGTAAAAAAGCACAAAATATTGCCCAAGGCATCGAGGTCATGAACGAAGCTATGATGCATATGGTAAACATCATTATGTCCGTTGCACCTTACGCTGTTTTTGTACTTTTGGCCAAGGCTATTGCCGAGTTAGGGTTAGACCTTTTAACACAATTGGCTGTCTATGTGATTGTTGTGATTGTGGCACTGCTGTTCCACCTCTTTGGTACCTTAATGTTTTTACTCACACTTTTCTCAAGACTAAGTCCAAAAGTATTTCTAAACAAAATACGTGATGCACAAATTTTTGCCTTCTCAACCGCTTCTTCCAATGCAACCATCCCTGTTACCTTGCGTTCTGTCACGAAACGTATGGGTGTTGACAATTCCGTTGCTTCTTTCACTGTACCCTTTGGTGCCACCATCAACATGGACGGTACAGCTATCATGCAAGGTGTAGCTACTGTCTTCATCGCCCATGTGTATGCTGTTGAACTAGGTCTATCGGGATACCTTACTGTCATACTTATGTCTGTATTGGCCTCCATAGGCACGGCAGGTGTGCCAGGTGTAGGACTCATTATGCTCTCCATGGTCTTTGTTCAAGTGGGTCTTCCTTTGGAGGGCATAGGTCTTATTTTAGGTGTGGACAGACTACTTGACATGATACGTACTTCTGTCAATGTCACAGGAGATGCTGTGGTCACTTGTATCGTTGCAAAAAGTGAGAAGGAAATAGACCTAGAAACTTTTGCAGACTTAAAGGCGGGAATGGCTGAAGAGCTAGAAATCCATAGTAAAGATGAAGAAGCTTTGGCTCAAACTGTACACAATATGGAAAAAAATGGGTAACACGCGCCAAACAAAAAAAATACTCCTAGCCCTTTTACTTGCACTCATCGCTTTTGCAGCGATGTTCTCTTTTTTTACCCTACAACAGTCCCTTATGGTTGCTGCCATTGTCCTTATGGTTACA
>CAUZVG010000091.1:0-6794 GCA_963583215.1 Campylobacterales bacterium | reverse complement strand
TGCAGAGTTTGGACATCATCTTGAAATTTTAGAGAGATTGTTAGGGGAGTATGAACGGCTACTTACGGAAAAAGGGTACAGCGATAAAGCCTTCACCCCTAAAAACTATAGACTCAATGAGGGGTTTGTAAGATCTTACGAAAGTATAGAGATACATCTTGAGGGGTATTTGAGTCATTTTGAATTGGGGCTTTTGGAGCAGATAGCCCAACAGACGCCACTTAGCATTCACTATACGCTTTCCCCCTTTAATGTCAAAATGAAAGAGCGTTTTGAGGCTTTGGGCATCACTTTGCCCACGCATAGCCATGTGCATTTTTCACTGACAGATAAAAATATTTTAAGTCAAAGTAAAAACCTTTTAAAGATTGAGACAAAAGTGTATGCGGTAGAAGAGAGAGAAGAGCAAGTAGCGCTTGCTTTTGCACAGATACAAAACTTTGTATCTGCGGGCATTAAACCAGAAGAGATAGTCCTCATCTTGCCTGATGAAAGTTTTAAAGAGCACTTTAGCCTTTTTGACAAACACAACAACCTAAACTTTGCTATGGGGTATGACTACAGTGCAGGGCGTGTCTATAAATCTTTAGATGCCATTTATACACATTGGCAAAACTTTGATACCCAGAGTAAAAAACGTTTAGAGCGTTATGGTTTTAAACTTGAAGAGATTGATGCACTAAGTGCGAGTAAAAAAGTAAGAGTAGAAGAATTTTTTGAAGAGATCGATGGCTTGGGTTTACATGAAGGCTTAGCATTAGAGGGTGAAGAAAAGAAAGAGAAATTTAACGAGAGAGTACAGGAGAAATATATACATTTCTCTAAGGTACTGGAAACAGAAGAGTTAAGCCTTAAGATTTGGCTTTTCTTGTGGCTTAAAACCCTCTCAAAAGTAACGATGGATGACGTAAGAGGTGGGAAAATAACCGTTATGGGTGTTCTTGAAACAAGAGGGGTGGGTTTTGAAGCTGTGGTGATTGTAGACTTTAACGAAGGGGTGGTACCTGCAACGTCTTCTAAAGACCAGTTTTTAAACTCTTCGGTGCGTACTTTTGCAGCTTTACCTACAAGGCATGACAGAGAAGCTTTACAAAAGCAGTATTATAAACGTTTGCTTGAACAGGCTGCACACTCCGTCATTTTATACAGTTCTTCTGACAATAAACTGCCTTCACCTTTCTTGTATGAGTTAGGCCTTAAAACTTTAGAACAGAGTCAAGCACAGTTTGACTTGCTCTATGATCAAAGCTCTGAGCTAAAAGAGGAAGAAGACCCTAAAGTAGAACATTTTGATGCGCATACCATTACTTGGTCTGCTTCACGGCTCAAAACGTACTTGGATTGTCAACGTAAATATTATTATCGCTATATTAAAAAGTTACAAGCCAAAGAAGATGATGAACTGAATGAAGGGTCTTTTTTACATAAAGTCCTTGAAGAGGTACATGCAAGACAAGATGCATACCTTGATGAAGAAGCATTAAATCTTACTTTAGCCAAAACCCTCGATGCACTTTTACCTTTTGAGGATGCCAAAACAGCATACAGAAAGTTACTTTGGAAAGAGAAGCTCAAACCGTATGTGCAAAAACAGATCCAGCATTTTAATGCAGGTTGGAAAGTGACTCAGAGAGAAGAAGAGTTTAGCTGTGACATAGGGGGCTTAAAGTTTAAAGGGCGTATTGACCGTATTGATCAAAATGCCACAGGCACTTTGGTCTTAGACTACAAAAGTGGTAAAGTAGAAAAAGAACCAAAGACACTCAACCCTGATAAAATATCTGACTTTCAAATGAGTATTTACTGGCATCTACTTCAAGGTAAATACCAAAACATCTCTTTGGCATTTTTAAAAATACTAGAAGGTGGAGAGATGCAAGAAGTCACTTTGTTAGACGACAGAAATGAATTATTGGCAGAACATATCATCACACTCAAACAGACAAAAAGTTTTGTGGCTAGCAAGTGTGAAGACTTACAAAAATGTAAATATTGTGAGTTTACTTTGCTGTGTGGAAGAGGAGATTACCTATGAATTTTAAAGCACATTTAGCCTTCTCAGCCTCTGCAGGCTCAGGTAAAACCTTTGCACTCTCTGTGCGTTACATCTCTTTGCTTTTTATGGGAGAAGCACCTTCCAGCATACTCGCAGCCACCTTTACAAACAAAGCAGCGGCAGAGATGCGTGTAAGGGTACTAGACTCTTTACGAAACTTAGGAGACAATGAAGCTTTTTTAGAAGCAATTGTCGTACAAACAGGACTCTCAAAAGAAGTCTTGTTTGAAAAACAGCCAGAAATCTTAAGAAATTTTTTATCGAGTAGCTCGTATATTGTGACTTTGGACTCTTTCTTTTCGGGTATTTTACGTTCTGCTTCATTGGAACTTGGGCTTGAACCTGACTTTGTGACCAAAGAGCAAGGAGAAGATGAACTTGAAAAACATTTTTTAGATGAAGTGCAAGCACAAGGTTTACTCTCAAACCTTGTAAAGTTGGCGATGGACATTGAAGACAAAAGATTTGGGAAAATCTTTGATTTGATGCAAAACTTCTATAAGGTGGATCCTCTCTTACCACAAGGTGAAGAAGTCGACTTGCACTTGGCAAAGTATGAAGAAGAGGTCGAAGCCTTGCGATTGGAAATGATAAAAGCTTTAAGCTCAGCCTCTGCAGCGGATCGTTGTAAAAAACAGTTTGAAACCAAAAGTACTAAAGAACTGTTTATTAAGAAGCTTTTCGAAAATGAGTATTTGGTGGATCACAGCTGGTTTAAAAAAGTTGCCAATGAAGAGTTAGAATCTGTGTATGCCAGACTCAAAACATCACTTTCAAAATGGGCAGAAGTCAAAGAGGCCATTGTTTTACAAAATCTCTTTAAAATTTACGACTATTATAAAAATGCCAATATTAGTACTGCTAAAAGTTCAGGGGTGTTAAGTTTTGATGATTTGACCTATTTTACCTATAGACTGCTACATGAGAGTATGAGTAAGGAATTTTTGTATTTTAAAATAGATGCAAAGTTTAAACACATTCTTTTAGATGAATTTCAAGATACATCGACCTTGCAGTTTTTACTTTTACAACCTCTTATCGATGAAATCTTTGCAGGAGAAGGACAGAGTGAGTTTAAAACATTTTTTTATGTAGGAGACACCAAACAGTCACTCTACCGTTTTCGTGGTGGGGTAGAAGAACTTTTTGATAAAGTGGCTGAGCGTTATGGTATTGAGATTGAACAAATGGACACCAACTATAGAAGCGCTAAACATGTGGTGGAACAAGTCAACCGATGGTTTGAACCTCACATGAAAGGGTATGTACCTCAAAAAGCTAATGGATTGAAACGTGAAGGAGAAAAAATTGATGGTTTTGTGGAAGTTTTAGAGTCAGAAACACTTATAGACGAAGCAGCAACACAAGCTCAAAAACTATTAGACGCGGGGGTACATGTGGATGACATTGCTTTTTTAGTCTCCACCAACAAAGATGGGCAGAGTCTACAAGAAGCCTGTCAAAAAGAGGGTATAGCTACCTTACTTAAGACCTCTTCATCCCTTAAAAATATGCCTAAAATTGCTGCTCTAGTTGCCATGTGTGAATATTTGTTTTATGGAGAGAAGATTGATGCAGAAGCTTTGCTTTTAAAGGTTGGTAAAAATCTATTGGAAGTAGACTTGTCTTGGTTCTCTGCATTTATGTCCCCCTTACAAGTACTTGACAGATTGGTACGTGAGTTTGGCTATTTTGACAATGATTTAAACATTTTGAAACTACTAGAGTTTGCGGGGAAACAAAAAGACATTCCTACACTTTTAGAAGAGTTTGCTACTTCAAGTATGGCTGTGGCGTCTAACACTGTGCATGGTGCCAAGATCATGACGATTCATGGTTCTAAAGGTTTAGAGTTTGCGTATGTCATTCTTTTAGACAAGGTGAAAAGAAAAAAACCAGATACCACAGCGCTACTTTACCATTATGATGAACGTTTATACATCGAACGCATACTTTACCGTATGGCAAAAAGAGAAAACTTTGATGCAGGCTATGCTGAGATAGTAGAAGCGCGTAAAGTCTCCACGGCAAAAGACAGTATGAATGTACTTTATGTGGCACTCACCCGCGCAGTTGAAGGACTCATCGTCATACGCAAAGCTAAAGACTCGCTTTTTGATGCTTTAGGTATGGAAGTGATGAAGTTAGGAAGCTTAGAAATTAGGAATGAAGACTTAGCACTTAGGAATGCAGGTGAGCAGACTTCGTCTAGGGTGGTACTTTCAAACTATGGGGTACAGGAGACAGTGAAACAAGAAGAGGTGGAAGAGAAAGACTATGAAGCCATCTTGTTTGGTACAGCCCTGCATTATGCTTTAGAAATGTTAGGTGCTTTTGATGCAAAGTCTGTGACATTGGCAATGATGGCTGTACAAAACAAGTATGGCCAACAACTAAGTGATATACATTTGAGTCACATAGAAAAAAGAGTGCAGGCACTCATAGAGAATGAGACTTTTCAAAAGCTTTTAAAAGGTGCCAAAATACGTAAAGAACAATCACTTGCTTATGAAGGTGAACTCAAACAGGTTGACTTACTTTTGGAGTATGAAGCGTATCATTTAGTCATAGATTATAAGAGTTCTAAAAAGTATGCTTTGAAACATCAGAGTCAAGTGGGGTATTATAAAAAGGCCATTTCTACTATTACAGGAAAAAAAGTAGAAGGGAAAATACTTTATCTGTTAGAAGAAGGCATTGAAATTGAAGATGTCTAAGTGATTTTTGGTCTTAACCTTAAACTAATCTTAATTTAAATAAATTTTAAGGTTAAGTGGGTATTATTCTCCCACTAAAAGCGAAAGCTTATAATAATTAAGGACAAATCATGAACATGACTAAGGTACTAAAACCTGCTGATGTAACACGTGACTGGGTTTTGATCGATGCTGATGGTAAAACATTTGGACGTATCTTAACTGAAGTAGCAACACTTCTTAGAGGTAAACATAAACCATCATTTACACCAAACGTAGATTGTGGTGATTACGTAGTAATCATTAACGCAGAAAAAGCTAAATTTTCTGGTGCTAAACTAGAGCAAAAAGAGTACTTTACTCACTCAGGTTACTTTGGTTCAACTAAAAGTAAAAAACTTGACGATATGCTAGAAAACCACACTGAAAAACTTTTCAGATTGGCTGTAAGAGGTATGCTTCCTAAGACTACACTTGGTCGTGCGATGCTTAAAAAACTTAAAGTATATGCTGGTGCTGAACACCCACATACTGCACAAATCAATAAGGAAGCGTAATCATGGCAACTATTTATGCAACAGGAAAAAGAAAAGCGGCTATCGCTAAAGTTTGGATGACTCCAGGTAAAGGTGAAATACTTATCAATGGTAAGACTCTTGACCAATGGTTAGGTGGACATGAAACACTTAAAATGAAAGTAAGACTTCCACTTGAGCTTACTAAGCAACTAGATAACATGGACATTAAAGCAACTACACTTGGTGGTGGTTACTCTGCACAAGCGGATGCTTTAAAACATGGTATTACTAAAGCGTTGGTTGAATTTGAACCAACATTTAGAGCCCTTCTTAAACCAGAAGGTCTTCTTACTCGTGACTCTAGAGTTGTTGAACGTAAGAAGCCAGGTAAAAGAAAAGCAAGAAGATCTAGACAATTCTCAAAAAGATAGTCTCTTCACTTTTTTATACCATCTTTTGCAAGAGCTTGTCTCTTGCAAAAACTTTTCTCTTTTATTCCCCTTTCCCAACCAATATTAACCCTATCAAAGTATAATCATTACAAGTAAGTACTGTGTAAAAATGAATATTTTAATGGGTGGATGAATGCAATATATATTTTTACTTTTGATATTGACTGCCACACTTATGGCAAATGCCTGGAATGCCCCTCATAACAAAAAAGAGATGCAATCTGACACCCTTTTTGCGGCTTTTTCTTCCCCTCCTAAACATTTAGATCCCGTCATCTCTTACAATGCTAACGAATGGGCTTTTTTAGGACAAATCTATGAGCCACCGTTGCAATACAATTATTTGAAAAGACCTTATACGCTTGAGCCTTTAACTTTGACAGAGATGCCACAAGTCACTTATTTGGATGCAGAGGGAAATCCTGTGGATGAGTTAGACAATAGCGTAGCTTTTTCAGAGTACGTGCTTACCCTTCGTGAAGATATAGCATTTCAAGACCATCCTGCTTTTGCCAAAGATGAGCAAGGTGCATTACTTTATGGAAACATGTCTAAAGAAGATTTAGAAAAGATAGAAAAACTAGAAGATTTTAAAGTGCAGATAACAAGGTATTTGTCTGCTTCAGATTATGCTTATGCCATTAAACGTATGGCTGTACGACAGTATCATTCCCCTATTTTGGACAATATGTCTAATTATATTGTAGGCTTAAAAACGTATTCAACTATGATTTCTAAACTTGCTAAAGAGAAAAAAGAGAAGGGTGAGAAGCTTGATTTACGTCTTTTTGATATTGAAGGTGTGAGGGTGCTAGGTGACCATACCTTAGTCATTCGCATTAAAGGGAAATACCCGCAGTTTCTTTATTGGCTCTCTATGAACTTTTTTGCACCGATTCCTTGGGAGGCAGACCTTTTTTACCAACAAAAAGGACTCATTTCTAAGAACTTGACACTGAACTGGTACCCTGTGGGAACGGGTCCGTATTATTTGGCTAAAAATAGTCCAAGTAAAGAGTTAGTGCTGCAAGCCAATCCCAATTTCCATGATGAATTTTATCCTACCCTGAGT
>CAUZVG010000090.1:0-6797 GCA_963583215.1 Campylobacterales bacterium | reverse complement strand
AGTCGCCAATACTGAGTTGAATCGCTTCAGAAAAACCTAAAGTATTTGTATGGCGTATGATCTCGTCTTTATAGGCATAGAGAGGTGCAATGGCTATGCCTTTTGCGATAATGTCTCCTTCATAAGAAGCTTTTGAGTAAGCGTGAGACGTTTTTTCTATGTTTTGTATCTCTACATCTTCTTGCATGAGGGTAGAAAAAAGTGCTTCTAATTCTTCAAGGGCTTGTAAAGCTCCTTTGCCTTGGATAGCGAGGGTGAAGCTGTCCCCTTTTTCTAAAGAAAGAGAGAGGAGTGCAGAGACTTTTTTGGCATCCACAGCTTTGTCTTTAAAGTGGACTTCCGCAGAAGAGCTAAACGATTTTGCCAAAGCCACAAACTGTGCCACAGGTCTAAGGTGAAAGCCATTGGAAGAGCTGACGGTAAGTTGTGTGCGACAAGGTTTAGAAAATAGGTTTTTAAAAAATGGCATAATTCTCTTTAAAAGTTTGATAACTAGAGTATAGCAAATCTTTGTTATACTCAAAGTATAACTGTTGAGGCCCATGAATGATAGATATTTACATGATAGATATTCCTAGGCTTCAATTCATTAGGAAAAAGATTGAAACACCTTATTGACTTTATAGAGAGCAAAGATGTTGCCAAAACATCTATTTTTGGGCACTTAAAATGTACCAAAGAAGAAGCAAAACTCATCCAATACATTTGTAAGCGTTATGTCTCAGGACTCGAAGAGATTTCTGCACTTCAAATACTGCAAGACAACTTTGGAAGTGATGGGTATACGTATCTTAAAAAACTAGGTTTGGTCAAAAACCTTTTAGACTTAGGGTGGCTCATACAGGTGAGTTTTGGACAAGTCAAAGCACACGAATCTTCTAAGTTAGAACTGTTATCTGCTTCTGTGACACCAAGTATTTCACTTTTACGTTTATTGGAAGAAGGTTCTTTGGAGATTTATCTGCCAGCGGTTAAACCTTACACGGATCATTTGGAGTATTTGCAAGATCAGTTTGATATGGTGACGCTCTTGCACAATATAGCAACCTTTAAACAAGGTTTTGCTGACAACTCTTTGAGTATTGGACGTTTAAAAAACAAGTTGACACTTTTGACACAACGTATTGAAGAGCGTGTCAAGATGACGGAAGCACCTATTGTCGTAGAAGAGTTTTTTAAAGAAAAAGACTTAGATGAAAAAGAGAAACGTATTTTTCTTGCACTTTTAAAAGAAGAGTATTCAGGAGGAGAGGGGCAGTTTAGAGACATGAACACCCTCATTGAACTCATCTCTTTTGATGAGTATGAAAAGATCAAAAATCGTGCTTTGCTTGAAGATGGTGCAAAACTCATTACCGATGACATCATTGATTATGAAGAGATACTCAACATGTTTGGTGGCGTGAGTCGCGCTTTTTACTTACAAGAAGAGGTGATGCAAAGGATTATCCATCCTAAAAAGAAGAAAAAAGTAACCAAGTTAAAACTTGATGCTTTGGTAGAAGAACAAGACCTTTTTGAGTACTTAAAACCTAGCACGACACTTGATGATGTCGTGCTTCATCCAAAAACAAGAGAAACACTAAACAATGTTGTCAAACAAGTTGACAAAGATGTGTTTAAAAAACTCAAAGAATGGGGAATCAAAGACAAGCGTAAAGGGATTGATGCACGCATCATCTTTTATGGTGCAGCAGGGACAGGAAAGACAATGACAGCCGTCTCTTTGGCGAAAACTTTAAAACGTCCTATCTTATCTTTTGACTGTTCTAAAATCTTGTCAATGTATGTGGGAGAATCTGAGAAAAATGTACGAAAAATCTTTGATGATTTTAAAGACTTGAGTAAAAAAGCAAAAGTAGAACCCATCTTACTACTGAATGAAGCAGACCAGTTTTTATCGGCACGTTCTGAAGGTGCAGGGTCATCAGCAGACAAAATGCATAACCAAATGCAAAACATTTTTTTAGAACAGATAGAAAAGTTTGAAGGCATACTCATTGCAACAACCAACTTACTTGGCAACATTGACAAAGCATTTTCAAGACGTTTTAACTACAAAATTGAGTTTAAAAAACCAGGCAGAAAACAACGCCTTCGTCTTTGGCAGTTTATGCTACCTGAAGGCGCAGACTATGATGAAAGTTTTGACATGAAACTCTTAGCACAGCACGAACTCACCGGTGGGCAAATCAATCTCATCATTAAAAACACGGCCTATAAAGTTGCCGTGCGTGATGAGTCCGTCTTTTCAAACCAAGATTTCTTAGAAGAGATAGAAAAAGAGTTAGGCTCAAGTTTTGAAGGTACTAAAAGTATGGGGTTCAAGATTTAGATTTGTAAAAGGTGTGTCTGGCAGGCCCTAGGCGTTATTTCGATATCACAATCTCTGCTTTTTCAGCCATGAGTTGGATGATGCCACCTTTGACATTTAAAGGGGTAAAACCATTTTTCTCCAAGATGCGTGAAGCAGTGATGGATCGATTGCCTGTTCTGCAATAGACAATAATTTTTTTGTTTTTGTCTGCTTTTAGCATGCCCAAATTGTCAGCCAATGCATCTACAGGGATGAGTGTTGCATCTCTTAAGTGACCTTTTTTGTACTCTGCCACAGTTCTGACGTCTAAAAGGGTGACATTGTTGTCATTTTCAAGGTAATGTAGTGCTTGTTTGGCTTCGATAGACTCAAAGTTTGCAAGTATCCATCCTTTGGTATAGGCAAACCAAACAAGGATGCCGGCCATGGCAATCCAGTAGATGATATTGGTGTATTTCTTAGACATAATGAGACGTATCCTTTCGTTTTTTTACCATTGTAGCCCTTTTTTCTTTGTTTCGCATAGTTACATACTGAAAGCTATCCTGACAAATACTTGGGAGTAGAGAATTTTTTTAATGCTTTTTTAGATAATATAAAGCTAATATTCTGAGAATTTTCGGTCCTATAGTATATAGTGGTAGAAATTGACGGAAAAAATGAAGGACTTGATATGACTCATGTAATTACAGAACATCCCTATTTTGGTGTATTTGTTTTATTCGCGTTAACAGCAGTAGCGTTCCCCGCAACACTATGGGCTGCACGTTTTGTTTCTAGAAAAATGGCACGACTAGACACGGAAAAGCTTAAACTCTCAATTTACGAATGTGGACCAGAGGTAACAAAGCAGCCGAACACGATCTCAGTACAGTTTTACTTGATAGCACTTTTGTTTATTCTGTTTGATGTAGAGATCATATTTATGTTCCCATGGGCGATTGACTTTAAGCTACTTGGTTGGTTTGGTTTTGCAGAGATGTTATTATTTATATTATTACTTGCGATTGGTTTCGTATATGCATGGAAAAAAGGAGCACTTGAATGGCACAGCATCAAGTAAATTACGCCAGCTCAGCTGGCTTACCGATAGCACTGACTTCGGTAGACAAACTAGTAAACTGGGGGCGTTCAAACTCACTTTGGCCGCTTACTTATGGACTCGCATGTTGTGCGATTGAGATGATGGCTTCTGGTGCATCACGTTATGACTTCGATAGAATGGGAACCATCTTTAGAGCTTCTCCAAGACAAGCTGATGTTATGATCTTGGCTGGAACACTTTCTAAAAAGCACGCTGAGTTTGCAAGACGTCTTTACGACCAAATGACAGAGCCTAAATGGGTAATTTCTATGGGTTCTTGTGCCAACACTGGTGGTATGTTTAACACGTATGCAACGGTTCAAGGGGTTGACAGAATCATCCCTGTAGACATTTACTTGCCAGGCTGTGCACCAAGACCTGAAACACTTCAGTATGCAATGATGATGCTTCAAAAGAAAATCCGAAGAGAATCTTCGGATATGAAGAAAAACACAAAGCAAGATTTGACAACACAAACAGGTAAAAGAGCGAGGTTAATATAGTATGAGAAAATATGTACCAAAAGACAACGTTCAAGGTAAGGCGTATTACACAGACAGATTTTGGGTGTCACCTCGTGTACCTAGATCAGAAGTAGAAAATGAACATTTTGCAGCGGTCGTAAAAGCCCTAGGTGCAGACGTAACAGAATCTTATGTAGAGTTAGGCCAATTGGTACTTCACATTGACCCGACAAACAACTTTAAAGTAATGAAAACACTTAAAGAAGAGTGCGGCTATACCCAATGTTCTGAGCAATCAGCAGTGGACTACCTAGCACGTGACAATGAGTTTGAACTTTTTTGGCAACTTCTTAATGTGACTGAAGCTAAAAGAATAAGAGTTGTATGTCGTTTAGCTAATGGTGCAGCGATTGAAAGTATTGAACCACTTTACAAATCTGCAAACTTTGCTGAGCGTGAAATGTTCGACATGTTTGGTATTAAAGTAAACAATCACCCATTCTTAAAGCGTATCCTTATGCCTGATGACTGGGAAGGACATCCTTTACTTAAAACATATCCTCTTCAGGGAGATGAGTTTGCTTCATGGTATGAAGTAGATAAAATCTTTGGTAAAGAGTACCGTGACATCATTGGGCCTGAAAATAGAGACCCTGCGAAAGTGGATATCAAAGACACTAAACGTTTCTCAAGAGTTGGATACGAAGTACCATTTGGTGCGGAGTACTCAGAAGAAGAACAAGCCATTGAGTACAGCGAAACAGCACTTGTAAACTACAACAAAAAAGAATCTAAGCAATTAGATGAGAGAAGATAGGGGCGAACATGCAAGTATCCAATAAATTAACGCCATTTTTTGAAAACCTCAATTTTGAGCGTGATGACAATACAATGGTCATCAACTTCGGTCCCCAGCACCCTTCAGCGCACGGTCAGTTAAGACTTGTTCTTGAACTAGACGGTGAGCAAGTAGTTAAAGCTTATCCAGATATAGGTTACTTACACCGTGGTATTGAGAAAATGGCTGAAAACATGACATACAATGAGTTTTTGCCAACCACAGATAGACTTGACTACATCGCGTCAACTTCTAACAACTATGCGTACTCTTTGGCAGTTGAAAAACTCTTAGGCATTGAAGCACCAAGACGTGCGCAAGTGATTAGAACAATGTTACTTGAGCTTAACCGTATCATTTCTCACCTCTTCTTTGTGGCAACACATGCCCTAGATGTTGGTGCCATGTCAGTGTTCCTTTACGCTTTTCGTGAGCGTGAATTTGCAATGGACCTTATGGAAGACTATTGTGGTGCGAGATTGACTCACTCTGCAGTGCGTATTGGTGGTGTGCCACTTGACTTACCTGAGGGTTGGTTAGAAAATGCAGCTGCATTCTGTGACAAAGTAGACTACGAAGTTAAAAATACTTATGAAGCACTTCTTACGAAAAACCGTATTTGGAAAATGCGTCTTGAAGATGTAGGGGTTATCTCTGCTGAAGACGCACTTTCTTGGGGTTGTTCAGGTGTAATGCTTAGAGGGTCTGGTGTCAAATGGGACATTAGAAAAGAAGAGCCGTACGAACTTTACCCAGAGCTTGACTTTGACATTCCTACTTCTGACAGATGTGACTCTTATGGACGTTATAAACTCTATATGGAAGAGATGAGACAGTCTACAAGAATCATTAGACAACTTATCCCTATGTATAAAGAGACAGAGCCACAATTGATGGCGCATGCACCTCAGTACATCTCTGCACCTAAAGAAGAGATCATGACACAAAACTACGCGCTTATGCAACACTTTGTGCTTGTTACTCAAGGTATGAGACCCCCAAAAGGTGAAGTTTATGTGCCAACTGAGTCACCAAAAGGTGAACTTGGTTTCTACATTAAGTCAGAGGGTGAGCCTTATGCTTACAGACTTAAATGTAGAGCACCAAGTTTCTTTCATACGGGTTTACTTCAGAAACTTCTTGTTGGAGTATACATCGCAGATGTTGTTACGATTATTGGTACAACAAACATTGTATTTGGAGAGGTGGACAGATAATGCAAAGATATGATTTAAGACATTTACATGACGATTTTTATGACAGAATGCTTGAGCTTATTGATAAAGGTATCAAAGTAGATGAAGTAGGAATATTTCTTTTTGAAGTAGGTGATTTTTCATCTATTCAAAAGTCTGCAGATGTCATTAACGGCACAGGACACGACTTGATGAACTCTTTGAAGTTTAACGAAGTGGACTGGACGGTTGTGGTTAAAAAAGTTTCAGATGAGAAAAAAGCTGAGCGTCTTGTAGCACTTGAAGCAGCGAAAAAAGCGGCAGAAGAGAAAGCAGAGGAAGCGGCTAAACTTGCTGCAGAAAAAGAAGCTGAAAAAGCAAAAAAACTTGCTGAAAAAGAAGCGGCGAAAGCTGCTAAAGAAGAAGCATAAGCGCTTTTCCTTCCCCTAAAACAAAGCATATTTCTTGCTTTGTTACTCAAATATTCATTTGAAAACTATCTATTTTTACTACCTAATTTTTGTAACTTTTCTTTATTTATAAAGGAGTTTTCCCAAAGTTTAATCTAGAGGGAAAGCTGAGGGTAATTTAAAATCTACCCTCATTAAACTAATGCCATAAAGCTTTAGCTTATATAGCGTCAATAATAGCGTTAAGTGTAGCAGAAGGTCTCATTGCCTTAGATGCCAACGCATCATTTGGATGGAAGTAACCACCAATGTCTTGTGCTTTACCTTCAACAGCTAAAAGCTCTTCAATGATTTTGTCTTCATTGTCTTGTAGTGCTTTAGCAACAGGTGCAAATTTAGCCGCTAAAGTCGCGCTTGAACCTTTTGCAAGTGCATCAGCCCAGTACTGAGCTACGAAGAAGTGAGACGCTTTGTTGTCTGGTTGACCTACTTTTCTACCTGGCTCTTTA
>CAUZVG010000089.1:0-6864 GCA_963583215.1 Campylobacterales bacterium | reverse complement strand
ACAACTGGGGATCGTGGATTTGTACCATGACCAAAGAGACTTTTGCACAAGTACAAGCAGGGAAACCTGTCGCTGCCTTAGGTGGCATCTCTAACGCAATGGCCATTCGCCATGTGGCTGCCCATGCCTATTATGATGATGAAGAGACTTTGGCCAAAGTTGCCAGACAAGCTATGTTTACCCATACCAGTGAAGAAGCTTTGAGTGGTGCAGAGTTTTTTGCCCGTGTAACGCACCGAGTAATTAACGGTATGCATCCCTCTGAGGCTATGGAGTTAGTAGCCATGAAGATGAATCCTTTTATCATTTCTAAAGTTTCTCAAGCCATTGCCAAACATAAAGAAGCCACAGACCCAGAAAGCGAACTCTCCAAAGAGCCTTTTGTAGATGACATAGCTCTCACCTCTATGGCAAGACTTTGGGACATTGGACGCTCCGAGCCTATACGTGTAGGAAAAGCCAGTCCTACAGAAGGCACATTACCAGGAGCCGTATACTTTATACTCAAATATGCAGATGACGAAGATGGTCTCAAAAAAGCACTACAAGCCAACACCATGGTAGGAGGGGACAATGCCTCACGTGCCATAGCCATAGGTATGGTACTTGGTGCATTTAAAGGCATAAATGCCATTCCAAAAGAGTGGTTAGAGAATTTAGATGACTATGCCTACTGTAATGAAAAGTTAGATACTTTACCTCTGCTAAAAAAGAATTAAATACATATATTCTCTTAACGTAAGGGCATTAAGAGGGTGGAGAAGACCATAGCCAGAGTTTTACTCTGCTATGAGGTCTAAGGTATCATAGAACTCTTCTGGTTCTTGGTATCCGTAGAACTGATTATCTTTTTTCTCTTTACCATCTGATCCAATAAAGACAAAGCCGGGAGGTCCAAAGACTTGGAACTTCTTCTTAAGCACAATGATCTTTTTATCGGTGGCATTAGAAATATTGATAGAGACTGCTACATATTTCTCTTTAAGTATCTCTTGTACACGTGCATCTTTAAAGGTTGTCTCTCTTAAGTGTTTACACACAGGACAAGTGTTTGTGTGAAAAAAGAGTATGAGTGTTTTTCCTTCATCCATAGCTTGTCTTCTTTTTATCTCATAGCCTGTAAGGCTACGTACTTCTTCAAAAGGTAAATGGCCAGAGAGTTTTACTTTTCCGCCTTTCTCTTGTATGTACTGCACTTCATTAGGCAATGGCGACCAAATATCTTTTTGACCATAGCCAGCACCCACAAGCAAAATAGTTCCCGATATAAGCACAATCGTCCCAAATGCTTTTTCAAGTTTATGCCAACCTGTACTCTCAGAACTTAAAGCCTGCGTTGCACCAAGGTAGACAGCGATACCTACAGCGTAAGCTCCCCATAAAAAGAGTGTATTTATAAGTTCTAAAGTAGAAAATATCTCTATAGCTACCCCTAAAAGAAGCACACCAAAAAAGTACTTCACTTTGTCCATCCACATTCCAGCTTTTGGGATGAGATACCCTGCGCCAAATCCAAGTGCTATGAGTGGCACACCCATACCTAAAGCCAAGAAAAACATGGTTAAAGCTCCGAGTGTTGCATCAGAGGTAGAGATGGCAACAGAGAGGAATGAAATGAGTACAGGAGAGACACAAGCACCCAAAATAAGTGCAGAGATCATCCCTAGTAAAAAGACAGCACCCATTTTACCACCTTTCATACCTTGTGACTCAGCATTGAGTTTAGACTGTATAAAAGACGGTAATTGAATGGTATAAAGCCCAAACATAGAGAGTGCCATGAGAACAAAAACCATACTTATGGTGCCAATGGCCCAAACATTTTGGAAGTATGCTTGCAACTGCTCACCTGTAGCCCCTGCCAATGCACCCATAAGGGCATAAGTCACCGTAGTACCCAATACATAAGAAGTAGCCAACATCACCGCTTTGGTTTTAGTAACATCTTTACCCTGCCCTGCAATGATGCTCGAGACAATAGGCACCATGGGTAAAACACAGGGTGTAAAAGTGAGTAACAAACCTGAGACTAAAGCACCAAGCATGATGCTTAGTGTACCCGTAGTAGAAACTTCCCCCGCAAAAAGAAAAGTGGATGAGAGGAAAATTCCTAAGAGTAAAAAGTGTAACTTCATTTGTTTCATGTTTGTATCCTTAAATTAATGTCCAAATACTATCTGTGCTTTCTGTATTTTCTGTGTACTTCGCTACATATAAGTTGGATACAATACTAAAAATAATAAAGGATATTGATGACAAAAGAACGTGAAGGTGAAGTGCTGATGGTTGGCCTCTCCGTGCTTGAAGCCTGGTTCCCCATACTCTCCATCGTAGCCATGTCTTATGTAGGAGCTATACACACCTATATGTATAGTCTTGTGATTGCTTTCTTTTTTTATATGGCTATTATGTATAAACGTGACCGTTTTAAAGAGCTTAAAAACAGAGCTGCATACAAAGACCTGCTCCTTACTACCTTTTGGATAACCTTCATCTTTATACTTATTTTCATAGGTTTACAATACACCACAGCTGGTAATATGGCTGTCATCATCTTTTTACAAGTAGGTTTTTCCTATCTCTATTTTAATGTCTTAGGCAAAGAAAAAATGGATACCATACACCTTATTGGTGCTATCATTATGGCTATTGGGGCATTAATTGTCTTATTTCCCGAAGACTTTGCCTTTAACAAAGGTGACTGGCTTATCCTTATTTCCTCAGCAGCTGCACCCATAGTAAACCTCTATCAAAAACGTGCACGTGAGTACTGTTCTGCTGAAACCATACTGGGATTTAGAACCATTGTAGGTTTTCCTTTTGTGGCACTTCTAGCTTACTTTTTAGAACCTGCTGTAAGTTATGAAGACTTCATGTCTGCCCTTCCCTACATGTTTCTCATAGCCATAGGCATTTATGTCGCTGCCAAGATCATGTGGATAGAAGCGCTCAACCGTCTGACCATCACAAAGCTCTCAGCCATGCTGGCATTGCTTCCGGTATTTACACTCATCTTTGCATACCTCTACTTAGATGAAGTGCCTGAACTTCGTCAGATAATGGGTATTATCCCTGTGCTCGTAGGTGGGTATTTGATTACCAAGCCTGTGAAGAGTTAGGGATTATTTCATAACGGGGTAATCTGTATACCCTTTCTCATCTTGTGTATAAAATGTATCGAGGTCGGCATCATTAAGTCCTGCGTTCGTTTTAAAACGTTCAGGCAGATCAGGGTTTGCAATAAAGAGTACGCCGTAAGCAACTGCATCAGCCTGATGCTTTTGTATAGTCGCCTGACCTCTTTCTTTATCATATTCACCATTGGTGATCAGCACGCCTTTATAAGCATCTCTTAGTATGGAAAGCGCTACGATATTTGCCCCATGTTTTATGTCACCTTCAAGTGCATCTACGATGTGAAGGTATGCAAGACCCAATCCATTCAGCTTTTCACAGACGTAGGTAAAATGGGTTTTTGGGTCAGAGTCTGTCATGTCATTAAACGTACCACTGGGAGAGAGTCTCAGACCTGTTTTATCTGCTCCTATCTCTGATGTTACAGCTTTTATAACCTGAAAAAGAAAACGACTTCTGTTTTCTATATTTCCCCCATACTCATCTTCTCTTATGTTGCTTCCATCACGCAAGAACTGATCTAAGAGATATCCATTGGCAGAATGTATCTCAACACCGTCAAAGCCTGCTTCTATGGCATTGTTCGCCGCAGTGGTATATTGTTGGACAATATTTTTTATCTCTTCTGTTCTAAGTGCTCGGGGAGTCTCAAAAACTTTCATACCCTCCAAAGTGTAAACTTCCCCACTAGGCTTTATGGCAGAAGGCGCTACCGGTAGGTCTCCGTTAAGAAAGTCAGGATGGGAGATCCTTCCTACATGCCAAAGCTGTAAAAACATCTTACCGCCTTTGTCATGCACGGCTTTTGTCACTTTTTGCCATCCTAGCACCTGCTCTGGAGTATGAATACCTGGGGTACAAAGATACCCGATCCCCTGAGTTGAGATTTGCGTCGCTTCGCTTATGATCAACCCTGCACTTGCCCGCTGTCCATAATACTTTGCCATCATGTCATTGGGTACATTGTCTTCAACACTTCTGCATCGCGTCAGTGGTGCCATAAAAATTCTATTTTTTAAAGTATATTTTCCTATTTGTATCGGGGAAAAAAGATCCATCATCAACTCCTAAATTATATTATCTGTATTTCAAAGCATAATGAAATTGAGTGCAATACTTGTGTAGAGAATTAACTGATCTAGCTATCATTATTAGGGAGATACAGATAATAAGTATACAGATACTACACAGAGATTTGCTATGCTAATTCAAACGATGCATAAAAGGAACAAGTAATGAATTTACAAGAAGACCTCAAAAAAATACAAGAAGGATTCAGTGGTCAAATACCGCAAGAGGTATTAGACATCATGCAAAGAAGTACGGAAACACTCATACAATCAGGTATCGAAGAGAATTGCCTCAAAGTAGGTGATAAAATGCCAGTATTTACCTTGGCAAATGCTATGAACGAAAAAATATCGTCAGATATGCTTCTCAAAGATGGTCCACTTGTCATCAATTTTTATCGTGGTGGATGGTGTCCCTACTGTAATCTTGAACTTCAAGCTTTTCAAGATGTACTCCCACAAATCACAGAACTTGGTGCACAACTCGTAGCAATCTCCCCAAACTTACCCGATAAATCACTCTCATCCATTGAAAAACATGCTTTGAGCTTCCAAGTGTTGAGTGATGTCCAAAATAAAGTATCACATCAATTTGGACTCGTCTATACCCTTGATGAAACATTACAACCCTTATACAAACAAATGGGCATTGACCTTCCTGAATTCAATGGTGATGAAAGTTATGAATTGCCTTTACCTGCCACGTATGTAGTTGATTCCAAGGGTATAATCAAATTGGCTTTTGCTCCTGCAGATTATACTAAACGTCTTGACCCAAATAAAGTCATTGAAATACTCAAGGAATTGAGACATGAATGAAAAACTACGTATAGAAAATGCACTTTGGGGACTTTTTATCTCCGATGCCCTCTGCATGCCTGCACACTGGTATTACAGACTTGATTACCTTAAAAGGGATTTTGGGTCTATTACCCAGTACAATGACGCGCCTCATCCTCATCCGGAATCTTTTATGGTTGGAAACGCTTACCATCCCAATGTTGCTAAAGCAAAAGAGCTTGGCCGTTCCTATGATATTCTGCATGAGCATATCCGTTTTTATGACACTTCATATAACCACATCAACATACAGATTGCTGAGCGCGCTGGCGAACATGCAAATGCCATGCCGACTTTGAATGAGCGCTATCATTATCATCATGGGTTAAAAGCAGGAGCAAACACCTTGGGTGCACATCTTGTACGCGTGTTAATGCGTTCAATCATTAGCAAAGGAAGTTATGACCCCGATACGTTTTTAGATGATTTCATCACTTACATGACTACACCCGGACAAAATAAAGATCCTTACAGTGAAATCTATATTCGTGCCTGGTTTGAAAACTATTCCAAAGGAGTCTCACCTGAACTCTGTGCCCAGAAACAACGATCTGTCTGGTCTATTGGTTCACACGGAGGCATAATACGTCCTCTGGTTCTCTCACTCCTGACAAAAGAGCCTTATCAGGGGCTTGGTCTTGCCATTTCGCATCAGCAGTTAACACACCGATCTGAAAACATCTCTTCCGCTTTAGGCGTGCTCGTTCCACTCTTGCATACACTTTTAAAAGGAGAAAACCCTCAGAAGACTATCTCCAAATATGCAGAACAGGTGAGGCTGATCAAGATCACAGGCGAGGAACTCTCAAAAACATATAGGGAGCATAATGGTCCGGGGAATATCCCAAAAGAGCAGATGTGGAAGATCCATACAGAATTTTCAAATACCAATTTGGATGTCAATAAAATGTTAAAAGAGTATTCCGATGATGAGATCATCGGTAAACGCTTTGCAACATCTTGTTACCCTGAACATGGTCTGCCACTTTTACTGTGTCTCTTTCAAAGAAATAAGGCAGATTTTAAAGCCTCTCTTTTAGCCAATGCAAATGCAGGAGGCGATAATGTACACAGGGGAATGATACTTGGACTCCTAGCAGGAGCAGCAAGTACAGAAATACCCCATGAGCTTAAGTCAGGATTATTGGCCTATGATGAGCTTCAAAATGAGATAAAAGATTTTGTGCAGCTACTTTAGAATATGAAGATAATGAAATAAAACCAAATGCTGTGTCGAAGTATATTCTTTGTAAAATATAAGCAATAATGCCAACAAAAGGGGTCTTCATGTCCATAAGAAAAGAGATCTTAATTCTTGGCTACGGCGAGATGGGTCATGCAATGCAGACACTTTTAGAACCTTTTCATGAGGTCTCTATCTGGAACCGATCGGCTGTTGATGGCAAAGACTTTTTAGCTCTAGAGAGTTTAGTACCAAAAGCTGAGATCATCATCTTTTGTCTACCGGTCAATGCACATGAAGATCTTGTCAAAACATTCTTGCCTCTGATGGATAAAAGCAGCCTCTGCATAAGTCCTTTGGCATGATCGATGAGCTTGATATGAGTAAGAATGTACTGGGTTTTTTAACGGTCATGGCTTTAGATGAGCTTGATACCATAGCTGAGTCTTTGGGCGCTAAGAAAGGGAGTAGTTACGGTCTGGCAGGCTTAGGTGATCTGATCACTACAGGAAGTAGTGAGGATTCTCATCATCATACACTGGGACGAAGGATCGCAAGAGGTGATTTTTCAGACATGAGAGCTGAAGGCACCCATACCTTTTTAATGGTGGAAAAGTTTAATCGTTTTGAGTGGGA
>CAUZVG010000088.1:0-6944 GCA_963583215.1 Campylobacterales bacterium | reverse complement strand
TCTATTTGTTTGATTGCTATATCTAGTGCTTTTTGTTTGTTTGCGTCCATTGCCATTGTCATATCCTTCACCTCTTAATATATTGAATTTTATCTAAATAAACATGTTTTACTTAGTCATGTTGGCAGTTTAATATAAATTTGAAGAATTAGGCAAAAATATTGCAAATTGACATGTTTTTAGATTTATCATAAGTATGGGCATTCTCTCCTCTGTACTATTTATGCTAAAATACATGCACATATATACAGAATTTAATAACAAGAGAAATCTATGCCAAAAACCATTCAACTTGCACACTCTCCAGATGCGGATGACATCTTCATGTACTTTGCCATTAAATTTGGCTGGGTGGACACCAAAGGGTATGAATTTACAAACATTGGACTAGACATAGAAACCCTAAATGTCGAAGCACTTAAAGGGACCTATGATGTCTCTGCCATTAGCTTTGGGATGTACCCACTCATTAAAGAAGAGTATGCTTTGCTTCGTACTGCGGTTAGTTTTGGAGAAGGGTATGGGCCAAAACTCATAAAACGTAAAGAAAAAGTCTTAAAACGTAACTTCAAAGTAGCCCTTTCAGGTAAATACACTACCAATGCTATGCTCTTTCGTATTTACTACCCTGATGCGAGACCTGTCTACATGGACTTTCTTGAGATAGAAGAAGCGGTAGTCTCAGGCAAAGTAGATGCAGGTGTACTCATCCATGAATCTATACTAGACTTTGACGAATGTTTAGAAGTAGAAAAAGAACTCTGGGACATTTGGGTGGAACTCGCTGGAGTTGGTTTACCTCTTCCTCTTGGGGGTATGGCTGTCAGACGAAGTTTACCACTGAACCGTGCCATTGACATAGAGAACATTCTCATTGAGGGTGTAAAAGTTGCCAATGAAAAAAAAGAAGAACTCTGTAAAAAACTAGAAACAGACAATCTTGTACGTATCTCTTCTGAAATGCTTAGAAAATACTTAGATATGTATGCTTCAGATGAGTCTGTGGAGCTCTCTTCTCTTCAACTCAAAGCACTAGACACACTTTATGCTTTAGGGTTTAAACATGGCTTATGGGAGACTTCTATGAAAACAGAAGATTATCTCATCCCTAAAGAATACTCTGCACTACGTGAAAATTAGGAATTCAAAATTAGAAATAAGGGTTTATCATGTTTTTTAAAACGATCGATTTTTCAAAGTACTCAAGCATTAAAGTGGGCCAAGAGGTAGAAGTGCTCATGTTAGAGAAAGATGACACCCCTCCTAGTGACAGATACCTCATCGGAGGAGCCAATAATATTCTTATCTCCCCCAACCCGCCTCAACTCATGATGCTCTCTAAAGATTTTGCATACATCACAGAAGAGGGTGACATGCTAGAAATTGGTGCAGCCATGCCTACTGGGCGTATTCTCTCTTATACAAAAAAGCACAATATTGCTGGTTTTGAATTTTGCTCCAAGCTACCCGGTACACTGGGTGGAATGTTAGCTATGAATGCGGGGGTGAAGGATTATGAAGTGTTTAATATCTTAGACTCCGTCGAAATTGATGGGGTTTGGGTAAACAAAGAGGATATCCCCCACGGATACCGTTTTGCAAACCTCGATGGTGTTGCCACAGCAGCAAGGTTTAAAAAGAAAGAAGGATTTTCACAAACGCTACTTGACAGTTTGCTGAACATGCGTTCCAATCAACCCTCTACACCTTCAGCAGGTTCGGCCTTTAAAAACCCAGAGGGTGACTACGCAGGTAGACTGATAGAAGAAGTTGGGTTAAAAGGCTTGAAAAAAGGTGGTATGCAATGGTCAGATATGCATGCAAACTTTTTAGTGAATGTAGGTGGGGGAACATTTGAAGAAGCGAAGTACTTGATAGATTTAGCCAAAGAGGAAGTGTTAAAGCACTGTGCTGTCACACTTAAAGAGGAAGTGAAGATCCTCTAAAAGTTTTAACTTATTTTGTACAACGTACACATCTAACGTAGTTAGATTGTCTTACAGCACGTGCATAAATCATAGCATCCGCTGGAAAAACCACATAATACTTATTTCTTTCTGTTGGTGTAGATGACCAAAAGTCATTGTCTGTAACGTTATCAAACACTTGACCTTCTATGTTATGCACATGTGCCAACTCATCAGACGTTGGAAGTCTCCAGTCTAAGTAACCTGCATAATTTAAGCTCTGACAGTATCTAGCTGCGTGACTTTGTGTTCCGGCTTTACCTAAAGAGTACTCACGTTTAAATGCGCTTTGTTCTGCATCTGTATATGTTGCATCTTGCCACATAAGATCTACATCTTTTTCTCTAAAAACTGTATTTTTATTACAAGATTGAGCAGGTACTGCTGCTACAGGAACATCTTCTGGTTGAAAGTCTCCACCTGCCATGAGTGATGATGTTGCCAATACTGCAACAAATGCGATGATCGATTTTTTCATATTTTCTCCTTAAGGTCACACTATTATTCAATATGATAATATAAGATTCATGAAATTAAGCTAAATTTATTATATTATTTTAAATTATGCATGAATATCTATTTTTACACCATTGGCAACGGCATACCAAAGCTTGTCCATCACGGCATTTGGCACAGCCATACAGCCTTCTGTCCAATCACGTGAAAGTGTAAAGTTGTCTCCTCTTCCATCTGCATTCCACTTGGGTTGACCGTGAATGGTAATGTACCCTCCTGGTTTTACCCCTCTTTTGCTAGCACGTGCTTTATCATTTGCATTCGGGTAAGAGATCATGAGTGATTTGTAAAGTCTATTGTCACACTTTTTACGTACAATGTGGTAAGAGCCCTCTGGTGTACGGTAATCTCCTGCTTGTACTTTGTTCCCTTTGTCACAATTTTTACCTAAAGAGATACGAAACTCATTAATGAGTTTCCCTTTTGAGTAGGTATACATACGGCGTTTTTTCTTGTAAACCACAATTTTATCTATAGGAGGTCCTGAAAGATCTGCACCACGGGACAACTCTTTTAAACACTCTTTGGTCATATAAGGACTTTGATCTAGTTTCCCAAAATTTGTTCTATCTCCACAGGCAGAAAAGAACAAGAGGCTAAGTGTAGCCATAATGCTTAATTTAAGTGTCATACTATTCCTTTTTTCTTGCGGAGATTAACCCCAATCTTCATTTTTATGTTTGTCTTTATGTTTGTCTTTTTTGTAAGAAGTAGCATTTTTTAACTTTTGTAAACGGTTAAGGTTCGACATTTCTGCATCTCTGATGTCTTCAAACATTTTATCTGTAAACTCAGCGCTCAGACATGTTCCTGCGTAAAGCCGTACAATATAGACTTTGAGTTGCTGGTGATACTCTGAGTCTAAATGTATGGCTTCTCTTTTGTCAAACTTCTTTTTTAGTTCTTCAAATTTTAACATAAAGTTTTCTACATTCACTTTGTCATCTCTTAACATGCGAAAAAGGTTTTTAGATATCTTCTCTAACTCCGTAATATACTTCTGGCGGTTAAATTTATCGATCTGTTTTTGTGTAAAAGCGATGTGTTGTCCTTATCTTATGGTAATCGGTACACCTTCGCGTACCGCGTACCATAACTCTTTCATGGCTGCATTGGTCACCGCGACACAGCCTTGGGTCCAGTTTCTTGAAAGCGTATAACTGTTTCCCTTTCCATCTGCATTCCATTTGGGTTGTGCATGGATGGTAATGTCTCCACCAGGGTTTACCCCACGCGCTGCAGCTGAAGCTTTGTCTGAAGGTCTAGGGTAAGAGATACACAAAGAACGATAATATTTAGGGGAACAGAGTTTTCTATGGATGAAAAATTCACCCTCAGGGGTACGATAGTCACCTTTTTTCTGCTTATGCCCTTTAGGATTTTTACCCAAAGAGACAGGAATTGTCTTTTGCACTTTACCATTTTTGTAGAGGTACATTTTTCTATCTTTTTTGACTACAACGATGCGGTCTATGCCACCATCTTGTTCATAATCTGTAGATTCAAGCAACTCTTCTCTACACTCTTGTAAATTATATTGGTCTTTGGGTACGTTCGGTCCACAGGCTGTAAAAAGGAGTGTCAAAAACGATAATAATAAAAATTTAAATAGTTTTGTCATATGTTATTTTAGCACAATTTGTGTCAGTTATAAAAGGAAAAGGAAAGAAAGGTTTAAAAAAATGGGAAAGGGAGTTTAAGCACTCCGGAATGGAGTGCTTAAGGTGCTAACACGCTGCTTTTGCTGCTGCAATTGCTTCGTCGTAGTTAGGCTCAGTTGTGATTTCTGGAACTACTTGCTTATAAGTAATTTTTCCGTCTTTACCAATAACAAAGATAACTCTAGCAGTCACACCCGCTAAAGGACCATCTGCAAGAAGTACACCATAAGCGTTTGCAAAGTCTTTGTTTCTGAAGTCAGAACATACTTTAAGGTTTTCAATCCCTGCTGCTCCACACCATCTTGCTGCTGCAAATGGAAGGTCCATAGATACTGTAATTACTTCTACACCGTCTAGTTTTGCAGCCTCTGTATTAAATCTTCTAGTTTCTGCATCACATACACCAGTGTCTAGTGAAGGTACTGCAATTACAAGTTGTACTTTACCTTCTCCACCAATTTGCTCATCTTGAAGCATTGGATCACAGTTTACAACTGTTACTATTGGTGCTGTATCACCTACGTTTACTTCTGTTCCGCCTAGATTACATACGATGTCATTTTTAAATGTTACTGTTGCCATTTAATATCCTTTAATTTTTTAATAAAGCATTGTCTCTTAAATAAGATAAATTTTGTCTTAATTAAACAATATTTTTCATTTTTTATACTAAAACAGCTAGAAGTATAGTCTTCATTGGTTAACCAAACGTAACTTTGACTTGCAGAACCCTATAAACCCGGAATACGAGGAATGTTCCCCAACTTAGAGTGACGACAGTACCAACCCCAACCTTTTTTCATCCAATGTCCCACCAAAGGCATGGGGATAAGACTTTGACTTGTTTCACTTCTATAGACAAATGCTGCCCCAGACCCCATGTCCATCACACAAAGAATATTGAGATGATCCATATAACTGTAGCGTGAACTAAGCCCTTGCATGTGCATCAAAATGTTATACGCGACATTACGAGCCATAACCTCAGCCACATGTCCTTGTTTGGCTCTCCATTTTGGTCCCATGAGAGAAACTACATCCCCAATGGCATAGATGCCTTCAAACCCTTCTACTTCATTGTATTCATTACTTTTCACATACCCTGCATCACTTAAAGGCAATCCTGAGTCACTTAACACATGATGCCCCTCACCTGCGGAAATGAACATGGTTAAGTCAGAATCCAACCTACTTCCATCTTCAAAAACAATACCCTCTTTATCAAAGGCAGTAATTTTAGTCCCCACTTTTTTATGGATATTGTCTTTTTTAAACATTTTATCCATGGCAGCTAAGGCTTTGTCCCCCATCTTTTGTCCAGGCTTTTCCATAGGTGCAAAAAAAGTAAGCTCGATCTGCTCACGCACCCCTTTTTTCTTCAAATACCTGTGTACATTAAAAAGTACTTCAAAAGCTGGACCACCACGCACAGCCGAACTGTCTTTTGGATTACCCCCAAAGCCCATGGCTATTTTACCTTCACCTTTTAAGATAAGTGCATCAAGTTTTTCATACAAGAGAGTAGCCTCTTCAGGCTTTCCACAGATAGACAAGGTATGCTCCATGCCTTTATGTTTCATTTTGTCTTGTCCAAGGGCCACTACAATGTAAACATAGTCTTTCAAGACTCTCCCCGAAGCCAAAGTCACTTCTTTTGCCTTGGCATTAAACGCAACTACGGGGTCAATGATGAGCTGAAATCCATGATTCATTGCCAATTTATCTAGAGGAATGGAGATCTCTTCTCTTGTGACATCTCCCGTAGGAATCCAAATCGACGTAGGGTAGATATAAAAATAATCTCTATCTGAGACCAAAGTCACTTCTAAACCCTCTTTACGTAAAAAGATAGCCGCTTCCAATCCAGCAAAACCACCACCCAGTACCAATACTTTTTCCATCTTATCCCTCCCTCTTTTTGTATCTCAATAGACTTATTGTAACCTATTTTTTAAGCATGTCCTCGTGCGGGTAGACAAACACTGCTTGTCTATCGACCACAATTTTTTCTTTTTCATCTAAAGCATAGGCACGAATGGTCACTAGTGTATAGACATCTTTCTGGCTGTTGTCTCCCAATGTTTCTTTGGCTTCTAAAATGACCACCGTTTTCTTTTTCTTACCTGCGCCTATGCTAAATGACTCGTTAGGTCTTCTAATTTTGATTTTATCATTATCTACAATTTCAAAAAAATACTCATGTCTTTTCCCATCGGTGTTAGAAAACATAAAGATATAGTCATTTTGCACCAGACCTTTGTCTAAAATTTTGTAAGGTCTGGTAGACTTGTTAATATTTAGCAACATATGTTCTTTTTTAGAACCCATCACAAACAAAGTCACAAGTACTATCATAAGCACTGCAAAATAAGCAAGGATTTTGCCTCTGAAGTAGTTGGTTTTCCCCTCATGTCTTTGGGTCTCTTTCTCTGAAGACCATTGTACCAAAGAGGGTTTACCCAAAGCGCCCATGACAGTCGTACAGGCATCCACACACTCCAAACAGTTAATACACTCAAGCTGTAAGCCTTTACGTATGTCAATATGTGTAGGACAAACCGTCACACAAGACTCACAAGTGGTACACTCAGCAGACGTATCTACCTTGAGTAACTCTTTTTGTTTTGTAAATTGTTTTTCTCTCTCATACCCATGCCCCTCATAAATGTCTCCCCCACGTATAGGGTCATAGACTGCCATAATGGTATCGTCATCATACAAGACTGACTGCACACGGCTATAAGGACAGATATAGACACAAAAGTTCTCTTTAATGAACACCACATCCAAAATAATAAAC
>CAUZVG010000087.1:0-6968 GCA_963583215.1 Campylobacterales bacterium | reverse complement strand
TCTTCTGCCATACTTACAGACATACTCGATGAACTGTTTGAAGCGCAATTTTCTGCAGAGGAGAGTTTTCTCTTTGGTTTTTCTCAAGGTTCACTGCTTACTTTTGAGTTTGCTGCAAGATACAAGAAAAAACTTGCAGGGTATTTAGCAATCTCTGGGTACATTTACAACCCTGAGTTACTTTTAAAAGAGATGAATCAAGAACTAAAAGACGCAAACTGGCTCTGTACACATGGTACTTCAGATGATGTGTTGCCTTACACTACTTCTGAAGCGCAAGTCAAAACCTTACAAGAAGGTGACTTTGACATTGAGTTTAAAAGTTACGACAAGGCACACACTATAAGTGAAGATGAACTCGCCATGATTAAAAGCTGGATTAGCAACAAACTATAAAGATTTGGCCTTAATCGATAAATGATGTGCTTCCTTACGTTTTTGTGCTTCTACTAAGATCTTTGTTTTCTCTTCAACACTTACTTTTCGCCAAACCTGCATGTCAGAAAAGGTACGGAAACATCCCATACAGACATCTTTTTCATTGAGGCAACATTGTCTAATGCAGGGTTTATCTATCGTTGGTATCATTTTTTGTCTCACTTTTTATTGTTTCAGAAACGTGTAAAGCAGCAACAAGTGCCCCTTCTAAGTAACCCCCGTCACTCATAGCAGATTCAGTACCCGAAAAGGACATCTTCCCCTCAAAATGACTCAAATCAAAGCCATAGTTTGGATGTGCTGAGAGAGGTTTTTTATCGGCATCTGTAGAAGTATATTCTTCTTCTTTCCAATCTACAAAATGTATGTTTGTTGGCTCTGATGCTTGGGTACCATAAAGTCGTACAAGTTGTTCGATGACCTTATTTTCTATTTCATCATTTTGCACAGAGCTCTGTACAAAGCCAAAAAGTGCAGGCTGTTCTTTTGTTGAGGCATCGTGTATTTCACTCAGTGGTCCTACATGGGAAAAAGTAAAGCCAGACAAGCCCTCAACTTTCCAGAAAGCATGAGGGTATTCAATTACACATTTCGCAGAGTAGCCCATCCATGTAGGGATGTTTTCTAAAGTGTTTTGTACGCTTGCCTCCAAAGCTGGCTTATAGACAATACTTTGTGCTGCCAATCTTGGAGGTAAAGTAGAAATAACCCTAGTAACATGGTAAGTTTCTTTATTGGTTTCTACCTCTAAGCCGGAAGTCTCTGAGCTTGATAGCGAAGCAATAGTGAGGACTTGTTCTGCTAAATGTAGGGGGCAGTGTAATTTTTCTTGTATTGCTCTAAGTAAAGCCGTCATACCACCATCAATACGGTAAGACTTAGCCGCTGGGGGTGAAGAGAACTTCTGTACCCCATCAGGAGCATCATACAATGAAAGCCCCTCTGTATACTGTTCAAAAATCTCCAAACCTAACGTTTCAATGAGTTTTAAAATCTCTCTTTGATGTCCCCATATCCAGGAAGGGCCCATGTCATGATTGGAGAGTTGATGTACACGTCCTCCTATACGTTCTCGTGCTTCTATAATTTGCACATCAAAATCATCTTGTAGTAATAAGGCACTGTAAAGCCCACAAAGGCCCGCACCAATAATAAGTACTTTATCTTTTTTCATAATGGCATTATAACTAAAGGTCTACTCTAAACCATTTCTGCTTTTTTTTCTGCTTCATTATGGCTATGCGCTTGTAGGTATAGCCAAAAGGAGGCACCGGTTATGTCATCTTTGACTTCATAAACCATTTCTGTTTCAAAGGCTTCCAAATATTTATCATACACTGTTTCTCTCTCATGTTTTAAAGGTGTTTCACAATAACAGCCTTCATACCAAGCGATGCTGTGTGCATCTAACATTTTCGCCTCTTTCATTGCTTTTAGGATGTAAGTACCATCAGGCTTTAGTTTTTCAACTGTGCCATCCATTAAAGCAAGGAAAAAATCTTTCATCATTTCACTTTTAATCTTTGCTTTGATTTTATACAACATGGTGACTCCTTTACTTTCTTTTATCATAGTCATGCTCTGTGCAGTTTCTGTGGTAAAGTAAACCCAGCTTTGGCTACAATACGCCCAACTATATTATGTAAAGGTTTTTAATGAACATTACTTATCAGCTCACACGCAACGAATACCAAGAGGCTGTAGCCTATCATCACAAAAAAGGTAGACGTGCGTTAATGATCTCTCTTTATGCAGGTTTGGCAACATTTCTCATCTTGGCAGGAACAGACTTCTCCAATACCCGTGAGGTCGTAACTAACATCTTTGCAGCCTTTTTCTCCATAGCTTTTTACATTCTTTTTGTACGTATGATTACAGATTACAAAGCCAAGAAGGTTTACAACAAAAGCCCCATACTCTCTAACGAAGTCACCCTA
Source organism: Campylobacterales bacterium (assembly GCA_963583215.1). Taxonomy (GTDB): domain Bacteria; phylum Campylobacterota; class Campylobacteria; order Campylobacterales; family Sulfurovaceae; genus Sulfurovum. The sequence continues at coordinate 4,593 of CAUZVG010000087.1, read as the reverse complement.
CACATTTCGGGAAAAGGCATCAAACAAGACAAAAAAACCTCTGCAGAACTTTTACCTTGGAGTCTTTTTACTAAATACAAAGAAAGTGAAAAGTTTTATCTTCTCTATGCGGGTGCACAGCACTTTAACGTCATACCAAAAAGAGTTATGTCTGAGAGAGAAAGAGAAGAGCTTGAAGAGTATTTTGTGAAGTACCTCTAGGACAAATAGCTCTAAATAAGTGGCACCGACCACTTCTTATAATACGCTACTACACGCAGTACCACAGCCAATACAAAGACAACGGCAATAGGGTAAAAAGTCATCATTCCAAAATTATGCAATAAAAACATCATCCCTCCTACCAGTAAAGAGACCGTGCCATAAAATCCTGTTTTAAACACAAAAGGTACTTCATTAATGATGATATCTCTGGTAATCCCACCTCCAACAGCGGTAATAAAAGAGAGTGCTAAAACCCCTGTAATATTTAAATGATTTTCCAAAGCGATGAAGGCACCGGTGACAGAAAAAGAGACCAAACCAATAGAGTCAGAGATAATGAACCAAGACCTACTTTCAATACTCTGCTTTTTATGAAAACGAAACAAAATCAGTAAAAACATTAAAGTAAAGACGACCACCGTAGGAATGGTATGGGTAAAGGTATAAGGAACTTTACCCACAATCACATCACGTATAATCCCCCCACCAAAAGCAGTGAGGAAAACGGAGATGAGTACTCCTAAAAAATCTAACTTTGCACGGACTGCTACAAAAAACCCAGACATAGCAAAGGCTATAATACCAACATACTCTGCAAATTCAAACATCATAAAAAACCTTCATCAAAAAAACCTTTTAGTTTGCTTCATTTTACTTCCTCGAGTGATATATTAAATCTATGCAAATCATAGCTAGATAAAGCAGAGATGTAAAGTAAAAACCTCTCTAAATAACATTTTACTTTAGAAAATGGCAGGCTAAGAGCTATTTGGCTATTATTTTACTAATTAAATTAGTAAAAAAGGTTAGGCATGAAACTTACATTTATTGGTAATGGAAACATGGCACAAGCCCTCATCAAAGGTTTGTTACAACATTATGAAATAGAAGTCTTAGGAAGAAATGAAAAAGCTCTCAAAGCCTTACAAGAATCTTTACCTAACATTAGTACAAAAGTACTCTCTGGAGACGAGGACATCACAGGAAAACACATCATACTTTGTGTGAAACCCTACTCTTTACCAGACTTGGGACCTAAACTTATCGGTGAAGCAGAGACACTCTACTCTGTCTTGGCAGGCACATCTTTAGAGAGTTTAAGTAGACACATTAAAGCCAAGAAAATCGTCAGAACCATGCCAAACTTAGGTGCAGCACACTTAAAGTCTATGACCACACTCACAGGAGATGAAAGCCTTAAAAGCTCTGCGCTTGAAATCTTTGAACACATAGGCAAGGCGCTCTGGCTTGATTCTGAAAATGAACTTGACATTGCCACAGGTTTAGCAGGTTCTGGGCCTGCCTACCTAGCACTCATCGCTGAAGCTTTGGCCGATGGTGCAGTCAAACAAGGCATTAAACGACCCGATGCCAAAGTCTTGGTACAAGGACTTTTTGAAGGTTTTGCCCCTCTTCTCGCCCATGATAACCCAGCAGACATTAAAGATGGTGTCATGAGTCCTGGAGGGACTACTGCCGCAGGTTATGCAGCACTGGAAAAAGGCAATGTACGTTCTGCCATGATGGATGCCATCGCAGAAGCATACAACAAAGCAAAAGAACTAAAAGCAAAAAATTAAAAACCAAAATTACACAAAAATAGGAAATAAGATGACAGAATTAAAAAACATTGACATGATCAAAGAAGCCAACGTTTACTTTGATGGAAAAGTAACCAGCAGAGCCATTACACTAGCAGATGGTACAAAACAAACTTTAGGCATTATGCTCCCAGGTGAGTACACTTTTGACACACAAGCTGCAGAGATTATGGAGATGATGTCAGGGGAACTTGAAATCAGACTACCAGGTGAAGAAAACTTTAAAACGCTCAACACACCAGAGACTTTTGAAGTACCTGCAAACGCCTCTTTTGACTTAAAAATAAAAACAGTTACAGACTACTGCTGTTCATACATAGAAGACTAATATGGAAGCTTTTTTAGCAGAAGCAAAAGCCTCTTCAAGAGTCTTAGCAACACTTTCTGGACGTGAAAAAAACAGTATTTTAAAACAAATGGCACAGGCACTACGAGACCACTCTGTATTTTTAGCTAAAGAGAACCAAAAAGACATGTCTAATGGAGAAGAAAACAAACTCTCCTCTGCACTTATGGACCGACTCTTTTTAGATGAGTCACGTATTGCTGCCATGGCAAATGCCATAGAAGAGATAGCTGGTCTCAAAGACCCTGTTGGCCGTGTCTTAGATGGTTGGATCACTGAAGATGGGCTCAAAATGGAAAAAGTCTCCATTCCTATTGGTGTAATTGGCATCATTTATGAGTCTCGCCCAAATGTTACTTCAGACACAGCAGCGCTTTGTTTTAAAAGTGCCAATGTTTGTGTTCTTAAAGGTGGAAAAGAAGCCCAAAACTCTAACGTTGCCATTGCCAAAATTTTACAAGATGTACTCGAAGCCAATGACTTACCACGCGCGCTCATTTCACTCATACCAGATGCTTCAAGAGCGGGCGTTGACAAACTCATCAAGATGGACAAGTATGTTGATCTTATCATCCCAAGAGGGGGTGCTGGGCTCATTCAACATGTGAGTAGGAATGCCACAGTTGCAGTGGTCAAACATGACAAAGGTCAGTGCCATACTTACATCGACAAAGATGCAAACTTTGAAAATGCCCTTGCCATTGCACTCAATGCAAAAGTGCAACGTCCAGGTGTTTGTAACTCCATGGAGACACTTTTGGTTGATACGGCCATTGCAAAAGTTGCCCTGCCTAAAATTAAAGTAGCTTTTGACGCAGCACACACCGAGCTTAAAGGTGATGAAAAAACACAAGAGATTATTGATGTGGAGCATGCGACAGAAGAAGACTATGATACAGAGTACTTGGCCAACATCCTTAACATTAAAGTCGTAGATGGCGTAGAAGGTGCCATTGAGCATATTGTACGTTTTGGTTCAGGACACTCTGAAGCCATCATCACAGAAAACATTACTGTGGCAGAACTTTTTATGAATGCCATTGATGCTGCAGCTGTCTATGTCAATGCCAGTACAAGGTTCACCGATGGTGGTTCATTTGGTTTTGGTGCAGAAGTAGGCATCTCTACCAACAAACTCCATGCACGTGGACCTATGGGTATAGAAGGTTTAACCACGTACAAGTTTAAGATTTATGGTTCAGGACAAGTCAGAAAATAAGTATTTACTTCAGATTATAATACTATTTTTGATATACTGATACTAACTAAAGAAAAGGTCAAAATATGTACTTTTCAGACTACTTAAAATCTTGTCGTGAACATGTGAATCTCACGCAAGATGAACTTGTTTCGGAACTTTATAACCAGGATATTGAGCATTTTGAAGGTTTAGATGCGAACACTATCAGTAAATGGGAAAGAGCCATCACCCATCCCAAAGCATCTAAAAAAGTAGCTGTGATTAAATTTTTCCAAACACGCACAGGTTTACCTCTTCCTTGTCTTCCTCAAACAAATGTCAAAGGAATTGAGTCACTCATCTGTCAATCGGGTGTAAAAAACCTCACAGGAAACAGCAAAGAACTTATCTTGGCTTTCCCCTCAGAATCTATGGATATTGAAGACTTTAAAGTCTTCCCTGTACGTGACTCCGAACGCATAGATACGATACTTTCACTTAACATGGACGTCCATAAAAGTACTAACCTTGACTATACTCAAGTAAGCCAAGAGCAATTTAAAGCTTGGTCTTTACATCCAAGTAATTTTTTCATGCTTTGTGAATACAAAGATAGTTTGGCTGGTCTCTTCTTTACTTTAAGGCTAAAACCTGAAGTCTTTGAAAAACTCATGCACTTCAAAATGAAAATATCAGAGATCAGCCCAGATGATTTTGCATCTTTTGATGAAATAGGTTCAAACTACCTGTTGTCTTTTTATGCGCTTAACCAGAAAATAGCCTCTCTGCTTTTTATTCGCTATTATGCTCATCTCATTGCCAACCAGACTAATATTGATCAGGTAGGTGTCCTCAGTAGCCATAGTGAAGTCGCAAAGATTGTCCAAAATATGAATTTAAAAGAACTAGAACAGTCTAAGATTCAAGAGGGTGAAACCATACATGCCTACCAGGCAAGTTTGGCTAATATCTTGGCGTCAGAAGCTTTTGTGAATATGATACTGACAAAACAGAACTGCCTCGAATCGTAGACAGTTCCAGTTGTGCAATAGCCTCATCTATAGGCCTAGCACGCAGACAATACTCTCTTTCCGAAATACAACCTTGACAATACAATATATATTCAACTTTCAGTTGTCTATACAAAATAAGTAATTCATCTGTGCAGGGCATTGGCTATCCTATATTTAATTGTTCGCATTATAGCCTATGACCTTTCAGATGTGAATGGCATATTTCTTTATTTTATTTTTTAAATATGG
>CAUZVG010000086.1:0-7068 GCA_963583215.1 Campylobacterales bacterium | reverse complement strand
ATCAACACCCACAATATCAAGGGGTTGAATAGTGACTTCTGCTGCTTTTTCAGGTGCGTGACATAGACTTAAAAAGTCCCCTGCTTCAGCACGAACTGCCATGTACTCTGGGAGGTAACGTCCTGCTTGTCTCATCATCCATACAGGGGTGTATGGAGTCTCTTTGCCTAGACATGCATCTACAAATATTTTGCTCATTATTTACCTACCTTACCTAAAAAATACAATCCTGCAGCCAACAATGTAATGGAACCTGCAAAGTACAACATCTCTAAAGGTGTTGTAAAGTTTGTGTGAATCACACGCTGAAAGAAATTTACTACTAAGACCATGACAATCACTTTTGCAATCTTGTCTTTGAGCTGGTCTAAGCTTTCAATGGCCAATAGTTTTGAGCCATTTTTGCCTGTTGCTGCTTCAATATCTGAAATAAACAGTTCATACAATCCAAAAGAAAAGATGAACATAACTACCGCAATAAGATACAAGTCAACTGCACCAATAATACCGGAGACAATGTCTTCATGAAAGGTTTCAGAATGATGGTGCGAGATAATAGCATTAAACGTTTCTACTGCCACTGTCCATATGTCCATAGAAGCCACAATAAAAAGAATGATAGCCCCTAATAAACCAAAAACCACAGCCAAAATAACAATAAACCTACTGTTCCAGATAGCGCCTTCAAATAATCTTTCTAACATTAAACATTTTCCTCTAGTTTTATCCATTTTTGAGCAATACGCACAGCATTGGTCGCAGCCCCAACTCTTACTTGGTCAGCCACACCCCAAAGGTGTAAAATGTTATCTGCAAACAAATCTTTTCTAATACGGCCAACATACGTTTCATCGGTATCTGTAGCGATAATAGGCATTGGGTATTCATTTTTAGACATATCATCAATAACCGTTACGTTTTCAAAGTTTCCTAAAACTTCTCTTACTTTGTCTACATTCACATTGACATCGTTCTCAAATGTAATAGTAATAGATTCCGAGTGGCTTCTTAAAACAGGCACACGAACGCACGTTGCAGAAACTGCAAAGTCAGTGCCCATTATTTTGGCTGTTTCATTGACCATTTTCATCTCTTCTTTGGTGTAACCATTCTCTAGTGGTTCATCAATATGAGGAATGACATTAAGCGCAATTTGGTGTGCAAATGCTTCTACTTTCGCTTCATCAAGTTTAAATTCAAAAAAGGCTTGCATTTGTAAAACAAGCTCTTTCATACCTTCTTTACCTGCACCAGAGACGGCTTGGTATGTACTCACATCTACGCGTTTGATGCCATAAAGGTCATGCAGAGGTTTAAGTAATTGTACCATTTGAATGGTAGAACAGTTAGGGTTTGCAATGATGCCTGTGTCTTCCCAAAGCTCAATATCTTCTGGGTTTACCTCAGGTACTACCAATGGTACTCTTTCATCCATTCTGAAGTGTGAAGTATTGTCGATGACTACGGCTCCTGCTTCTACAGCATAGTGAGCAAACTTCGCAGAGATGCTTCCCCCTGCTGAGAAAAAGGCGATATCAATGTTTTTACCTTCAAAGACGTCTTCTGTGAGTTCTTTGATGATATAAGACTTACCTTGACACTCTATGGCATCTCCTGCAGATTTTGAAGAAGCCAGTGGCAAAATAGTTTCAATGGGAAATTCAAGATCTTCTAAAACCCTAAAAAGCTCTTCACCTACAGCGCCAGAAGCGCCTACAACTGCTATATTATATTTTCTCACGTTATTCTAATCCTAATGTATTATCGTCATTTGATGTATTCTCTACACCCTCACCCTCTGAATCATCTTCAGGTTTTTCTGCTTTTTGACATTTTGCCATGGAGACAACAATGTCTTTTTTCTCTACTGTTACTACTTTAACACCTGAAGTATTACGTCCAGCTTTACGGATTTGCTCCATGTCTACACGTATCATTTTACCCACAGAGGTTAAACACATCAAGTCTTTGTCTTCTTCAACAGCAACCACACCTACAACATTGCCCGTTTTAGGAGTAAGTTTCATAGAAATGACACCTTTCCCTGCACGGTTTTGCTCACGGTATTCTAAGGCTGCGGTACGTTTACCAAGCCCTTTTTCTGAAAGCATGAGTAACTCATCTTCTTCGTTTTCAATGGTAATAGCACCACAAACGTAGTCATCTTCTATTTTAAACTTAATCGCAGTTACCCCACGTGAAACCCTACCAATCTCTCTTGCATCTTCTACTTTAAATCGAATACATAGACCTTTTTTCGTTGCTACAAAGAGCCACTTAGTATCAGGTTTAACAATTTTAGCTGCTACAATTGCATCATCTTCATCAAGGTTAATGGCTCTTACACCGTTGCTTCTGATGTTTGAGTACTCAGAAAGGTTTGTACGTTTTACAATACCATTTTTAGTAAAGAACACAAGTCCTTTGTCATCGTTAAAGTCAGTCGTTGGAATGATAGCCATGATCTTCTCATCTTTTTGAAGGTTAATGAGGTTAACAACCGCCTTGCCTTTGGCTGTACGTGAGCCTTCAGGGATACGATACACTTTCAGCCAGTAGAGTTGCCCACGGTCTGTTACAAACATGAGTGTATCATGGGTATTTGACGTAAAGAAACTCTCTATGAAGTCATCATCATAGATGGTAACTGCTGTTTTACCTTTACCACCGCGGTGTTGTTTTTCATACTGCTTGACAGGTACACGTTTAATGTAACCACGGTGTGTAATTGTCACAACCATTGGCTCATTTGGAATGAGGTCTTCAATGTCAATGTCGTCATAATCATCAACGATCTCTGTACGACGAGGTGTTGTATATTTCTCACCGATCTCAACAAGCTCTTCACGAATGATTTCATTGATCTTCTCTTCACTTTTCAAGATTGCTTCAAGTTCGGCAATAAGTATAAGAAGTTCAGCCAACTCACTCTCAATTTTCTCAATCTGAAGACCCGTAAGACGTCCAAGTCTCATCTCTAAAATGGCTTTAGATTGAATCTCAGAGAGTTTAAAGCGTGCCATGAGGTTTTCTCTAGCTTCAGTATCATCTTGTGACGCACGAATGATCTTGATGACTTCATCGATGTTATCGATAGCAATTTTAAGACCTTCTAAGATGTGTGCTCTTGCTCTTGCTTTTTCAAGGTCAAATATCGTTCTTCTAATAACAACCGTTTTTCTGTGTTTTAAGAAGAGGTCAAAAAGTTCCATAAGTTTAAAGACTTTAGGTTCTTTGTTTGCAATGGCAAGCATGATAATCCCAAAGGTCACTTGCATTTGTGTTGACTTAAAGAGGTTATTTAAGACAATCTCGCTCATTGAATCACGTTTAAGTTCAATCACAACTCTCATACCATCACGGTCAGACTCGTCACGGATTTCAGAAATCCCTTCTAAGTGTTTGTCACGAACCAGTTGTGCAATGTTTTCAATGAGTCTTGCTTTATTTACTTGGTAAGGAAGTTCATCAATAATGATGATCTCTTTTGTTTTGGTCTCTTCAATGTGTGTTTTAGCACGTACTTTAATACGTCCACGTCCAGTAGTGTAAGCATCCGTAATACCTTTTTTACCAAAGATAATCCCTCCCGTTGGGAAGTCAGGACCTTTTACAATTTTCATCATATCTTCAATAGTCGCATCTGGGCTATCAATACGTAACATAAGGGCTTCAATCAATTCATCTAAACGGTGAGGAGGAATGTTCGTTGCCATACCAACCGCAATACCAGATGAACCGTTAAGTAAAAGGTTTGGCACACGTGCTGGCAAAACATCTGGCTCGCTCATAGAGTCATCGTAGTTTGGTACAAAGTCTACCGTATCTTTGTCTAAGTCATTCAAAAGTTCTTCAGCTATTTTGGTCATACGTGCTTCGGTATATCTCATTGCTGCTGCATTATCGCCATCCACTGAACCGAAGTTACCTTGGCCATCTACAAGCGGTGCTTGCATAGAAAAGTCTTGTGCCATACGAACCAATGCGTCATACACAGAGTTATCACCATGTGGGTGGTACTTACCAATAACATCACCGACAATACGTGCTGACTTTTTGTAAGGGCTTCTGTGTGAGAGGTGCAAGTCATTCATTGCATACAAAATTCTTCTGTGAACAGGTTTTAAACCATCACGTGCATCTGGCAGTGCTCTACCAATAATGACTGACATAGAGTAGTCAAGGTAGCTCGCTTTCATACTATCTTCTATCAGTATCTCTTGGGTGTTGCCATTTTCAAACAAATCAGACATATTCTTCCTTAGTAACTTAAGTTAAAAGATTTTATCTGAAGAAGGCAGTAAAATGACTTAAAAAAGGCTCAAAATCGATTCTAGGGCACTTTATTAGATAAAAAGAGCTCTTTGACTTTATATGGTTAACATAATAAAAGTAACAATAAGGCTTAAAATCGATTTTAGACAAGAAAAAGTCATTAACATTCTCTTAACATACTTAGCCTATAATTCATTTACTAAAATCCTACAGGAAGAACAATGCCCATTGAACAATTAAGTCAAGTCGTCGACTATGGAATCATCGGATTGCTCGTATTTTTGAGTTTTCTTACTTTTGCCTATGCCATTGAAAGAATACTTTTTTACAGATCTGTAAAACTAGAAGAGTATACGCATAAACTTGCCCTAGAGATAGACCTCAGTAAACGTCTGCCAAGCATTGCGAGTATCGGTGTCAATGCACCGTATATTGGTTTATTGGGTACAGTTGTTGCTATTATTTTAACCTTTTACATTATTGGTGAGCAACAAAACGACATTGACCCCGGTGAAATTATGAAACACTTGGCCCTCGCACTTAAAGCCACTGCAGCAGGACTTGTGGTAGCCATTCCTGCAACAGTCATCTACAATGCCCTACTCACAAAAGTAGACATACTCATCTCAAGATGGGAAATCATGCAGGACGAAAAGTAAAATGTTAAAACATCAAAATACAGCTAGCTGTATGGGCCCTCTGCCGAAGAGTCCTTTGCTGGGCTTAGCCCAGAAAGGAACCGTTAAATGAGACGCGAACGCTTCGACAAGATGAACGTTGTTCCGTTCATCGACATTGTTTTGGTACTGCTTGTCATCATCTTGGCAACCTCAACCTTTGTGAAGAACAAAACCATAAACGTTGATTTACCAACCGCCTCTTCTAAAAAGGCTGAAGAGAAAAAAAGCATACATATTGCCATAGATAAAGAAGGTAAATACTTTTACGACAAAGAAGCTTTGAGTTTAGAAGCGATTAAAGAAAAACTTTTGAAACTTGATCCGAAAAAAGATTCGATCTCTTTACATATGGATAAAGCTTCAGCTTTTGAGTATTTTGTCTCCATTATAGATATTTTGAAGACAAAAGGTTTTGAGAATATTTCTATTATTACTAAACAGTAACTCTACTCCGTCATCATCCCATAGGGTCGTTTAAGTTTCTCAGTAAGCTGATACATGCTTACAGTACGCCCCTCACGTGCAAACTCTTTTCCATCCATAAAAACGATCATCGTAGGTACTGAAAAAACTTGAAAGTGTGCAGAGATAGCTGCATTGTCATGGGCATCTAAGTAGATTTGTTTAAGTTGTGGAAACTCTTTGTCAAACACTTCTTTAAACTTAGGTCTAAGCGCATGACAGACATTACAGTGTTCTCCTGAGAAGTACAGCAGTACGCCTACTTCTGTTCTTATGGTATTTTGTAGTTCTTCTAAGATCATTTGTCTTTCCTCCTCTATTTATCATTATTATAACAACTATGAACTACAGCTCAACTTCCTATTTTTAAACGCATCAGGTGTAGCCTCTGCCCATCTTTCAAACTCTGGATGTTCATCAAATGGTTTTTGTGCAATGTCAAAGAGGTTTCCTACTATTGAAAAGTCCCCTTTTTCTGCTGCATCTATGGCTTCTTGTAACATGTAGTTTTTCAGGATATATTTTGGGTTTGCCCCTAACATCTGTTTTTTACGTGTTGTTTTGTCTATGTACTTGATGCGTTCATCATAACGGTCTAGCCAGTCATTCATAGGTTCATGGTAAAGTCCTGTCGCTAATAAGGCTTTTCTGTCTCCCTCATAGTGGCTCAGTGTTCTCATAAATAGTGTATAGTCAACATTTAATTTCTCTAACATATCAAACATGTCATCTATAAGTTCAGGGTCACCTTCTACTGTTGCTTCAAAACCTAACTTTTTACACATATAGTAGTGTAAATAACGTGTATAAATCTTGTCATACATCGTTAAACTTTTTTGCATTTTCTCTACAGTGGTTAAAGGGCTAAGTGCCTTCATGAGTGCTTGCAAGTTCCATTTGGCTACATTTGGCTGGTTTGCATAGCTGTAGCGTCCATTGACATCCGTGTGGTTACAAATGTTTTCATGACGGAAATCATCTAAAAATGCATAAGGTCCATAGTCTATGGTAAGTCCCGCTATGGACATATTGTCTGTATTCATAACCCCATGGTTAAAGCCAACGGACATCCACTGTGCCATGAGCCTAGCTGTGATGACCACAACATCATTAAATAGCATGGTATAAGGATCATCTCTACCTTTGAGATGTTGGAAACTTTCATCTATCACATAGTCTGCTAACGCTTCAAGTTCTTTGAACATGCCTTTGGATGCATAATACTCAAAGGTACCAAAGCGTACCCATGAAGTACTCACACGACAGACAACAGCCCCTGTTTCTACTCTTTCACGTTGTACTTGATGTTCTGAACCTATGAGCCCTAAACAGAGTGTTGTAGGGATGCCTAAACTATTCATCGCTTCAGACATAAGGTACTCTCGAATGCTTGAGCGAAGTACGGCACGACCATCACCAGAACGTGAGTACTTCGTTTCTCCTGCACCTTTAAGCTGAAGATGAAAAGTATCTATAGTTCCAATATTAATGGCTCTACCGTCACCAAGCCGTGGTACGAAGTAACCAAACTGATGCCCTGCATAACACATTGCAAAAGTATCAGCACCTTCAAGCTTATACGAACCATTGATAAGATTTACAAAGTTCTCAGTGCTTAACTCATCTTCATCAATATTGAGTTTTTTTGCCA
>CAUZVG010000085.1:0-7105 GCA_963583215.1 Campylobacterales bacterium | reverse complement strand
ACTTTATAGAAAGTAATATCCCAGTTAAGCACAAACCAGTAGACCATAGGAAAAGAAATCATCCAACCAATGGACCATGCAAAACGTTTTTGCATCGCACCAACGTACTCTGGCACTTGATTACGAACAACAAATTTACCTAAGAGTAAAGAAGGGGAATAGCTTGGATTAATCACTCTTGCTAGAAAATCAAACCACATAAATGTTAAATAGACTTTTGCAACAATGATATGGTTGTACCCAATACCAATAAAAATGACAATAGTCCCAAGCATAGCGAGTATGCCCGCAGCAGCACGGGCTTCTCTTTCATTAATCACTCCGACAGCATAACCTGGAACTTTTGCTCCATATTCCGATAATAAACTTTTAATACTCAAAAAAAACACTCCTACATAATTCTAATAGCGGGGATTATACCCAAAAGAGTTTATTTTAAAGAAAGCTAAGGCAAAAGTGATGTTAATACGGGGGTTTAAATGCTTATCTTATTCTCGTTCTGACTTTGGAACAGGGATATATGCTTGGTACATATCCCACCAGTTTGCAAGCTCACGTGCCACTTGTAACTCAGTGTTATTGACGAGCTTGTTGAAAGTATCACTGTCTAAGTCTTGAAGTGTTTGTGCTAGTTCTTTTACACAGTCTACAGAGTATTCATAATCGTCTACGCAGTCTTGTATTTCTTCTGAAACTTCTTTTCCTAATGCGGTCAATACGTAAGCGTATATCTCACAGTTTTTACGTAATTGTATTTCTCTATTGGATGGACTCATGGTCTATGCTCCTATGTTAAGTGTTAAAATATATGGTTAGAGCCATCATACAAGAAAAAGATAAAACAATAGAGGGTGAATTTTTTGCTGATATGTTATACTCTCAAAAATATGAGGATGTTCTATGCAGTTTGGATGTAGCATTAAAGGTATTGTTAAAGATCTTTTAGCCCATAAAAGAGAAGTGATATTAGGAAATATCATAGCCATTATTGCAACACTCCTTATAGTGGCTATCCCTCTCTTTATCCCTATACTTGTGGATGAATTACTTTTAGGAAAAGAGCATGGGTTTATTGCTTGGATTTCTGAACATCTTTTTACTTCAGATATAAAAGGCTATGTGCTTTTTGTTTTGGTCATTATCATTGTGCTTCGGGTATTAAGTACCTTACTATCGATACTTCAGACGAAAGTGTTCGTTTCCATATCAAAAAATATTACTTATAAAATGAGAGCATCTTTACTCAATCATCTCAAACGTGTATCACTCAAAGAGTATGAAATGATGCGGGTAGGGGCTGTGACATCTAAGCTTGTGACTGACGTGGAAACCATAGACGGTTTTGTGAGTTCTACTATCTCTAAACTCATTGTGGCTGTGCTCTTACTCTTTTTCTCAGCGATCATCTTATTATGGATACACTGGGAATTGGCTATTTTTATACTCATTACCAACCCTCTAGTCATCCTCTTTACGGTAAAACTTGCACGTAACATTGGTGCGTTAAAAAAAGAGGAAAACAAAGCAATAGAACTCTTTCAGTCTAGTTTGACAGAAACGCTTGAACTTTTTCATCAGATACGTGCATCAAACAAAGAGGAGTATTTCTTTGAACAAAGTCGTATTAAGGCTGATGAGTTACGCAGCCATGCAGTAAACTATGGGTACAAGAGTGACCGAGCGCTGAAGTATTCGTATTTGGTTTTTTTAGCAGGTTATGAAGTCTTTCGTGCAGTGAGTATCTTAGCTGTGGCATACTCTGACCTTTCTGTTGGTTTGATGTTAGCCGTATTCTCTTACCTTTGGGTGATGGTCACTCCCATACAAGACATTATTAACTTTCAGTATGTGCTTTCCACCGCCAAGGCAGCATGTAGCCGTATCAACAGTATCTATGCAATGGAGCAAGAGCCAGAGATAGATGAAAAGCATAACCCCTTTGTAGGAGAGGATGCTGTAAGTATAGAAGTTAAAAATCTCTCTTTTGCATACCAAAAAGAGAAGTACATACTAAAAAATATTAATATGCAAATAAAAGAGGGCGCAAAGGTGGCTATTGTAGGTGCCAGTGGTTCTGGTAAGACCACACTCTCAAACATTCTTGTAGGTTTTTACCCTTTTGATGAAGGAGAGGTCTATTATGCTGATGTTTCGAACAAAGTCTTAAAACTTTCTACACTACGTGAAAATATTTACCTAATCTTGCAACATCCTAAACTCTTTAATGATACAATGCGCTTCAATCTAACCTTGGGCAAAAACTTTGCAGAAGAAAAAGTGAAAAAAGCACTTGAAATTGCACAGCTTACGTCTGTGATAGAAGGTTTAGATACAGGACTTGATACGCTTGTTGGAAAAGACGGTATCAAGCTCAGTGGGGGACAAAGACAACGCGTTGCCATTGCGAGGATGATCTTGGCTGACCCTAAAGTGGTCATCTTTGATGAATCTACTTCCGCATTGGATGTGCATACAGAGGTTAAACTCTTTGCTGCACTGCATGATTTTTTGTCTGAAAAAACAGTGATTACCATAGCACATAGGCTCAGCACCATAAAATCTGCGGAGTACATCTATGTGTTAGAAGATGGTAAAGTAGTTGACAGTGGCTCACCTCAAGCCTTGCTGTCAAAGGATGAGAGTTATTTTAGCTCGATGATATAAGGCAGTAGGAACAAGTGTGTTCCGTTATTTAAGGATAAAAATTGGACATCATTCAAGCCATAATCATAGGGATTATTGAAGGTTTTACAGAATTTTTACCTATCTCTTCAACGGGGCATATGATTGTTGCGAGTAAATTTATGGGTATCGAAGAGAATGCTTTGATGCACGCGTATGAAGTTATCATTCAGTTCGCAGCTATTATGGCGGTGATGCTCATTTACCGTGAAAAGCTTACCTTTAAAAAAATAGACCTTTGGATGAAACTTTTTGTGGCATTTCTTCCTTTAGCCATTGTCGGCTTTATCTTTAAAGATGTGATTAAAACCCTTTTTACCGTGCAAACAGTTGCTTGGATGTTCATTATTGGTGGTGTCATCTTTCTTGTCTTAGAATATTTCTATGAAGAGAAAGAATACCATGTGAATGAAGTAGAAAAAGTCTCGTATCTACAAGCTTGGTGGGTGGGTTTTGCTCAAATATTTTCACTCATTCCTGGAACATCTAGAGCAGGAGCTACCATTGTGGGTGGGCTTTTAACAGGTTTAGACCGAAAAACATCTTCTGATTTCTCTTTTCTTCTTGCTATTCCTGTGATGGGTGCAGTGACAGCCTATGACCTTCTAAAACATTACCAAGATTTTGCAGATGCCAATTGGGGTGCTTTCTTGGTAGGGTTTGTGGTGGCCTTTGTGGTGGCATACATTACAGTGAAGCTTTTTCTTGTGTTTATTCAGAAGTTTAGCTTTGTGCCATTTGGCATATACCGTATTGTATTTGGGATATTTTTATTGATGATATTGTGATGCTGGTCGGTTCACCGACTGACATAAAAAATCTGAATTTATAGAGTCTCCATTTTTGGAGATTCTCTTAAGTTCAAAACAAAATTTTGGACATTTATTTTAAGGAATACAGATGAAATTTTCTGAGTTTGATTTTCACCGCGATATAGCTAAAGGGGTGAAAATAGCAGGCTTTAAAGAGCCAAGCCCGATACAAGAAGAAGCCATACCTATTATTGCCTCAGGTTCTGACCTTGTGGGTCAAGCCCACACAGGGACAGGAAAAACAGCCGCTTTTGGTTTGCCAATGATGGACAAATTAGCCAAAGGTGAGATTGAACGTGCTTTGGTCATTACACCTACACGTGAACTTGCCACACAAGTGGCAGATGAACTTTACCACTTAGGACGTTTTGCAGGTATCCGTACACTGACTGTTTATGGTGGTGTTGGGTATGGAAGACAAATTGCACTTATTCACAAAGGGGTACAAATTGTTGTAGCCACACCAGGAAGACTCAAAGACCTTTACAAAAAAGGTAAAATTGACGTCTTTAACCCTGAAATTGTTGTGCTTGATGAAGCTGATGAAATGTTAGACATGGGTTTCTTAGAAGAGATTAAAGAAATTTTTGAGTACATTCCACAAAACAGACAAACACTTCTGTTCTCAGCAACCATGCCTGAGCCGATTAAACAATTGGCGCAAGATATCTTGTATCAACCAAAGTTTCTGTCAGTGGTAGGCGATGATGAGACTACCAACAACATTATTGACCAACGTTATTACATGATTAGCGAATCTCAAAGAGATGAAGCGCTTGTCAAATTACTTGAGACAGAAAATACCAATAAATGTATTGTATTCTGTCGTATGAAACGTGAAGTGGATCGTGTAGCAGAACACTTACAAGCACTGGGCTTTAATGCATGTGGCTTACATGGAGACTTGGAGCAAAGAGACAGAGAAGCGGTCATAAAAGGCTACAGACGTGGTGAAACAAAGATTATGGTCGCCACAGATGTAGCAGCACGTGGACTTGATGTCAAAGATGTGACCCATGTCTTTAACTACCACATTCCTTTTGACCCTCAGTCTTATGTACACCGCATTGGACGTACAGGGCGTGCAGGTAAAAGTGGCCAAGCTATTACTTTGGTAACCACGGGGGAGTTTAGAGAGTTACAGCGTATTCAGAAAGAGGTAGGTGCAGAGATGCGTCTAGCGACACTTGAAGGTGGAGAAGGACTAGATGATACCGGTCGTGAGTACATTGCTGAACAGATTAGAAATATCCATATCCATAGTCATGCAGAAGATATGCTGGCTTATATGGGTGACATGGACAAAGACTTACTGTTAGAAAAACTGATTTCTCGTGTGATTGAAGATGAAAAAGGTCAAATTGGTACACAAATTGGTTTTGACCAAGCGACCGTAGATGAGATGTTAGAAGGCTATACAAGTGAACAAAAAGCTACCCGAAATAACAATCGTCGTAGAAAACGAAAATAATTTAGCATTTTTACCAAATAACAAGCTAAATTATTTTAAAATCTAGGACAGAAAAACTAATAGAAGGTTAGGTTTAATATGGAATATAGTTTAGTAGGCGAAGGCCTCAAATTTATGGTCTTGGGAATGTTAATTGTATTTGCTTTCCTTGTGGTTCTTGTTCAAGTAATAAAACTACAAGCAAAAATAATCAATAAATTCTTCCCAGAGAAGCCAGCAGAAGCACCGAAAACTTCAGGTACTAATGCTGGACAAGAAGCACATCATGTTGCAGCAATTGTTGCAGCAGTCACTGAATTTAGAAAACAATCATAACAGAGGGTAGTATATATGGCTAAAAAATATATTGATGTAATGGACACAACATTTAGAGACGGATTCCAATCTGTCTTTGGTGGTCGTGTACTCATGGATGACTTTTTTCCTGCAGTAGAAGCAGCGCAAAAAGCAGGAATTACGCATTTTGAATTTGGTGGTGGGGCAAGATTCCAATCACTTTACTTCTATTTACAAGAAGATGCATTTGATATGATGGATGGTTTTAGAGAAATCGTAGGACCAGACGCAAACCTTCAAGTACTTTCACGTGGTATTAACACCGTGATGTTAGATACAGGTTCACGTGAAATGATAGACCTTTTTGCAAAAATGTTCAAAAAACACGGTACAACCACTGTACGTAACTTTGATGCACTTAACGATGTTAATAACCTTGCTTTCTCATCAGAAATGATTAAGAAACATGGGATGAATCATGAAGTTGTTGTAACCATGATGGACCTTCCACCAGGATGTTCAGGTGCACATGATGTCGCTTTCTATGAGAAAACACTTAGAGGTATTTTAGATTCAGGGATTGACTTTGATTCTGTATGTTTTAAAGATGCATCAGGAACAGCAAACCCACATAAAGTCTATGAAACCATCGCTATGGCAAGAAAACTTCTTGGTGAATCTGTACACTTAAGACTACACACACATGAAACAGCAGGTGTTTCTGTGGCTTCATACCTTGCAGCACTAGAAGCAGGCGCAAACGGTATCGACATGGCAGCATCACCAGTATCTGGTGGTACTTCACAACCAGATATCTTAACGATGTTACATGCAACCAAAGGAACCAACTATAACCTTGGTGACTTACAACTTGATAAAGTACTTAAGTATGAAGAGAGACTCAAAGAGTGTCTTGCTGAGTATATGATTCCACCTGAAGCAACACAGGTTTCTCCACTGATTCCATTCTCTCCTATGCCTGGTGGCGCATTGACTGCCAACACGCAAATGATGAGAGACTCTGGTGACCTTGAGAAATTTGATGATGTGATTGCAGCGATGAAAGAAGTGGTTGAACGTGGAGGTTATGGTACATCTGTAACACCTGTGTCTCAGTTTTACTGGCAGCAAGCGTATGCAAACGTAATGTTCGGACCATGGAAGCAAATTGCTCCAGGATATGGACGTATGGTATTGGGTTACTTCGGTAAAACACCAGTACAAGCAGATAAAGAAATTATCGAACTTGCATCACAAAAACTCAAACTTGACCCTACAACTGAAAACCCTTTAGACATTGCCGATAGAGATGAGAAAAAATCTATTGCGCACTGGACTAAAGTGTTAGAAGAAGAAGGTTTAGAAACATCGGATGAAAATATTTTCATCGCAGGTGCTTGTGATCAAAAAGGTATTGCGTTCTTGAAGGGTGAAGGCCCTCTCATGGTAAGAAAAGGTAAAAATAATAATTGTAGCGGAGAAGCAGATATGGCAGGAAATTATACAGTAGTAGTAGATGGTAAACAATATAGCGTACAAGTAGCAGAGGGTGAGGGTGATATTCAAATTGCACCAGCAACTACAAATGCAGTGGCTGAAGCAGCAGCACCAACAGCATTGGCTACAGGAGCAGGATCTGAAGAGATTCTTTCTCAAACACCAGGTAATGTATGGAAAATACTTAAAAACCCAGGTGAGACAGTTGCTGAAGGTGACATTATTATGATTCTTGAAGCGATGAAAATGGAAATTGATATTGCTGCACCAAAAGCTGGTAAAATTGTCTCTATTAATGTCAATGTCAATGATCAAGTTGCGGATGCACAGCTTTTAGCAACAATGGAGTAACCATGAAGTTCAAACA
>CAUZVG010000084.1:0-7151 GCA_963583215.1 Campylobacterales bacterium | reverse complement strand
TCGTACAGAGAGGTACTGTACATAAGGCTTAAACATTTCATTCAAAACTTTTTTTGAAATATTTTGTCCTTCAATAAGGTAACGTAACTTTTCTTTTTTGAGTGTTTTTATGGTCAGTTCATCTTCTAACACAAAGTCTTCAGTACGGAGTGTAAGTGGTTTCGTTAAAGAGACTTCACAGAGTGCTGCTGAACCTTGTGTATTGTGACCAAAAGAAGAGAGTATGGCAGACATAAGCACAGATTTTCCTGCACCGGATGGACCAGTAAAAACTACCAAACCTTTTGAAAATTCCAGCTCTACTTCTTTAAAAGTGACCAGATCACGAAAATATAAACGCGCTATCAATATGCATCACCCCAAGAAAGTTTATCTCTTAACACAGCGAAATAATTACGTTCTTTTCTATGTAAGAGTTTAGCACCACGTTTGGCACCCATAATGACCAAAACATCTTCTGAAGTCATTTCATAATCATCTTGCCCATCAATAACAGCAATAATACGCTCCTCAGGAGAAGAGAGCTCAATGGTAAAGTCTGCAGGTACCACCAAAGGTCGCTGTGTAAGTGAATGCGCCATGATAGGTGTCATAATGAGTGCTTGTGTAAGCGGATACATTACAGGTCCACCTGAAGCTAAGTTATAGGCTGTTGAGCCTGTAGGCGTAGCTACAATGAGTCCATCTCCCTTGTAAGTGTTAAATCTTTCCCCATCAATTGAGGCATAAATAGTTGCCATTTTAGAGACAACAGGACGGGTAATCACCACATCATTAAAGGCAAAAAAGAACTCTTTTTTGCCCTCTTTTCGCTGTATATACCCCTCAATCATCATACGCTCATCAATACGGTATTCATCATGAATGAGTTGCTCTAAAAACTCCTCCACTTCATCAATGGTCACATCTGCTAAAAAGCCCAAATTTCCTGCGTTTATGCCTACAACTGGTTTGTTGTAACCATGTGAACGACGTACCAAAGAGAGTAAAGTACCATCTCCACCCAAAGAGACTAAAAAGTCTGCTTGTTCACACATCTCTTCAAAAGGAATGCCACTCTGCCCAATCATTTCTGCAGAGCGTTCAGCAAGTATCACAGAAATACCTTTGGCCTCAAATTGTTTTTTAATAGACTTAAAAAGTGTTTTAATCTCAGGATCATCAGGTTTTAGTATAAACCCAGCTGTTTTGATTTGTTCTAATTTTTGATTGCTCATTTGTATACTCGTCATTATGAATTATGTTAGAGTAACATAAAATTGCTTGGTAGGTTCAAGATAGTGCAAATTGACATATTTTTAAAGCGTGACATACTCTTTCTTAATAAAAAGATTTATAGAGTAATCATATTTTTTAAAAACATACTTTATTTATACTTTTTAGATAAAATATTATTATCTTATAACTATACATAAAAAAGGATCAACATGACTAAAATATTACTTGGTCTTGTAGTAATGGCTTCAATGACAATGGCTAAACCACATAACAAAGGTAGCGTACACTCTAATTTAAAAGGTGCAAACTCTGTTGTTAAACCAAACAAAATCAAAAAATACGATAAAAAATATGACAAAAAATACGACAAAAATTACAAAAAACATGGTTCAGACAAGTTAGAAAGAGAAGTCACCAAATCAGTGATTAAACACGCACTCTAAAACTTCATAGTCATCAAGAAGAGAAAAAGGTTATTCTTTTATCTCTTCTTAAACTACACTTTCACCTTCTATAAATAATCACACTCCCTCTTACTATTTCTCATCGTATTTAACCCTTAAACAACATTTTGCTATAATCGCGTCAATTTAAATTTAGGATGCGTATAAGATGAGAACACATTATTGTGCAGAAGTAAACGAAGAACATATCGGTCAAGAAGTCACTGTTGCAGGTTGGGTATCTAGCCGTAGAGACCACGGTGGACTTATTTTCATCGACCTTAGAGACAAAGATCAAGTCATTCAACTTGTATGTGATCCTGCAGACAATGCAGCAGTACACAAAGTTGCAGAAGAAGTAAGAGACCAATTTGTCCTTGTAGCCACAGGGAAAATGAGAGCCAGAGGTGAAGGACTTGAAAACCCTAGACTCAAAACAGGAAAAGTAGAAATGGTTGTAGACACACTTGTGATTGAAAACCGTTCTAAGCCTATGCCTTTTGAGCTTAACGATGAGAAAGTAAACGAAGAGATTAAACTCAAATACCGTTACCTTGAACTTCGTACACAAAAATCTTACGACATTTTTAAACTACGTTCGAAAGCAACGATTGCTGCGCGTAATTCACTCGATGGTCTTGACTTTTTAGAAGTTGAAACCCCAATTATGACAAAGTCCACGCCAGAAGGTGCAAGAGATTACCTTATACCTTCACGTGTACACAATGGAGAGTTTTATGCAATGCCACAGTCTCCACAACTTTTTAAACAATTATTAATGGTTGGTGGATTTGACCGTTATTTCCAAATAGCAAAATGTTTCAGAGATGAAGACTTAAGAGCTGACAGACAACCGGAATTTACACAAATAGATGTTGAAATGTCTTTCTGTGACCAAGAAGATGTCATCGAAGTTGCAGAAAAACTGATAAACGATGTATTTACTGCTTGTGGTTTTGACATCCCTGCTACCTTTAAACGTATGACACATGCTGATGCGATGGAAAACTACGGTTCAGACAAACCAGATATGCGTTATGACCTAAAAATGGTAGATGTGATAGACATTTTTGAGAGATGTGACAATGAGATCTTCTCAAGCATTGCTGCAACGCCTAAGAAAAACCGTATTAAAGCACTTAAAGTACCAAAAGGTGACGAAATCTTTTCAAAACGTCAAATGAAAGGTTTTGAAGAGTACGTTCGTAAGTTTGGTGCTTCAGGTCTAGGGTACTTCCAAATGAAAGAAGATGGTCTTAAAGGTCCACTGGCAAAATTCTTCACAGAAGATGACATTCAAGCTATTATTGATCGTTGTGAACTTGAAGTGGGTGATGCAGTCTTCTTTGGTGCGGGTGAAAAGAAACTTGTATTGGATTACATGGGTCGTTTCCGTATCTACCTTGCTGAGATCATGGAGATCATCCCTAAAGATGTCTTTGAATTCTTATGGGTGATGGACTTCCCTATGTTTGAAGTGGAAGATGGACGCGTGAAAGCACTTCACCATCCATTTACGCAGCCAAAATCTTTGGATTATGAAGATATAGAAGAGATAGAATCTATCGCTTATGACATTGTACTCAATGGTACAGAGCTTGGTGGTGGTTCTATACGTATCCATAAAGAAGCAATGCAAGCAGAGATCTTTAAACTACTTGGTATTTCTGAAGAAGAAGCCCAAGAGAAATTTGGATTCTTGCTTGAAGCCCTCAAGTTTGGTGCACCACCACATGGTGGATTTGCTCTAGGTCTTGACAGACTCATTATGCTTATGACAGGTGCTTCAAGTATTAGAGAAGTTATTGCATTCCCTAAAACACAAAAAGCACAATGTCTTTTGACTTCTGCACCAGATGTGGTAGACAATGAACAATTAAAAGATTTAGGTCTACGAATCAGACAACAAGCCCCAACAGAATAATTGTAGGGTTGGCTTTAGCCGACCATATTAATGTAAATATAACTGTGGTGGTCGGCTGAAGCCAACCCTACAGGTGCAAAATATAATAACGCAAAGGAACATAAAATGAAAAAACTATTTTTAATCATTGGAGCACCAGGCTCAGGAAAAACAACAGATGCGAGTATCATTGCTGAAAACAATGAGAACATTGTTCACTACTCTACAGGAGACATGCTTCGTGAAGAGGTAGCTTCAGGTTCTGAGTTAGGTAAAGAGATTGAGTCTTACATTACTAAAGGTGCGTTGGTACCTCTGAAAATCATTGTAAATACTATTGTATCTGCTATTAACAATGCACCTGTAGACAATGTACTTATTGATGGATACCCACGAAGCGAAGAGCAAATGATTGCCTTTGATGAACTCGTAGCCAAAGAAGATAACATTGAACTAAGTTCAGTTATTGAAGTAAGAGTATCTGAAGCAGTTGCGAGAGAGCGTATCTTAGGCCGTAGAGCAGAAGCTGCACCAGGTGAAGAACGTGCAGATGACAATGAAGAAGTCTTTAATGAGAGAATGAAAATCTATACAGACCCTCTTAGCGCAATTCAACAATTTTACACAGACAAAACACTTTTGACTATAATCAATGGTGAAAGAACACTAGAAGTTGTGGTTGCAGAGATGCAAGCCTTTGTTTTAAGTAAAATCTAACACCCTAAGGCTCATTTTCAAATCAATGAGCTAGGCACCTCTAATAATTGGTGCTCTTTATACTCCTTTAATTCGTCTTATCTCATTTTTTAAACATAAAGTAACACTTCTCGCTGTTCCTAAGGTTACAGCTTCTGTTTCTGTCACCGCATACAAATATGAAGCCCATGAAGATATCTCTGAAACATTATCTAGAGCCTACACAGCACTCAAACAAGTAAATACCATAAGAGACAAGAACGCTTTAGCAGGCTGAGTCTCTTCACAAAAAATCCTAACAAGTTTCCTTCCTTTATCTCCCAAAAAACAAACTAGCCATATTTTAAAAAATAAAATTTAAAATATGCCCTTATATTAACATTGAGAAAGCGTTATACTTTTTTAATCTTAACACATAAAGGACTGCACATGGCAGAGCAAATCAAAAAAATTGAAATTGAACTACATAAATATAAATTTGGACTTGAGAATGGCCTCATCACCCAAGAAGAATATAATGAACTTACTTCTGTCATAGTCTATGAACTAAAAGCTTTAGCAAAACACATATAGAGTCTTACACTTCTCTCTTACCTTACACAAGATAGATATATGTAGGGCTAAGGTTAGATTAAATATCACTCTGTCTTATCACTATTATTAGCCTGATTTATATTACAATAACTTATTAAAAAAATTTCAGAACTCCTTGACACCTACCATTGTTTGTGCTACTATTGTCCTACATTACTTAAAAGGACAAGAATAATGAAAACAACAACAATTACTAAACTAGTAACGCTTTCGCTACTTACAGCGACAATGCTACACGCAACAAACGGAGACGCACTTATCGGTGTCGGAGCTAAAGCAAGAGCAATGGGTGGAACTGCTGTTGCACTAGGTCACGGTGCTGAAGGTGGTTTTGCTAACCCAGCTACAATTACTCAAGTTGAAGGTACTGAAATTTCATTTGGTGGAACACTTTTCCTACCAGACATCGAAACTGGTTTTGGTGCAGGTGGAGTTGTATTTGATTCAGATAAAAGCCACGCAGACACAAACATCATTCCTTCAGTATCTATCGCTTCTAAAATCAATGAAAATTGGTTTATTGGTGCAGGTATGTGGGGAACAGCTGGAATGGGTACAGATTTCCGTAATGCTGGTTCAACTAATCAAATGGATCCGAGCAATGGTCTTATGAAAATGGTAACTAACCTGCAACTTTTATCTTTTGGTGTGCCAATTGCATACAAAACATCAGGATTTTCAATTGGTGTTACTCCACTTCTTCAGTATGGTAACCTTGACATTAACTATGATGGTCAAATGGTCGTAGGATACGATGGACAAACTGGTATGCCTAATGCTTTTATGCCTGTAAGTACTAGTCAAGGATTATCACAAGACTTCGGTTTTGGTTGGCAAGCAGGTATGACTTATGACTTTGGTGAAATGGGTGTTGAAGGTTTAACACTTGGTTTAAACTACAAGTCTTCAATTGAAATGACTTATGATGGTCAAATCACAAGTGCTATGAAACCTTTCCTCGCATTTGGAGATTTTGCAACTGAAATCGGTGATACACTTGAGCAACCAGAAGAGTTTTCAGCAGGTATTGCTTACGTAACGGGTGCACACTCATTTGCATTTGACTACAAAAACATCAAATGGTCAGAAGCTGTTGGTTATGCTGACTTTGGTTGGGACGACTCAGATGTATACGCATTTGGTTACCAATTTGAACAAGAGGGTTGGGCTTTAAGACTAGGTTATAACTATGCATCATCTGCAATAGTTGAAAATAACGACGCAAGATTAAACTACTTTAACCTACTTGGTTTCCCTGCAACACAAGAGCACCACTATACGTTTGGTGGAACTTACGAACTTTCAGAAATGTTCTCTGCTGACTTAGCATATGTTTATGCTCCAAGTTCAGAAACAACATTTGATATTTCAGGTTTAGGTCAACCAATGTCTGAAATTGCAAATACACACTCAGAAGATTCTTTAACATTCCAATTTAACTTTAAATTTTAATCTTTCTTCACACTTAAGGGCTGCTTTTAGCACCCCTTGAGTCTTCAACCCCTCCCCCTTTTTTTACTTTCTTTTATTAAATAGTTTCTAACTGTTTCTCTTAAACTTTCATTTTTCATTATTCTTCTTATTTACTTGCTCTTTTCAGCATCTTTTAGTCATTCTTTTACTAAACTATATGCACAAACAATTAAAAGGATGACGAATGTCAAAAATGGTTTCAAAAATTTCTGCGGTACTTCTTGTACTTGCTGTCACTACGCTCACAGCACAGGCTGCTAAGATCTCTGCATACTACTCTGCCCCTTACGCAAATGCTAAAACGGTTAAATCTAAGCTTGGAAAAGCTGGTTTTAAAGTACTTGCAACGTATTCACCTGCAAAAAAATCTCACCTTAAAGTGTTTGTGATTACAAACTCTAAACTTAAAGCCAATGCTGCTAAAAAAACACGTGGTTTTGCTGCAATTCAAAGAGTAATGGTAGACTCTAAAGCAAAAACAGTACTTGTAACAAACCCTACATACTGGCTTAAAGCATTTATGCAAAAAGACTACAAATCAGGTGTTGATTCTTCTGTAAAAGCATCACTTGGTAAAGCACTTGGTAAACTAACTGCAACAAAAGATGTACTCTCTTCTTCTGGTCTTTCAGGGTACCACTTCATGTTGGGTATGCCTTACTACCAAGACATGTTAACCCTTAAAGGTAAAGCGGGTGTAGACATTAAAGGTAAAAAGAAAATCTTTGAACTTAAACTTGCGAATGGATCTAAACTTGTTGGTGTAACTATGGGTAAAACAACAGAATCTTTTGTAGACAAAATTGGTGCAGATAAAGCTATCT
>CAUZVG010000083.1:0-7218 GCA_963583215.1 Campylobacterales bacterium | reverse complement strand
AGAAAAAAACTTACGGTTGAATTTTATTTGCCAAAAGGCTCGTACGCTACAACATTCTTAGAAGAGATTGGGAAGTTTTCACTTAAAGAAGTGTAAAGAACTTCCACGAACCCATCGGGGACGATGGATTCGAGAATCCTATCTAGTTCCCATCGTCCCCGATGGGAACAATCAAGACTAACTAACCCTTAGCTATCAGCAGATTTAGTCTGCTGCCATCTTAAAATAAAAATAATCATTAACATCACAGTAGCAGACACTGCCCACGCAAGCAGTAAACTTTCAAAAAAGCCCATCACCAAAAACCCTGCCAAGGCTGCAGCACCAGAGATAAGCGCGTAAGGGAGTTGTGTTTTCACATGTACAATATGATTGGACTTGGCACCAATAGAAGAGAGTATGGTGGTGTCTGATATAGGGGAACAATGATCTCCCATGACTGCACCAGAAAGTACCGCTGAAAGCAGTAACAAAAGATGTGCAGGATTTGTCTCTATAGAAATACCTACGGTAATGCCTATCATGATGCCAAAGGTCCCCCAAGAGGTACCAGTGGCAAAAGCCATAAGTGCAGAAAGTAAAAAAATGAGTACGGGCAAATACGCCAAGTCTAAATGTACTTTCACCAGTGATGCAATGTAGGTACCTGTGTGTAAATCTTTAATAATGGCCCCAACTAACCAAGCAGCTGTTAAGATAATCAATGCTTCTTTCATGGTGAGTGAACCTCTATAGAGTGCAATCAAGACACTTTTTGCCTCAGAACCCTTAAGAAAAGAAAAAAGTAAAGCAATCAATAATCCTGTAGCAGAACCAAACACTAAAGCCAAACCTACATTGGTATTTTCTAAAGCCAAAAACCAGCCAAAAGCTAAACCTTTTTCTTCTAAAGCCAGTGCTCCCGTGTAAAAAATAGAAGCGATGGTCACAATAAAAAGCAAAAAGATAGTCACAAAAAGCTCATACGCTTTTCCATCTTTACCCTCTACGAATGGTCTTTTTTCAAAAGCTAACTCACTATCTTCATCAAACAATATACCTTGTGTTATAGCACGCTGTTCTTTTGTTTTCATCAAACCGATGTCAAAAGAGGTGGCTGCCGTATAGAGGACTAGAAATATGCTTAAAATGGCATAAAAGTTCATAGGAATCATTTGCACATAAGCACTTAAAGCAGAAACTTCTATCTGCTGCGCCGCAAAAGCTGTACCCAAAATACCTATGATGTACCCACCCCAAGAGGAGATAGGTGTTAAGATGACCATAGGTGCAGAGGTAGAGTCTATAAGGTAAGCGAGTTTTGCTCTAGAGACTTTAAACTCATCAGTAATCGGTCTGGCAATGGCACCGACACCAATGGCATTAAAATAATCATCAATGAAAATAATAATCCCAAGAAAGACCGTAAAAAGTGAGGCACCTTTACGTGACTTCACACGTACTTTTGCCCAGTTGGCAAAGGCACTTGTAGCACCATTTAAGGTTAAAATTGCGGTGGTAGCACCTAGAAAAATAAGAAAAAGAAAGATATTTAACGTCCAAAGGTCTAGAGAGCCATCTTTCATAAAAATAGTATAAAACTTTTGCCATAAATAGGAAAAACTCTCCCAAGCAAAACCATTTAACATCAAAGCACCTAAAAGTGCGCCTGAAAAAAGTGAAAGTACTACCCTGCCTGTTATAATGGCAAGGAGTATAGTGACGCTAGGGACTAAAAATGACAAGAGTGAGGTAGAGTAGTCAATCAAATCCATTTTTAGCGTTTTCCTTGTCCTCGGTTTTTACTTTTTTTACTGGATTTAGTGTTTTTCTTCTCATCTTTTGGTTTGGCTGCATCATACACTTTAAACCCATCACGTTTGGTGGTTTTACGTTTTTTAGTACTTGAAAATGTCGTAGACTTTGTCTTCTTTTTTCCAAAAGCACCAGCTGCACTTTTCATTTCTTTGGGCTTTTTACGTGCCCCTTTTTGTGTCAGTAGTACTTTGGGTGCATAGCCTTCTAACTTCTCTTGAGGGATACTTTTCCCCAGTAGTTTTTCTACGTCTTTGAGTGCCACCATCTCTGTAGGAGAAATGAGTGTGATGGCTAAACCTTTAGCCCCTGCTCTGCCTGTACGCCCAATACGGTGTATATAATCCCCTGTCACATGTGGGATGTCATAATTCATCACTACGCCTAGATTAGGTATATCTAAACCACGTGCAGCAATGTCTGTGGCCACAAGTACACGTATCTTACCTTCTTTAAAGCCTTCTAATGCACGGGTACGTTCTCCTGAACTTTTACTCCCATGAATAACTGCAGTTTTGAGACCAGAGAGGTTAAGCTCTTTTACAATCTCATCAGCCACTTCTTTTTTACGTGCAAATACCAAAACATGTTTGTAATTTCTAGAGCCTATCAAATACGAAAGAAGTTCTGTCTTCTTCTCTTTTTCTACAGGGTAAACAATCTGTTCTACAGAACGAGCAGACGTACCCATAGCATCCACTTCAATGAGCTTTGGCTTGGTCAGCATTTGCTCGGCCAAACGTTTTACGCCACCTGTCAGTGTTGCAGAGATGAGTACATTTTGTCTACGTGTAGGTAAATGTTGAATTATTTTGGAGACTTCATGTACAAAGCCCATGTCCAAAATAGTATCTGCTTCATCGAGTACCAAATAGTCTACAGACTCTAAATTGATGTTTTTCTGATAAATATGCTCAAGCAAACGTCCCGAAGTTGCCACAATGATGTCTACGCCAGCTTTGAGTCTATTGGCTTGAGAAGTAAGGTTGGCACCCCCATATAAAACAATGCTTTTTAAAGGTAAGTACTTTCCATATGCTTGCACGGATGCTTCTACTTGTTTAGCGAGCTCTCGTGTAGGCACTAAGATGACTGCTTTGGGGTAGTGTTGTCCCTCCACGAAATTTCGTGAAAGTTCTTGAAGTATGGGAAGGGTAAAAGCAGCTGTTTTACCTGTGCCTGTCTGCGCCCCTGCCATAATGTCACGGCGTGTGAACATCACAGGTATCAGTGCCTTTTGAATGGGTGTTGCAGACTCGTAACCTTTGTCTTTCAAGGCTTTAAGGATTAAGGGTTCTAAACCAAGTGTTGCTAAAGACATTAGTTTGAAGTGAATTTCGTATTTTCTGAGCGACGTTGCAAACGCATCTTTTGTTTTGCAACTTCTCTCATATCTGCATCTGAGTCACTCTCATCTACAATTTCAACACCCAAAATGGTCTCAACACAATCTTCTAACGTCACAATCCCCTCGGTTTGGTCATATGAGTCCAGTACCAAAAACATATGTTCTTTTTTCTTAATAAAAAGGTCCAAAGCCATAGAGACAGGAATGTTTTCATTAATTTTAAAAATATTTTTCTGTATGCTTTCTAAAGTGACCGTATCATTTTCCAAAGCCTGTTTAAAGATTTTTTTCGTCATGACCATACCGGTAATCTTCTCTATATCGCCATCATAAACAGGCACACGTGAAAATTTAAAAATGGCTGGTTCATTGTCTACAATGTCTTTAATGCTACGGTTACCATCAATGGCAAAAACGACAGTTCTTGGGGTTAAAATTTCTTGAATTTTTATCTTGTCTAGTAACAAAATATTTTCAATGACATCAGACTCTTTTTCATCTAAAACACCTTCATCTTCACTCATGAGCGTTGACTCAATAAGTTCTGCTTTGGTAAGACTCATACCTTCATCGTTTTTATTGATACGCTTGGTAACAAATAGCGTCATAAGGATAATAGGATAAGTGATCCAGATAAAAAACTGTATGACATACGCTGCTGTGGGTGCCAACTTTTTCCAATGTGTAGCCCCAATTGTTTTAGGAATGATCTCAGATAAAAATAAAATAGCAAAAGTTAAAATAATAGAAACATAAAAGACTGCACCCGCACCGTAAATACTCTCTGCTTGTGCGCCAACTGCTGCTGCACCTAAAGTGTTCGCAATGGTATTTAAAATGAGTATCGAAGCGATAGATTTATTGAGATTGATTTTATGTGATTTGAGTAAAAGTCCTACTTTGGGTGCCTGTTTTTCTAGCACAGAGATGTAGGGCATATTGACTGAGAGTAACACAGACTCCAATACAGAACAGATAAATGAGATAACTACCGCCGCTAAAAAATATAAAATTAACAAGTCCATTTGACTAAAAAATCCTTTTGAATCGTTTTAAGATTCTACAATAAAATAAGGGTCGCTAAACCCAAAAATGAAAAGAAACCAACAATGTCCGTCACTGTGGTCAGTATAACTGTGCTTCCAATGGCTGGATCGATATCCATCTTTTTAAGCAAGAGGGGTACCATGGAACCAATAAAGCCTGCTGCGAGTAAATTAATCACCATCGACAAGCCAATCACAACACCTAGCATTCCTTTATCGAACCAAAGAGAAGCTAGTATCCCCATGATTATAGCAAAAAAGAGTCCATTAACTAAAGAGAGTATAACTTCTTTTTTAATGGTTCTAAAAGCATCATGTTTTGCAATGTCACCTAAGGCAATTTGACGTACAACAACCGTAAGCGATTGTGTCCCTGCATTACCACCCATAGAGGCAACAATAGGCATGAGAATAGCCAGTGCAACAAAACTTTGTAAGGTCTCTTCAAAAATACCAATCACCAATGAAGCTGCAATGGCAGTCACTAAGTTAATGGATAACCATACAGCACGCGCTTTACCTGCTTTAAAGATATCATCATCTTCTGCATCATCATTCACCCCTGCTAGGTGGTACATCTGATCGGTGGCTTGTTCCGAGATAATGTCATAAATGTCATCAGAAGTAATACGCCCTAAAAGACTCCCATCTTTCAAAACAATAGGTAAAGCAGAGAGGTCATACTCTTGAAACTTTTTGACCACATCATCAATGTCATCCATATCTACTGCAAAAATAGGTTTAAAATTCTCAGAACACTCTTCAATATTTTCTCTAAGTGTTTTTTCAAAATCAAACACTAAGAGATTGTCTAAACCGATACCATACTTCAATATTTTATTGTGATCTGTCACAAAAAGATATTGGATGTTTTCTAGTTCACCACGTCGACGTAATTCCGAAAAATTACGTATAACATCATGTACATTTTTATCAAGTTCAGCAGTATAGACTTCGGTTTGCATATAAGCACCCGCTTTGTCTTCATCGTACTGTTTAAGTTGTAAAATATCTGCTTGATCATCATGGTGAAGTTGCTCAAATACATCTTGTGCAACTTGTTTGTTAACCTCTTCAAGCTCTTGCATAAAGTCTGTTTGATCATCAGACTCAAGTTCGGCTACGGCCACTGCAAGTTCTTCTACCGTAAAGGAGTCTACCACATCTTCAAAATATCTGTCAGGCAGTTCTAACGCCACATCCCCAATGAGTTCTTGAGGTATCATCTTGACTGCTGTATTAAAACTTATGTCATCTAAGTCTTTTAAAAATTTGGCTATTTCGGAAGGGTGTAGTTCATCATGAGGATAATCATTTAAATACTGTATAAATTTATCCACCTGATACCTTTTATGATGTTTGTAAGTAGGAAGTATACTTTAATATCTGCAAAAAGATATTAAAGTATAGTAAAGGTATTAAATAGAGATATCAAGATATCTCATAGCTCTGGCGACTATTTTGCTGGAATGGTACACTTCTTCGTAATAATACAGAGTGGACAGAAGTTTGCCAATCCTGCAATCAGTGGCATAGCACCAAGATAGAACCAAACATTTCCAGAATACAGACCATACCCAATAAGGGATGAACCCAAAATAATTCTTATAGGTCTACATACTTTTCTAATTTGATTTACATTCATAACCATACTCCATTTTTTTATAAATTATAACAATAATTACTTAAAGTGATATAAATCATAAATTATATTAATGCTGATTAAGTATTCTTAAACCTTAATTTGAAGGATTACAATTTTTACGTCCATAAAACCAACCATCTTGATATTCTTTGTCTGTTCGAAATGATTCAGAATTTTTTGTGTAAGCACCTTTTGCCGTAGTACAACCATCTACTTGTCCTGCTTTAAAGTTTGCTGTGTGTGAAATACGTGGCTCAGCACTGGTACATGCTACAAATAAACTTGCCACAGAGGCCATCATTACTATCTTCATTGTTGCTTTCATCGTTTCCCTTTAATGTTAATACAAAAGTATAGCCAATCATAGATATATTAATCATAAGCAATTTTTTATACAATATAATATATATAATTACACAAATAAAATGAAAAAAAGTTTTACACTTCTATTTACGCTAGTACTAAGTTTACAATACCTCTCAGCAGGAAGTCCCGCAAGTACGATGCTACCATTAAGTAAATCAAAATTTGCAGTTATGGGGAAAAATGGTCAAGAAAAAATTGTAGATCTTGCCGGACAAAACCCTTCATTTACATATAAGCTATGTCACTTGTATGTGCATTCTTCTGTAACCAAACCTTTTAGCAAGGTTATAGACTTTTCTAGCATTTCTAGTACTCAAACGGATACAACCATGAGAAGCACGTGAACCTAAACGGCTTGCATAGTTTGTGCCATGGATAGCATACCCTTTGTAGTAAAAGACAGAATACGGCATAGGTGACATATTCCATTTTCTAGAATAATGCATTCTGACTGTATAGTAGGGTTTATAGTTACCCATCGGTGTGGTATAACCTTTTTTCCCAGTTGAGACCAACCAAGTATAAATGAGTTTTTTACCTTTATACACTTTCATCGTTTGATTGTATCTACTCACACGGATATGAATGTCACCAGGAATAGAGGCTAAATTTGCAATCTTAGCATCTTCTCTGGCTTCAATCACTCTTATTTTTTTCTGTATCTTTCTCTTTTGTGCCCTATACTGTAACTCTTCACGATGGATTTTTCGAATGGTTTTTTCATAGGCTCTAACCCGTGAACGATTAAAAACTTTTTTTCTTTCCACACGTAAACGTTTTTCCAACATACCTTGTTGCGTGACAGCCACATAAATCTTACGATCGATCTGTCTCATCTGTGTGTAAGTATAGGCTTGAATAGTTGTGCTGAAAGTTGTTAGAAGCAATAAAAAGAATAATATGAGTTTTAATATATTTTTATACATCATCAATCCTTTCTTTGACTGTGTATTGTATTTAACTATACTCTCTGTTTATGTATGGAATGTGTACCCAAAGGAAAAAGATAAAAGGGAAAA
>CAUZVG010000082.1:0-7283 GCA_963583215.1 Campylobacterales bacterium | reverse complement strand
AAGAGAAGTGGCAAAAAAAGCTTTTTGGTCAGACGTAGCAAATATTTCTAAACTCAAAGGTGATGCTACTGCAGGTGAAGCTGGCTTTGGGATGTGTATGGGTTGTCACAATGGCACGAACATGAACATGGGTGGAGTCATTGCACCTAAGCTTGACCATGCTGGGAGGATTTATGATAAAAATTATCTGATTGCACTCATTAAAGACCCAGCGATGGCATCGAATGTGGACCATAAATACAAGGACACTGCAAACCACCCAATGGGTAGCATTAAGATGATGATCACAGATGATCAATCTATTGCGGATGTTGTGGCATACTTGCAAAAAAACAAAGCAGGTGAAGTGACAGCAAAAGAGGCATTTACTGAAGCCTGTGTACGTTGTCATGCTATGCGTTACGACAAGACGACACAACTAGGTGACACACCAAAGTTCAAATATGAAAAAGATGCATTGGCACACAAAATAAAAGTCATTGAAGAGCAAGACAGAGTCAAAGCCTACATGGGTAAACTCCCTCCAGACTTGTCTATGATGATCAAAGCACGTTCTTCACACTTCATGGAAACTTTTGTGGAAAACCCACAATCTCAACTTGCCGGAACGTCTATGCCTAGAGTAGGACTTTCAGCTGAGGGGTATGAAAAAGTCAAAGCACATATGACAGCTATTGGAGACCCTTCTAAAGCCAAAAGAGAAAAAGTAGGGCCTTGGGTTCTTGGATTCTTTGTGATATTCACCATCCTAGCATACCTATGGAAAAAAGAAAAATGGAGAGGTTTACACTAGTTTTTACTGTCTAGCACGGCATCTTTGAAGGAGTTGTTCAGTCACTTACTGAACGTAAGCTCCTTCTCAACAACCTTCAAATCTACCGTACTTTCCAGCAAAAGCATACACTTATTTAGGTCACATACTGACCGTATGCTGCCTCTCAACAACCCTCAAATCTACCACACAATACGGCAAAAATATTTACATAAATCTTTTCTTATTTAAAGTCGTTTCCTGAAACCCTCTCCTGCACTTTTATCTGTAATTTAGCTTCTTTTTGCTACCCTAAGAAAAATTATAAAAAACTAACATTTGGATTTTAAATGCTTATAGATGGACATGGCCGAACGGTCGATTATCTGCGTATCTCAGTGACAGAAAGATGTAACTTTCGCTGTCAATACTGTATGCCAGAAAAACCCTTTTCATGGGTACCAAAAGAGAACTTACTGACTTTTGAAGAGCTATTTTTATTTGCTAAAGTTGCCATTGATGGTGGCGTGACTAAAATTAGACTCACAGGTGGTGAACCACTTTTACGTGAAGACTTAGATACCTTCATTAAGATGATTCATGACTATAAACCTAGCATTGATTTAGCCTTAACTACCAATGGATACTTACTTCCTGAAGCAGCACAAAGACTTAAAGATGCTGGACTCAAACGTTTAAATATTTCATTGGATTCACTTAAAGCGGATGTAGCTGCAAAGATAGCCGGTAAAGATGTCTTAGCTAAAGTGTTTAAAGGGATTGACAAAGCCTTAGAAGTAGGGTTCAAAGTCAAAATCAACATGGTGCCACTCAAAGGTATCAATGATGGTGAAATACTTGATATTTTGGAGTATTGTAACGAGCGCAATATGAAAGTACGTTTTATTGAGTATATGGAAAATGAATATGCAGACCAAACGCTTAAAGGCATGCATGGTGATGAGATTTTAGAAAAAGTGAAAGAGAAATTTACGATTACCTCTTTAGGTAGAGAAGGGGCTAGTCCTTCATTTAATTACCGTATAGAAGAGATGGGATATGAGTTTGGACTTATTGACCCACACAAACATGACTTCTGTGAAAACTGTAACCGTATTCGTTTAACTGCAGAGGGTAACCTCATTCCTTGTCTTTACTTTGATGAAGCTATGAGTATTGCTGAAGCAGTTAAAAAAGGTGATGTGCAAGCAGCTGCAGATGTACTTGCCCAAGTGCTTAAAGACAAACCAAAAGAGAACCGTTGGACAGATGAAGAACTTGAAGACAGAGAAATTTCTAAACGTGCATTTTATGAGACAGGCGGATAATGTTCTACCTTACTGAACAGTTTTTTTCCATACAGGGTGAAGGGAAGTATGCGGGTGAGCCTTCTTACTTTTTGCGCACGGGTGGATGTAATTTAAATTGTCCAGGTTTTGGGGCAGAATATGTGGTAGATGGAGAAGTGCGTTTAGGCTGTGACACTTACTTTGCTGTTGATTCTGCGTATGCAAAGTCATGGATTAAGGTAGATGATGCCCAAAAGCTCATTGCAAACTTAGAAGATGAATTTAAAACTATTGGCTATGATCCACATATGGTGATTACCGGTGGGGAACCTCTCATGTACCATAGTGATGAAACGTTTTATACAGTGCTTTCTTGGTTAGTCTCAAGGGGCATTAGAGTGACCTTTGAGACCAATGGTACCATAGAGATAGACTTTGAAAAATATCCTGCATATAAGTCTTGCATTTTTGCACTCTCACTTAAACTCAAAAACTCAGGAGAACCTGAGACAAAACGCATACAAAAACAAGCCTTACTCAACATACAAAACTTTGCCAAAGAAGCCTTTTTGAAGTTCACTATTGATGCAGAACTTGTAAAAACATCTGCCTTAGAAGAGATCAATGAAATAAGAGCGCTCTTACCTAAGTTAGCAGTCTATTGTATGCCAGTAGGAGAGAGTCGTGATACCATTTGGAAAAACGACAAAGCCGTGTTCGAATTTTGTATGAAACATAATTTTCGCTATAGTGACAGACTACACATTCGTGTGTTCGATACCACCCAAGGGGTCTAAATGTTAATCCGTAAACTCTTTAAATTTGAAAATGCACATATTGTACGTGACTGTAGTACCCAACGTTGTTCAGAAAACATCCATGGGCACTCCTACAAAGTGGAAGTACTCTTAGAGTCTAACTACTTAGATGATGGGCAGATGGTGTATGACTTTGGTTTAACCAAACGTTACATCAAAGAGTTGATTGACTCTTTTGACCATGGTATTACGCTTTGGTCTAAAGACGATGCGGCATACTTAGACGCGATGAAGAAACACAGTAAACGTTGGGTAGAACTTCCCGTCTCTCCCTCTGCTGAACAGTTTTCAAGGGTGATTTACCTTATGGTAGAACGTGTTTTGGCCTGTACGGTGATGAAAAATGGTGAGAGAAATGTGGCTTTACACAGCATCATTGTGCATGAGACAGACACTGGGTATGCCCAAGGTTTTAAAGAAGATGCACACTCTGAACTTATGGGAAAAATAGCCTTAGAGGAGATTGTCTTCTCAGAACAAATAAAGTCTGAGTGGTCGGACAGTGCCTTATGGGACAAACTATTGCAAAACGTTGCTCTAGAAAATCCGACTAAAGTTTAAACAGAAAAAAGATTTTTGGCTTCTGTCGTATTAAATTCCCATTTTATAGCTAACATTTGTACCGCTTGTCCTGCCTTGAGGTTTTTGACTTCTGGCGTGATAAGGATGAGACCATCTGCCTCTTGCATAGGAGAGACCATACCTGGCATTTGAGGTTTAAGTGGCGTAAAACCTTTGCCATCAAACTTCCCTAAAACCACAGCATGTTTCCCCCCTCTTAGAGAAAAGTCCTCTTTCATCTGTGTGTCAATACTTCCATGGTAACAATCTACTCTACCGGACATCTTACGAATCACGGCACGTACAAAAAGCTCATAATTCACCATGGCAGCTAAGGGATTACCTGGTAAATTGACAATCACCGTGTTACCTATGGCTCCTACAATGGTTGGACGACCTGGTTTAATGTCAATTTTGTCTATGAGTACTTCCATACCAAGGTTGGTAAAAGCCTCTTTGGTAAAGTCTTTGTCTCCCACAGAAACCCCACCAGAGGTGATGATAATGTCTGCATCTAGTGTGGCTTGAATGGAAGCTTCTAGGGCATCAAGGGTATCTGCTGAGGTTCGGATGAATCTCACATCACAGCCTAAGTCTTTTGAACGTGTTAAGAACATAGGTGAGTTAGAGTTGTAGAGTTGGTGGGCTTCTATTTTCTCGAAGTGGGGACGTAGTTCATCTCCTGTGCCAAAAATGGCGACTTTGATTTGTCTAAAAACAGAGACATGGGTAATGCCCTGAGAGGCTAAAGAGGCAATGGTATAAGCATTCACTACGTCTCCTTCATGAAGAAAGATAGAACCTTTTTTGATGTCTTCACCGGTCATACGTATAAAACCATTCATTTGTATGTTTGAAGGGAGCGTAATCTTATCATTTTTGTTTTCTACATTTTCAATGGGTACAATGGCTTCACAGCCTTGAGGTATGGGTGCACCTGTCATGATTTTGATGGCAGTACTCACTTGCAGAGTCATTTGAGGGTTGTCTCCTGCATAAATGACTTCAGTACTTGTAACATCTTTACCTGCATCAGCGACTTTGACTGCATAGCCATCCATGGCAGAGTTGTCAAATCTTGGTAAGTCAAATGTCGCCACATAATCTTCAGAGACTACACGGCCAACACAGAGTTCAATCGGGAGGATTTCTGTAGCCACAAGAGGGACTTTATTTGCAATAATATTTAACGCTTCGAGGATGGAACTTGCCATGTGAACCCTTTTATTTTTTCTGTATGATTATAACGAATTAGGGTATAATCCACTTTTAAGAAATCATAAAATCAAGGAATTTACAATGGAAGTTACACAAATGTTAACGGCACACAGTCTTTTAGTACAGATTTTTTTAGGCTTTTTACTTGCAGGCCTATTTGTCCCTATGTTGACAGCAAAAAATCCAGCAGGTTTTAAAAAAGCTTCATTCATCTACACTATGATCTTTCAAGGCCTTGCAACCATGATAGCTTTTGCAGGAATAGTGGCTGTATTTACAGGTGACTTGGGTTGGTCAACCACAAGTATTATTATGATGATTGTTTGGGCGCTATTGATGATGTCAGAAATCAAAAAACATAAACTCATTAAGTTAGGAAACCTCAAAAACGTAGAGACACATGCGCTACTTAGAAGCGTTTTCTATAAAGTTTCTGCTGGGCAAATTGTCTTGGTTGTACTTATGGTCGTATTGATGATTTTGAAGGTTAAGGGTGTTATTACACTATAGAACGCTATCTAAGCGAAGCTCAGATAACTACGCTGTCGCTGTGACAACTTCAGCAGTTGGCTCACGGTACTAGTACCGTATAGATTTTAAGGGATTAAAATGCTCTATTTATTTAATGTGAATGCTGGTACATCCCAACTCACTTTAGAAGGAGATGACCACCGCTACATCTTTAAAGTACGTAGACACAAGGTAGACGATACCCTCTATTTACGTAACTTAGAAGATGGTTTACTTCACAAGTATCTCATTACTCATTTAGACAAACGAAGCGTTATGCTAGACCTTCAAGAGAGTACAGTGCATGATGTCAAAGCCAAAAGAAGTTTACATTTAGGCTGGTGTGTCATTGACCCCAAAAGTGTCGAAAAAGTCCTTCCCTCACTCAATGAAATGGGTGTAGAAAAAATCACCTTCGTCTACTGCAAACGTTCACAAAAATCGTTTAAACTAGACTTCAAACGTTTAGAAAAAATCCTCTTAAACTCTTCACAACAGTCAGGAAGAAGCCAACTTATGAAGCTTGAAATGGCAGAAGGTTTAGAAGATTTTTTAGCCAAATACCCTGAAGCAAAGATGCTGAACTTTTCAGAAAACAACTTTGTTTCAAACAGTGATTTTGATACGATTGTGATTGGTTGTGAGGGTGGTTTTCATGAAGAAGAAGTGGCACTCTTCAAGTCTGAAAACATCATAGGTTTTGATACACCCCTTGTATTAAAGTCTGAATCTGCTGCTTGTGCTCTGGCTTCACAAGTACTTCTCTAAAATATACTTGCTCTCGTTCCCATCGGGGACGATGGGAACGAGGAAATATTCTCTTGACCTTTCTCAAAACCTTCATATCATCTCCAATTAGAATACATACATTAAAAAAATAAATATAATTGCATTTAGTACCTAATATATTTGGAATAATGTGCAAAAAAACATTTGCACACAGAATACACATGCACGGACTATCATAGTAGTATAAATGAATATGAAAGGATCTGATATGGGTTTTGGTATGTGGTTAATACCGATATTATTCATCATCATTATCTTATATGTATTAAATGAAAATAATAAAGGTAAGAAGGAAGAGACTTCTGCGCAAGATCTACTTGATAAACGTTATGCAAAAGGTGAGATAGATGAGGAAGAATATGAGAAAAAATCAAGACATTTAAAAGATAAATAAACGCTTTTCCTTCCCATCGTCTCCGATGGGAATGCATATATAAGTGCTGTATACTATCAAAACATCTGAACGTCAATCAAAGTTACTGTATCGTCATAATCTCTAGTACTAGAATATCTCCAATCCATATAAGCACATCTTAGAGGAGTGTCATGGTTATACTTTATTTAACTGTTCTTCATGGTACATCTTTGCATAAGTTTTAGTTGCATGCCTCGTTCCCATCGGGGGCGATGGGAACGAGGGCAAAATGCTCAATTTTTCAGAAAACAACTTTGTTTCAAACAGTGATTTTGATACGATTGTGATTGGTTGTGAGGGTGGTTTTCATGAAGAAGAAGTGGCACTCTTCAAGTCTGAAAACATCATAGGTTTTGATACACTCCTTGTATTAAAGTCTGAATCTGCTGCTTGTGCTCTGGCTTCACAAGTACTTCTCTAAAATATACTTGCTCTCGTTCCCATCGGGGACGATGGGAACGAGGATGGGTCAATGCAATTATTGACTTTTAAGTAATAACTTATCATGAGTTATGTCTCATCAGAAGTATTTTTGGCTATTTTATAATAGTTTAAACATTTCACAACAGTCAGGACGTTCTGAAATGATGACACTTGAAATGGCAGAAGGTTTAGAAGATTTTTTAGCCAAATACACTGAAACAAAGATGCTGAACCTTTCAGAAACAAACTTTGTTTCCACCTCTGATTTTGACACAATCCTGTGTCAACTGGGCAAAGCCTTCAAACCTAAGTATTCTATTTCCTATTGCTACATCTACTAATGCAACACTAAATAAAAATATAATTAATCTATATTGTGTTTAATTATTAATACTTTTTCTGTTAGAATCTATTGTATTTAAATTAATACAAGGTTTTTAAATAGATATATTTGTTGTGCCAAACTTGTTGTGAAGCAGGGACGGAAAGCCATGGGTCTTAACTTTTTA
>CAUZVG010000081.1:0-7330 GCA_963583215.1 Campylobacterales bacterium | reverse complement strand
TAAAATTAAAACTCAAATAGACGTTGATTTGTTTACTTATATTTGGTTGTCAAAGATCACTCAATAACACTCTTTCAAGCCACTTGCTTGATGTCCATGTGTTGTTGGACGCGTATTATAGCACCGAACATCTTTATTGTCAAGGGCTTTTCGCGAAATATGACAAATTTGTTGAAATTTTTTCTTTACTTACATTATATATGTATTTATAACTCTTTCTTTTGAGGCTTATTTGTTTGCTTTGTGCTATAATACGAAAAATTAGAATCTATAAAGTAGTTCAAAATGTTAAAAACTAAAAAATTACACTTAGTCAGTCTTGGCTGTACTAAAAACCTTGTTGATAGTGAAGTGATGCTTGGCCGTCTTAAAGAGTATGAGATCACCGATGACAATACCATTGCAGATGTGATTATTGTCAACACCTGTGGATTTATTGATGCTGCAAAAGAAGAAAGTATCAATACTGTACTTGATTTGCATGATGCACGTAAAGAAAACTCTATACTAGTGATGTCAGGTTGTTTGACCGAACGTTACCGTGAAGAGTTGCAAGCAGACATGCCTGAGATTGATATCTTTACAGGGGTGGGTGATTATGAAAAGATTGATGAGCTCATTGCTTCCAAACAAAGTACCTTCTCTCCAGAAGTCTACTTAGCCACTGAAACCTCTGGTCGTGTGATTACGGGATCTAATTACCATGCGTATATTAAAATTGCAGAGGGTTGTAACCAATCTTGTTCTTTTTGTGCTATTCCTTCGTTTAAAGGAAAGTTACATTCACGTTCACTCCCTTCTATAGTGAAAGAAGTTGAAATGTTAGTGAAAGAGGGTTATTATGACTTCTCTTTCATTTCACAAGACTCCTCTTCGTATGGACGTGATATGAAAATGTCTGATGGCTTGATTGAACTCATAAAAGGCGTGGAGAGTGTTGATGGTGTGAAGTCTGCACGTATCTTATACCTTTACCCTTCAACCACTACTTTTGAACTTATAGATACCATTGCAGATTCAACTGTTTTTCAAACATACTTCGATATGCCGATACAACACATTGAAGACTCTGTACTAAAAACGATGAAACGTGGTTTTGGTGAGAAAAAAACCATTGAACTTCTTGAATACATGAAGTCTAAACCCAATGCATTTTTACGTACTTCACTCATTGCAGGACACCCGGGAGAAAATGATGAGAGTTTTGAAAAACTTTGTGACTTTATGAGAGAATTTAAATTTGATAGATTTAATACCTTTCACTACTCTAATGAAGAGACAACTTCAGCCTATAAATTAGAGCAGATTCCTCAA
The DNA here is from genome assembly GCA_963583215.1 of Campylobacterales bacterium. Lineage (GTDB taxonomy): Bacteria > Campylobacterota > Campylobacteria > Campylobacterales > Sulfurovaceae > Sulfurovum. Next base: position 6,016 of record CAUZVG010000081.1, on the reverse strand, counting down.
GAGACAATTGATGAACGTGCAGAGATTTTAGGTGCAATTGCAGAAGACTGTACACAGATCTCACTTGAAGCTATGGTAGGTCAAACCATTACCCTAGTCATTGATGGGGAGAGTGATGAACATGAATACTTACTTTCTGCCAGACCTCTAAGTTGGGCCGTTGATATAGATGGAGAGATCCTCATTAATGATACTTCTGATCTGCCTGTGGAGTATGGAAAACTATATCGTGCAAAAGTCACTGAACTCGCGGGTACACAATTGCTTGCTACACTTATTGAGCAATGTTAGATTTAAACTTAGCACACCTACAACAGAAAAAAAACCTTTTGGCTTTTTCTGCAGGCGTTGATTCGTCTGCTCTCTTTTTTCTCCTTATAGAAAATAACATCAAATTTGATATTGCTATTGTTGATTATGGCTTAAGAAGCCAAAGTAAACAAGAACTTTCCCATGCCAAAAATCTTGCAAGGAAACATAAACTTTTTTGTCATAGTATTGCTGCTCCTAAATTTAGCTCTCACTTTGAACAAAAAGCCAGAGATTTTCGTTATGAGTTTTTTGACTCATTGGTGACCATAGAAGGGTATGACAATGTTCTTACTGCCCATCAACTTAATGACCAGCTTGAGTGGATGCTGATGCGCTTTACCAAAGGTGCTGGTGTGAGTGAGTTAATTGGTCTTGAGGCTATTTCAAAAAGAAAAAATTATACACTCCTGCGCCCTTTACTCTCCTTTACTAAAGAGGAGTTACTGCTGTACCTCAAAAGTAATGACTACCCTTATTTTATAGATGAGAGTAACCAAGATGAAAAGTATGAACGTAATAAATTCCGACATCTGTTCTCTGATGCCCTACTCGCTGACTATAAAGAGGGTATTCAACGTAGTTTTGAGTATCTACGTAAAGATAAAGAGATGATTGAAAGTGCTTTTGAAACAGTCTATCAAGATAAATCGCTTATGATACTCAAGCTCAGCAACCTACATGTCAAAGCCAAAGCAACAGATATGACACTTAAAAAACTAGGATACCTTCTCTCTGCGGCACAACGTCATGAAGTAGCAAAAGAAGATTCTCTTGTCATTGGTGGAGAATGGGTTGTCGAGATAGAGGAAGATTTACTCTATATTGCCCCCTACACTACAGAAGATATGCCTAAAAAATTTAAAGAAGCCTGTAGAATAGCTAAAATACCCAGCAAGGTAAGACCATACCTTTATAAAGAAAATATCCCCGTAGGGTGTGCAGCTGCACATCAAAGCACGACATTATAAACGGTGTGCTCTTGCAGACCCTACTTTGCCAAGGGGTGGGCTTTCATATACTCTTGCATTTTTTTAACGGAACCTAACTTGGTGTAAACTTGTGTGGTCGCCATGGTTTCATGTCCCAATAATTCCGAAACATCCGAAATACGTGCGCCATTGTTAAGTAAATGTGTGGCAAAAGAGTGGCGTAACTGATGGGGGGTAGCTTTAATGCCTGAAGCTTTAAAAAGTTTGGTCATTTTATAACGTAGTTGGGCATCATTCATTGGGGCATTACCCTTTTCAAAAAGGTACTTTTTAGGCGATCTTTCTTTCACATAACTTTGAATAAGTCTATGCAGTGACACCAAAAGTGGTAACTCACGTACCTTGTTTCCTTTTCCAAGTATTTGTACCCATTGGGTTTTTATATCTTCTAATTTGAGATGAGAGAGTTCAGAAATACGTAAACCTAAACCATACAACATAGAGACAAGGAGTTTTTCTTCTAAATTTGCCTCTGCTAAGACTTCTTCGATAATGTTCTCTTCTAAAGGTTTAGGCAAAGATTGGGGTGCTTTTATACTTTCATCCCCTAGAAGTTTGATTTCTAAGTGAGCTATATCTTCTAAATATTTTACAAAGGAACGCACTGCAGAGAGCTTTTTAACAATGGTCTTTTTATGATTTTTGACAATTTTAAAGCGAAAAGGGGTGATGTCTAGTATATACACACTCTCTTCTTGAAAGAAATGGCTTACATCAAGCATCTGACGTAAAATGATCTCGTAGGTAATGATACTTTGTTCAGAGTAGCCTCTTACATTGAAAAGATACTCAAGAAATGCTTCGGCTTGGTCTTGAATAGTTGCTTTCATCACAGTTTAGTTATAGGATTGTGTTTTCAAGCATCTTATTTTTAAGATACGTTTTGGCCTCGGCAAGGTCCATTCCCTCAAGAGAGATACTCTGAGTATAGAAGTCAACTTTAGAAAATGGTTTGGGAATAACGAATTTGTCCCAACTCTTTAACTGCCAGTAGTTCTCAGCTTTATAGGTCACAACCAAGATAGGTAATTTACTTTTTAATGCAATCCCTACAGCACCATCACTCATACTATGTCTTGGACCTCTTGGTCCATCTGGTGTAATTAAGACTTCTTCTCCGGACTTGATGCTCCTAAAGGCTTGCAGTAAAACTTGTCTAGCCCCTGTTTTACTAGAGCCCCTTAAAGGTTTAATCTTTAGTAAATTAAGTGTGGAGGCAACAAGTGAACCATCAAAATGAGGAGAAACGATGGCTGAAGCAGGCTGTTTTTTATGGATATGTCTATAAGCTTGTGGGGACATAAACAATTCTCCATGCCAACAGACACAGACATGCTGTTCGTCTCCAATATCGCTAATATAATGAATTTTTTTAGAAATTGTATGCCAAATAAAACGCATTAAAAGATAGATAAGTGCTGGTATTACCACTTGTCCTAGTTTTCTAAAAAATTCTTTCATTCTGTCAGTGTTTAGAGAAGTACACCCTCAAGTGCACCTCTTGATGTTTTAACTACCTTAATAGGAACTATCTGACCTAACAATTCTTCTGAACCTTCAATAAAGACAAGTTTTCCATCATCCGTACGACCAGAAACTCTGCCGTTTGGTTTTAATTCATCAAAATAGACTTGATGAATCGCACCTAACTGTGCATCCATGATTTCATCTAAAATTTCTGTGTGTCTTGCTTGTAAACGTGTCAATCTAGCACCTGCTAGTACATTGTCAATTTGATTGTCAAAGTCTGCAGCTTCAGTGTGTGGACGTGGAGAATACTTAAATGAGAAGAGTTGTTCGAAACGTACTTTTTCTAAGACATCCATAGTATCTTCAAAGTCTGCATCACTCTCATTTGGGAAACCTACAATGATGTCTGTAGAAATAGTTGCTTCTGGACAGAGCGTACGTATTTTTTCACAACGGTTTATGAAGTTCTCTTTAGTATAGCCACGTTTCATCTCTTTAAGCAACGAGGTTGAACCACTTTGTAGTGGGACATGGATTTGTTTACAAATTTTAGGATTTGATGCAAACTCTTGTAAAAATTCATCATCCATGTGTAATGGGTGAGGAGAGGTAAAACGTATGCGTTCTAAGCCTTCAATTTTGGAAATTTTTTGCAAGAGTTCGGTAAAGTTACAAGATTCATCATCTGCAGAAAAACGTCTTCCATAGTTGTTTACATTTTGTCCTAGAAGCATGACTTCTTTGGCACCTGTCTTAACAGCTTTTGTAATTTCATTGACAATAAGGTCTGAAGGGATTGAAATTTCATCTCCACGGGTTGCGGGGACAATACAGAATGTACAAGACTTATCACAGCCAATAGAAATGTTGACCATCGATTTAAAAGGGTTAGAACGATACTCACCAAAAGCGTAAGTACTTTCATCAAAGTCAGTACTAACTTCTACAGCATGTTTTTTGTCAACCACTTCTGTAATTTTAGACACATTTCTTGCACCTAAGACAAAATCTACTACGGGCGCACGTTTAATGATCTCTGCACCAAGGTGAGAGGCTGTACATCCTGTAACACCTATTTTGGCACCTGGTTTTTTGTGTTTTTTAAAGACACCGATCTCTGAAAATAGTTTTGCCACTGGCTTTTCTCGTACAGAACAAGTGTTAATAATAATAAGATCAGCTTCAGAAAGTTCTTCGGTAAGTTCGTAGGGTTCTTTGGAGTTTAGTTCTGCAATCATATGTTCGCTATCGCGAACATTCATTGCACAACCTAATGTTTCAATAAATAATTTTTTTGTACTCAATATATCTCTTTACTATCACCAATTAGGCAATGATATGTACTTCATAGATGTATTCATTTTCATCTAATCCATATTTAACTTCACGCATATATACAGAAAAACCTTTTTCTTCAAAATATTCAATAAGCTCTTTTAACTCTTTATGTGAATTGTCTTTGTCGAAATAGAAAATAGATTTACTCGCTAGTTCTTCTTCTAATTTTTTCAGTTCAATCGTTTTAGGTTTTGCCTTCAGTGTTGTTCTAGCAAGTTTCAATTTCATCTATTTTACCCTTTATCGTTTCGTAATTACCTTGATTATACTTTATTTTCAGTAAAGGTTTGGTTAGCTATAATACACAACTTCAAAAAGACCCCTCCCAAGACGTTATTGACACTGTTATGTTACCTCTTGTAGCGGTATATTTATGTTGAAGCACTCAAAAACATTAAAAAATAATTGTACACAGGAAAAAAATTATGGAAAAAATCTTAGATATTATTGAAGCAATTGCACATGAAAAAAACATTTCAAAAGAACATGCCTTTGATGCATTTACAGAAGCAGTTTCAAACACGGCTAAAAAACTTACTTCTTATACAAGTAAATTTGAAGTGATTCTTGATGATGATACCAAAACCTATATGGTCAACAAAGTCATTACCGTTGTCTCAGATGGTGACAAACAACTTTTTGCAGAAGTGGGTAGAGAACCCAATATTGAAACGGTTGAATCTGACGGTTTTATATCACTCTCCGAAGCCAAAGAGTTTGATGACTCTATAGAAGTCGGTGATGAACTTAAAGAAGAATTTATCCTTGAAGATCATGGTCGTACAGCCTCTGCAAACCTTTTTAGAGAGTTAGAGTACCACTTACAAAGACGTATAGAACAAGACCTTTTTGAAAAGTACAGAGAACAAGTTGGTTCTGTTATGTTAGGTACGGTTAACCGTGTTGATGCGGATGACAATACCCATGTAGAGATTGGTGAGCTTAAAGGTATTATGACACTTAGAAACCGTATTAAAGGTGAGAAGTTTAAACGTGGAGATAGCATTAGAGCCCTGCTTCGTTATGTCACAGTTGATCCAGTATATGGGCTTTTCCTTGAACTTACACGTACTTCACCAAAGTTCTTAGAGTCTCTTATGGCTTCTGAGGTACCTGAGATTGCTGATGGTGTAGTAGAAATTATGAATGCAGCAAGAATCCCTGGCGAGAGAGCAAAGATTGCACTTAAAACAGAGCAAATGAATGTAGATCCTATTGGGGCTGCGGTTGGTGTAAAAGGGGTACGTATTAATGCTGTAAGTCAAGAGCTTAATGGTGAAAATATTGACTGTATTGAGTATTCTCCTATTCCGGAAGTGTTCATTACACGTGCTTTAAGCCCTGCGATTACACAAAGTATTAAAGTAGATGCTGCTGAGAAAAAGGCGATTATTAACATTACGGGTGATCAAAAAGCCAAAGCCATTGGTAGATCTGGTATTAACATTCGTTTGGCATCTATGTTAACAGGATATACCATTGAACTCAATGAAATTGAGGGTGTGACAGAAAGAGCACCAGACTCTGCAGAAGGTGGAGAAGGAGAGAAGACTAAAGATACTACTGCGTTGGCGGACTTATTTAAATAGTCTGTCTCTTGTTAGCACAATTTTAGTGCTAACAAGGACTTAATTCTTTTCCTTATTCTTTTCCTTTTACTAGCACTTCCCTTTTATTTTAACTGTGATATTGTTTTCCCTGTTACTTTTTTCTTTTTTACAATGCGCAGAAAAAGAAAAGAGTAACCAAAAAAGAAAAAAGCACAAACTGCTGGCGTGTCTCAGTCAGTTGAATAAAGATTAGATTTCTATAGGCTTCACTTTTCCCCACACAACTCAATTCATGCTATTTAATCACTTTGCATCCGGCGAAAGCCAAGATATTAAATCACACTAAGAAGGAAAATT
>CAUZVG010000080.1:0-7437 GCA_963583215.1 Campylobacterales bacterium | reverse complement strand
GCTTCTTTTTCTACTTGAAGCGTAGAAATCTCTCTTTTGGCTTTGGACAAGTCTTTAGGTTCCGACTCTATTTGCATTTTGAGTTCTGCTGCTGCTTCATCAATAAGGTCAATGGCTTTATCTGGCAAAAATCTGTCTGTAATGTAACGGTCAGAAAGTTTCGCGGCAGCGATGAGTGCAGCATCTGTAATGTTTACATTATGGTGGGCTTCAAGTTTGTCTTTAATCCCTCTAAGAATTTGTAAGGCTTCATTGATACTTGGTTCGTCTACTTTTACCGGCTGAAAACGACGTTGCAAGGCAGTGTCTTTTTCAAAGTACTTTCTGTACTCTTTAAGTGTGGTAGCACCAATGGTATGCAGTTCTCCACGTGCAAGTGCAGGTTTTAAAATATTTGCAGCATCATTCCCACCCTCAGATGCTCCAGCACCTACAATGGTATGAATTTCATCAATAAACAAGATGATGTTTGCCGACTCTTTAACTTCATCAATTACGGCCTTGAGTCTATCTTCAAATTCACCTCTATATTTTGCCCCTGCAATAAGTGCATTCATGTCTAAACTCATGACACGCATATTTTGTAAACTTAAAGGCACTTCTTTGTTCACAATACGCTGTGCAAGTCCTTCAACAATGGCTGTTTTACCAGTCCCTGGTTCCCCAATAAGAATAGGATTATTTTTGGTTTTACGTATGAGTATTTGCATCATACGTTGCACCTCTTCATCTCTACCAATAACGGGATCGAGTTTACCATCTAAAGCTTTTTGGTTTAAATCATCGGCGTATTTGGCTAACGCTTCGAGGGTTTCATCTCCAGATTGAGAGTCAATTTGTTTCCCCCCTCTAATGCTTTCCAGAGTTTTTTTATATTCATTCATATCAATGTACTTACCGAGAGTCTCTGCCATGAATGACTCCCCTACATTGGCCATTAGCCAAGCATCTACAGCCAAATACTGATCACCATTGGCAGCCATCACACCTTCAGCATTTTCTAGAGTTCGTACTAGCTTTTGCCCTATTTTGATGTTCTCTTTAGTCACTGAAGAGACTGTAGGCAATTTATTCGCCATACTTTTTGTTTCAAGTTCTATGGCAGCTTTGTCAACATTCATTTTGTTAAGTGCTTGATGTAAAATAGACCCTGAGTTAGTAAGCAATGCCCACATAATGTGTAGTGGGTCTACTTCTTGATTTTTGTTATGTAAAGCAAGTGATACACCTGACTCAATCGTCCCTTGCATTTGATTGGTTAATTTTTCTAATATACTCATACCATACTCCTAATAATTCTTATATTTTAAATTATTATACTACCTTTAGTCACTTCTTGTCAAGTTTGTTTAGTTTATTGATTAGAAATAGTGAGTATTAGCCTTAAAAAACCTACTTAAGTGAACCAAATTTTCTTTACTAACATTCCTAAAGCAAAGAGATAAAGAGCTAAAAGTGCCATTTTGTGCTGAGTAGACTTGACATGGTCTTTGAGCCAAATACCAAAAGTCACACCCACAAGTGAGGCAACAGCTACAATGAGCCCATTTTCAAAGTCAATGCTACCATTACTTAAACGGCTAGTCATTCCTGCTACAGAAGAGAAAGCAACGAAAAAGAGTCCTGCTGAGACTGCTTTTTTAAGGGGGTAGTGTAAAAGTCCTACGAGCAGTGGGGTAAGAATGATGGAGCCACCAATCCCTAAAGTGATGGAAAAAATACCAATAACTAGACCCACAGAAAAGAGTAAGGCTTTGGGAAGTGACTTTGTTTGGCTCTCATCTTCATGGTTTTTAGCAAGCAAAAGTCTAAAGAGTGCAAAAATCAAAAGCCCGAAAAATAAAACTTGTAAAATGGCATCAGAGATGTATTCTGTCACATACCCCCCAATGTAGCCTCCTAAAAATCCACCAAAACCAACAAAAATGCCCTCACCCACGATGAGTAAACCTTTTTTGTGATTAAGGTAAGAGCCGTACACAGAAGAGAAAACCATTTGGATAATAGATATACCAATAGCATCTTTGATATTAAACCCAAGAACCAAAAGTATAGGCACCAAAATCATACCCCCACCAATGCCCAAAAAGCCTGACATCGTACCAATAAAAATACCTACCAGTATAAGTTCTATTATCATCATTTTTCTCCCATATAGTCGAAAAAGATTATAACATTATTTCCTCTGTGCTAAAGGTACATAAACTGAGAGAGAAAAATAATTGTTAAAACAAAAGTAAAGGGTAAAACATGACTCTTAAAGACCAAAGGTTGAATACCAAGATAGACTTGCATAAACCCTCGAAGTCCAAGCCAGATGCCTAAGAAGGCCTTTAATGCTAACATCATTTGAAAGTTACTCATGCCTGTTTCGGCAATGGGTCCAAAGACTTGGCTAATGAGGTACAAACCAGTAATTACAGCAACTAAAAGGCTAGGTGGGACCACTTTTCGTACGTATTTCATAAAAGATTCACGTATACTTTTATGTTCGTCTTCGGAATAAGACTCTTTGATGTGCACTAAAAAAAGGTTATCTACAATGAGAAAACCTCCGTAAATAAAAGCGGCAAAAAGGTGAATGGTTTTAATGAGTACAAAGGTCATAATAATTCCTATAATTTTAAAAATTATAATCTATTTAATACTAAAGCGTTTTGACCTAGGTCAAGTACTGATAAAGTTTTGAGAAAAGAATGCCGCTATCACTTCTCTCATTTCTACAGGGTCTTCAATGCGGTTTACTTCATTTCTAAATGCAGATGCGCCTTCATACCCTGCTTTAGAATAAGAGTGTAAATTTTTTCTAAAAATAATGGCACCATATTTGTCATAATGTTCAATCATTTGATCATAATGTTCTAATACCACTTCTTTAATAAGTTCGGGTGTAGGCAAAGCCATACCCTCTTTGATTTGTTTAAAGATCCATGGTTTACCCACGGCAGCACGGCCTATCATTACACCATCTGCTTTGGTGTGTTCTAACACCCATTTGGCTTTCTCAGGGCTGTCAATGTCACCATTGGCAAACATAGGAATACCAACCGATTGCTTAATCTCAGCCAGTGCATCATAGTCTACTGCTGCTTTGTAACGCCCTGCTCTTGTACGTCCATGTACAGCAATGTAGTCTGCGCCTGCTGCTTCACAGAGTTTGGCAATCTCTACATGGTTTTTCTCATTAAAACCTAAACGAAATTTGACGGAAGTATACTCTTTGTTAGAGTATTTTTTAATGGTTTCAATGACTTTTGCCATTTGAGGTAAATCAGTGAGTAAAGAAGAGCCTTGTAAGTTATTGACCACTTTAGGAGCAGGACATCCACAGTTTAAATCGATGGCTGTAATGTCTTCACGGTCATTGATAATTTCAACGGCTTCTCTAATGACTGATAAGTCTGAACCTGCAATTTGTATGGCGTAAGGGTCCTCTATAGGTGCACGTTCTAACATACGATAGGTTTTTTTAGAGTTATGTATGAGGGCATTGGAAGAGATCATTTCTGAAATGGTAAGGTCAACCCCAAATTTTTTAACCACTGAGCGAAAAGGTAAGTCCGTAAAGCCTGCCAAAGGGGCTAAGGCATAGATGGGTTTGGAAAAGTCTAAACTAGCCATACGCTACATTAAGCCTTTTTGTTCTGACATGAGGTACTACCAATAATGTCTTCCAAGCGGTAGCCACTGTGCTCTTTTTTAAGGATATAAAGGGCTCTAAACTTCACGAAGTCATCTCTTTCAAATTCATCTAAATAGCTTAAAGCCTGATCAAGTAACTCATACTCAAAAAGTAGATACAAGTAAGCGCTCTGTGCTTTGTCATCTTCTTCTTGATAACCTTTAAAGAGTGTCAAGTTCTCTTCTGGTGTAAAAGAGATTTTTGTTCTTCTGGCTATGTCAATATATGCTTCACAAGACAAATCTAAAACTTCTACAAAAGTAGTTAATATATCGGGACTAAGTCCTAGCTTATCTTCTTTATTTACTCTTTCAAGCAGTGCAAAAAAATGTTTGCTGTTATAGACTTTTGCATATTTACTTGCTTTAGAAAAGTCTGTTTTCTCTGAGAAAAGACTTAAAGCCTTCTCAAGGACAAGCGCAGAGTGCTCTGTACTTGCACGTAACACTGTTTCTACAAACTTATCATCTACATCAAGTTGGTTGAGTCTATTTTGAGTGAGAAGAACATTACCTTCTTTAAAAACCTTAGAAAGCTTTTCCTCTTTTAAATCAATATACTCACCATTGTCAATTTTTTGAATGAGAGAGATAATATTGGAAAGTCTCGGGCTAAGTCCTTCTACATTCTCTTTAAGTGTAATATTGACTTGCTCTAAAAGTTTGGCTGAACTTGACACAGCCTCTACAGAGTATTTTTGTTCTTTTGGTTCTTGAACCAACGACCAATAGAGTGCATCTTCAAGCGTCTCTGTGTCTTTACGCCATTTTTTGAGTAAAAAGTAGTTTTTAACGCCATAATAAAGCATATGAAGTACCGTAAAGAAAAAGAGTAACAACATCGGCAATACAAACCATGCTGCAATAGGGAAATTTAAGTTAATCCCCATAAATTCCAAGAGGTAATAATTGGTGTTTTGTGAATAAACTACTGCCCCAACGATAGCAATAAGTGCCAATGCCGAAAATGTATATAATCCTAGTCTCATCTTTACCCTTTCAATGTATATAGGCAAAGATGCGCTATATACTACTTAGATTCTTTTTCGCTGATCTCACGGCATGTGATACAAAAACGTGCAAAGTTTTTAACTTCTAAACGTGCACGTCCTATAGGTTCTTCACACATTTCACAAATACCAAATGATCCTTTCTTTATTTTAGCTAAAGCAAGTTCAATTTCGTTTAATTCTTTACGTTGTTGAATCAAAATAGCACTATCTACAATGGTTTCAGCAGAAGCAGCTGCAAAATCACCTTCATCATTTAATTCAAGGTCTCTCATCTGATCTAACTCAAGAGATGTACCTGTTAAGTTTTTCTCTATCTGTACTCTTCTGTCCAATAATTTTGATTCAAAACTGTTTAAATCTACTTTTGTAAGCATTTGTAATCTTCCTATTTATGATATGGGTGATTGTTATTAATGGTTAGTCCCCTAAAAACTTGTTCCAATAACACAACTTTCACAAGTTTATGTGAAAGCGTTATTTTACCAAATGATATGGCATTATTACATTTGCTTAAAAAATCGCTCTCAAAGCCGTATGCACCGCCAATGAAGAGATTTACTTGCACGCTATCCTTAAGCAGATTTGCGAATTCGTGACTATTTACCTCTTTGGAAGAAGGATCTAAAGCAATATTTATCCCTGTTTGCATATATTTTTCCAAAGCTTTGGTATAGGCTTTTTGTGAAGCTTCAGGAGAAATATCATGGGCTTTTGTAATATCTTTATCAAACACTTCAATGACTTCTACTTTGGCAAAAGGTTTGGCAATTTTTTTGTAGTGTTCGATGAGTCCAGAATACAAGGCATCTTTACCTTTTTTATCGATGATGATAATGTTTATTTTCACTATTTGAGTCCCTTTTTAATCTGCTCTGCCAATTGATGTACGGCCATAGCATAATACGCGCTGTGATTATACCTTGTTATCACATAAAAGTTTTTTGCACCATACCAAAGTTCATCATACTTTTTCTTGTTAAGCTTTATGAGTCGTACTTTGTTAGTATAGTCCCATGTTGTTCTGGGTGCAATGCCTTTAAGTTGTCTTCGGTGGTAGGTATGTTTGTATCCTGTTTTGTACTGTCTAAAACGCGTGCCATCATATTTGACCCTCGTTGCCACAACTTCTCCCGTTCGCCAACCATTTTTCTTAAAATAATTTGCCACAGAAGCAATGGCATCAGGTGCACGCTGTAAGGTGATACGTCCATCTCCATTAAAATCAACCCCAAAAGCGTTATAGTTACTCGGCATAAACTGTACCAGACCTATAGCCCCAGCATAAGAACCGTAGACATTTTTAGGATTAAACTTTTCTGTTTTTGAAAGTTGCATAAATTTAATAAGCTCTTTTGTGAAAAACTTGTTTCTTCTGTTTTTTTCAAACGCCAAGGTAGCCAAGGTGTCAAAAACAGGGTATTTTCCTACATTTTGCCCAAAAGCACTTTCTATGCCTATAATCGCAGCGATGTATTCTTCTGGTACACCATACTTCTTTTCAACTTTTCTAAATACATTTTGGTATTTTTTGACATAAGCAATACCATCGTTTACCCTTTTATCATTGACAACTAACCTGGCATAACGTCCCCAAGAGCCATACTTCGAATAGAGCATTTTGGCTTTGTCTTTTTGAGCTTGGGTACGTGTATCTTTTCGTTTTTTACGTTTATGTTTAGGAATGAATACACGTAGCGCTGTCTTTTGTACTTTTACTGAGGAAAAAAGTCTATTGAGTTCAGACTTGGAAAATCCATAACGTTTTTCCAATGTTTTCATCACAGTTTTCGTTTGAGAGTATTTTGTATAATCTTTCGCCTGTATAAAAGTGACAAATAAAAAACTTAGTAGAAGTGCTTTTAGTATCATGTCAATACCTTGTATTTTCCCTATTGTAGTGTATAATGATGTACTAAAGGTGTAGTATGAAAAAAAAGATTCTTTTTGTTTGTCTTGGAAACATTTGTCGCTCTCCTCTTGCTCATGGTATAGCAGAAAAACAGAGTCTAAAATATGCTTTAGACTTAGAAATAGACTCTGCTGGTACTTCTTCTTGGCATACAGGTGAAGCACCTTGTGACCATTCCATAACTATTGCAACGCACCATGATGTAGACATCTCCCAACAACAGTCACGAACCATTACAAAAGAAGACATTCATTACTATGATTATGTGGTAGCCATGGACAAACAAAACAAAACAGACATGGAAGCTTTTGGTTTTAAAGATGTCTACCTTTTAGGTGATTTTGGAGGACATAACGGTGAAGATGTACCAGATCCTTACTTTTTTACAGGTCCATCTGTATTAGATGGCTTTGAAAAGGTCTATACTATGGTAGAATTATGTATAGAAGATTTTATTATTAAGGGAAAAAATGGAAGCCTCTAATTACTGCATTATCAGTACGACCACAGACACAAAAGAAAACGCTTCAATCATATCTGCTTCGCTGCTTAACAAAGAACTTGTTGCCTGTGTACAGAGTAATGTCACTCAAAGTGCTTACAAATGGCAAGGGAACATTGTTGAGTCTGAAGAGATTTTGATTCATTTTAAAACAAAAAAATCTCTTTTTGAAGAGATTAAAAAAGAGATTTTGGCTGTACATACCTATGATGTCCCCGAGATTATTATGGTACCTCTACTGAATGCCAATGTAGAATACTTACAGTGGATAGACGAAGTAACGACCACAAACAACGCGACACTTTCAGCCTAAACCACAGCATAAAGGATAT
>CAUZVG010000079.1:0-7475 GCA_963583215.1 Campylobacterales bacterium | reverse complement strand
GACATACTAAGTTCAGATGGCAATATTAGCATTAAAAAAGATGACTTTTCTCGACTTTGTATGGAAGAGACTAAAAACTCTCTTTATGCACTCTCTTTGGCAAAAGTCTGTTGGCTAGTGCTTAAAAAAGAACATACCCTCATTCGTGTGGAAGGTAATGATTACAAACTCCCTAGCAGATATGATGACAAAGTAGAAGTGATTAAAGTCATGAAAGAGGTCGAAATTTTTGATGTTTATCAGAAAAAAGATAAAGTACTTGTCTTGTTAAAACAAAAAGGTAAAGAAGCCATCTCTTTTATGGTGCAGGGGATTATCAAAGCAGTGAAAAAGAAAAAACCTACAGAAAAAAGAACAATCGTGACACCCACAACACCTACAAAATAATTAAATGAACTAAATAAGTCTCCGCTATGATGGAAGAAGTTTGTCAGAGAGCTTGCAAGTTAGTTTAGTACGGACGGAAAATAGGTATGAAAAACCATAAACCAGATTTTGCAAAATTAAGTGTCATACTTAAACATGAGTGCCTGGATGGTCAGCTTTTAAACCACCCTGCAGATAGTTTATGAAGATATCTGGACATCATGTCGTAAAGTTTTGCTTCATCTAGCGGTTTGGCTAGATATTCATCCATGCCCAATGCCATTAAGCGTTCTCTGTCGCCTTTCATTGTATCGGCCGTGAGCGCTATGATAATGCTATCTGGGTAAGATTCCTTAATATTTGTCGTTGCTTCAACACCATTCATGTTGGGCATATTCACATCCATTAAGATCAGTTGATGTTTATTTGGATCATACATTTCAATGGCTTCAACACCATCATTGGCGACATCACAGCTAATACCAAGCTCTTCGAGCATAATTGTTATAAGCAGCTGATTGGTTTCGTTGTCTTCTGCAACCAAAACATGGTCCCTAAAGGGTTTCATGGCATGACCATCATCATTTTCCTGAGCAGATATTTTTTCATCTGTTTTTTCCATCGGAAGATAAACATAAAAGGTGGAGCCAACATAGGGGCTACTTTCTAGATCGATACGACCGTGCATGGCATTGATAAGTTCAGAAGTAATGGCAAGCCCCAGACCGGTGCCACCATATTTACGCGTTGTGGAGCCATCTGCCTGTATGAAAGGCATAAAAATACGAGCTTGCTCCTCGTTAGACATGCCAATGCCTGTATCTTTTACCGTGATGCAAAGTTGCCCTGATATATACGAGAGACTCAGTTTTATTTCACCGCCATTAGGGGTGAACTTAATTGCATTAGAGAGTAGATTTGTAATGATCTGTGAGACCCTGAGCCAGTCAATAACAAGCGTGGTGTTGAGTGAATCATCGATATCTATTTTGAACCCTAACCCTTTGTCTTCTAGAAGCGCATGAAAATTCTGTAAAAATATTTCGGATTTATAGTAGATATTTTCAGGTTCGGGGTCAATAGAGAATTTTCCACTGTTAATTTTAGATAGATCAAGTATATCGTTGATAATCTGCAGAAGATGCTCAGAACTTTTGTGTACAAGACTAATTTGTTTAAGATTTTTCTCTCCCTTAAGGCGCTTTTTCAAAATAGCACTAAAGCCTATGATCGCATTGAGCGGTGTTCGAAGTTCGTGGCTCATGTTGGAGAAAAACGCATCTTTTGATTTTTCTAAAGTAAGGGCAGCGTCACGAGACTTTACAAGATCAGTTACATCATAGCGTACGGCAAGATACTCTTTGATATCTTGATTCTCATCCAGAATAGGGATAATCGTTGTGTCAACAAAGTAGCTTCTGCCTTCTTTTGATAGGTTTCTGATGATTTTTTGAAAAACAATACCATTTTTAAGATCACTCCACATTTCTCTAAACAAAGAAGGAGGATTGTCAGGATGACGAATGATATTGTGCATAGATCCCAGAAGCTCCTCTCTTGAATAGCCGCTCATGGCACAAAACGCATCATTTACATAGGTGATTACACCTTTTGAATCAGCCTTGGAGACAATTGCACTCATATTTAGAGCATCAACAAACTGTTCGTGTTCCAGACTTATGGCCTGAGCTTTTAGACGAGTACGATACTCCTTGATTGTGGTATATTGGGCCGTAAAAATGAAAAGTAGTGCGCTCATAATAAAGAAAAAATTCAGCGTGGTGGTTGTTTGTATAGATGCTTTAACTTCTGCTTCTAAATGTTTGACAATAGTATCAAGTGAAGTCTCTAAAGAGAGTTTTTCAATCTTCTCTTCAATATGTCTGATTTTAAGTGCAGTGATCCGGATGATCTTGGCATGCTTAATTAAGAGTTCTTCATATTTGTTTTTAGTGGCTGGAAATATAATATTCTCTATATTTTGTTGATAAAAATAATCAAGTAAAAACTTTGTGGCAAAATCATGAAGTCTTTTATTAATCGACGCTGCTGTTTGATTGTACAAGTTGTCTTGCAAGTAGGATGTAGAGTTTTTCAAAATAGCAGTATTGGATTGATATTTGTCAACAAGGTGTTGAAAAGTATCTGTATTTTCAATGAGAAGGTCCCTGCTTGGCACAATATCATTGAGTGCTCTAGTGTGTTGATCTTGTGTCAAGGTGTGCAGGCCCTCATTAAGAAGACGTTCGTGATGTCTTATGGCGTCATTGTTGATAATACTTCTATTTCGATAAAGTTGTGTATTGAGCTCATTGATCTCAAACTTGATATCTTTTAGAACTAAAATAGTCTCTTTTGTCTGTTCTGTGGCTTTGGTGTGGGATAACAACTTCCAGCCTGCAAACAAGATTAAACCAACAAGAGACGTGAAAACAAGGAGAAGTTTAATGTAATATTTCATAAGACTACTTTAGTATTTCTGGTGTTTGGCCTGTCAGTGTATGCAAAAAAGCTACAATGGCATCGACCTCTTTCTCGTCAATATCTTGTCCCAATTGGAGCCTTCCCATTTTAGAGATCATATCCTTAAGGTTTGAGATATTTCCATCATGCATGTAAGGAGCGGTTAATGCGACATTTCTAAGAGAAGGAACTTTAAAAGTGTATCTGTCATCTTCATCTTTTGTTACATTGTACCGTCCCAAAGAGCCTTTTCTGCCTATAAATTTCTCAAAAATCCCCACTTTTTGGTACATGGAGCCACCGATATTAATTCCGTTATGACAGCTAATGCACCCCTTGTTTTGAAAAAGCTCGTATCCTTTTTTTTCTAGATCTGTCAAGGCAGTCGTGTCGCCCCTTAAATAGTTATCAAAAGGAGCATTAGGGGTGATAAGTGCTTTTTCAAATTCAGCAAGCACTTCCGTGACTTGTGAAAATTTTAAAGCTTCTTTGTAGATGATGTAAAAATGTTTTTTATAACGCTTGTTCTCATTGAGTACTTTTAAAACATGCTCTTTGGTAGAAGCCATCTCAACAGGATTAACGATAGGGCCACCGGCCTGCTCTTGTAGATCTGCTGCCCGTCCATCCCAAAACTGGGATAAATTATACATAGAATTTAAAACAGTGGGGGTATTCATTCCGCCTATGGCTCCACCAACACCTTTAGAATAGGAGGTCAGATCAGACCCTGACCCCGGAAGTATATGGCAAGAGGCACAAGAAACTGTATTGTCTATAGATAAAATGGGATCAAAAAAGAGTTTTTTGCCTAGTTCGGCTTTGATTTTATCATACTCTGCCTTTTGTGGCAGGGGAGTGATGATATCTGCGAAAAGTGTATTTAGAAAAAGCAGTGTAAAAAAAAATATTTTTAGATGCAACATGAATAACCTATTAAGTAAAATTTAAATGTAATTTTAATAGATGCTTAAGCACTTACTAAATTAAGAGAAAAGGGGAGGATTTAAGAGATAAAGTCACTTAAATCTTGCTCCTCCTTATGTGTTTTTTGGATCCACATCTGTGGTTTTGTGTCACGAATAATAGCCGTGATCAGTTCCCGCTACTTCCAGGTTTTATGGCTTCACTTTTACCCTCTTTGCATAACGGACACTCTTCAGGCGCATACATCTGAAAACTAAAGTCATCGAGTGCAAACAAAGGTATGTTTTCAGGTAAAGAACATGCTTCTTTTGCTTTGTCATTCCCTCCTACACGTTTACAAAAACCTCTGTTTGCCAAAGAAGCAAATGCTACCACGTTACCACCCAAAGCTTCTATGGCTTTGGCTGCTTTAAGGGCAGAACCACCTGTCGTAATAATGTCTTCACAAATAATGATTTTTTCACCTTTTGTAATTTCAAAACCACGACGCAGTTCCATGCCTCCCTCTTTTTTTTCAACAAAAATAGAACGGACATCCAAAGAGCGTGCTAGTTCATACCCTGTAAGTACACCACCAAGAGCAGGGGCGCAGACCGTATCTACTTCAATGCCTGCTTCTTTTATCATGTTTGCCAAAGCATCGGTGAGTAAAGCAGCCTTTTTAGGGTACTCCATCACTTTAGCGCTTTGAAGGTAACGTGAAGAGTGGTTACCACTTGCAAGCAAGAAGTGACCATCTAAGAGCGCTGAAGCGTCTTTATAAACTTGTTCTACATTCATCTTAGACCTTAAGGATATCTGCTTCTTTGGTTTTAAAAGTTTCATCTACTTTTGCAACAAACTCATCGGTAGCTTTTTGTACTTGATCTTGCGCTTTTTTAGACTCGTCTTCACCAATCTCTTTGTCTTTCTCAAGTTTTTTTATCTTGTCGTTACCATCTTTTCTTACGTTTCTAATAGAAATTTTCGCATGTTCTACCATGCCTTTGGCTTGTTTTACAATTTCTTGTCTTTGGTCGGCAGTCATTGGTGGGAAAAAGAGTTTAATGAAGTCACCATCATTGTTAGGGTTTACACCAATATTCGCTTCTTGAATCGCTTTTTCAATAACAGGGAGAAGTGTTTTCTCCCAAGGCGTAATAGAAATGGTTGTTGCATCGGTAGCAATCACGTTACCTACTTGTGTAAGTGCTGTCATTGTGCCATAATAATCTACTTTAATGTTATCAACAATTCCTGTCGTTACTTTACCGGTTCTAAGGCTAGCGAAGTCTCTTTTGAGCGCTTCAATACTCTTTTCCATATTTTCACTTGTGTGTTCTAAAATTTCATTAACCATCACGTTCTCCTGGGTAGTTTTATAGGCAAATTTTACCCTTTTTTACCTTTGGGTTCAGCTTGGAAAGATTTTGATTTGTAGAGGGAGGAAAGATATGTCAGTACTGCAGGTTGGAGTGTCTCCAGCCCGACACCGAGTAATGCTTTAGTTTGAAGTGGGTGCAGCAGGTGCTGTAGGTGCAGAACTTGCTGGTGTACTTGGCGCAGCAGGAATTGCAGAGTTATTTCCCGGCACCATGTTATCAGTTACTGACGCTGAGTTTGAGGATGTGTAAAGGTATCCAAGAACCAATGTGTTTACCACAAAAGCAAAAGCAAGCATAAATGTGAATTTTGCAAGAAAACCAGTAGGTCCTTTTGCACCAAATACTGATTCATTACTTCCAGAGTAAGCGCCAAGCCCAATACTTGAACTTTTTTGCAGTAAAACTGCGATTGTGATTGCGATAGTAAGTACGATTTGTACGATTAAAAGTGTTGATGTCATCTATGCCTCTTTAAATTTGGGTATAATTTTGGCGATTATACCCAAAAAAGTTTGAAACAGTGATGAAGTAGGAGTAGCCGTGCCAAAAAGAAAGAGAGAAGAGACACAAATATCAAATGTTGTTCAAGAGTTTTCTCGTTTTGCACACCTCTACGACCAGCACAATATGATACAGACAAAGGTCGCTAAAAGGCTGGTAGAAAAATTGCCCCATAGAGACTATGGTTCTGTCTTGGATTTAGGATGTGGCAGTGGCGAAGTGTTTAAAAATATGGAAAAGTCTGCTATAGAGTATGAAGTGTTTACTGCTTTTGACTCCTCTTTGGAAATGCTTGCACTGCATCCAAAAATTGGGCAGGTTGAAACAATCTGTGGTGACTTTAATGATCTACATTTTCCTGAACTCTTTTCAGACAAAAGCTATGACTTAGTGCTCTCTTCTTCTGCTTTGCAGTGGAGTGCTGACTTGGATTTCACCTTGGCCACTATATCAAGACTTTCAAAGAGACTTCATGCAGCTATCTTTACCTCCAATACCTTTAAAACCTTACATCAAACTGCCGGCGTAACATCTCCTATATATTCTTCAGAAACTTTGCAAGAGAAACTCTCAAAGTATTATGATGAATTGCACTTTGAGTTACATACATACACGCTGCAATTTGCTTCCGTACGTGAAATGTTCAAGTATATTAAAAAGTCTGGAGTGAGTTCTGGTGAGAAGAAGTTAAGTTTTAAAGAGACGAAAGCACTTATGAAAAAGTATCCCTTGGATTATTTAGAATTTGAAGTCTTGTTTGTAGAAGGAAAAACCTTGTAGGTCGGGGTATCTCTACCCCGACAATGTACAGGACCTAGTCGTCTCCACCAAAGATACCAAGTAGTTGAAGCATCGCAGTAAACATATTGAGGAAGTCAATATAAAGAGATACCGCTGCATCTACTGGTGAATCATAAGCACCATTGGCAATATTCTGTGTGTCATAAATAGTAAAAATACTAAATAAAAGTAAGATACCCGCTGTAATTACAATGTGCATCAATGGACTTTGTAAGATGAAGTAGTTTACCAATGAAGCAATAATGACCACGATTAAAGTAATAAAAAGAGGTTTACCCCAGCTTGAAAAGTCAGATCTAGAGTTAATCGCAAAAAGACTTAGGGCACCAAAGAGTACAGCAGTCATTAAAAATGCATTACCAATCATCGCACCTTGTCCCATACCTATAAGAGAAGCCAACAATGGTACGAGTGAAACCCCTGTCAAAAATGTAAAAGCAAAAAGCATTGCAAGGTTTGCACCTGCATGTCCTCTAGTCATTCTAAGACCAAAAAAGAGTATAAGGAGTTCTGCTCCAAAAATAATCCATTTAAATTGCATGACTGTTTCTGCAAATGGCATAGTTAAATACGCACCTACTGCTGCGGCAACCATACTAGCTGCTAAAAGCTGGTAAGTTGTTTTCATAAAACTAACCGAAGCCCCTTCTTGTACATAACCAGCGTCTGCTGATGTATAGTCTCTATCATATAAAGCCATAATAATCCTTTTGTATATTATATTTGAAAAGTATAGTACAGGCAGATTAATCTAAGGTTAATCACAAACACTAAGCGCTTAGGCAGTTTGTCATGTTTGAACAGTCTTATGAGACAAAGTGACATCAGGTGTAATAAAGTAGTAAAATCCTATATATAGTGTAAGTAAATAAAAAAAAGTAAAGAATTTTAAAACTTTCCACAAAAACCCTTGACAATAAAGAACATCGGTGCTATAATACGCGTCCAACAACACATGGACATCAAGCAAGTGGCTTGAAAGAGTGTTATTGAGTGATCTTTGACAACCAAATATAAGTAAACAAATCAACGTCTATTTGAGTTTTAATTTTA
>CAUZVG010000078.1:0-7509 GCA_963583215.1 Campylobacterales bacterium | reverse complement strand
TTCAGAAGAGTTAGACAAAGACCACTACTCTTTAGAAAAGCCAAAAGAGCGTATTTTGGAGTTTTTCTCTGTGCGTGAATTGGCACAACTTCGTGGTATAAAACAAAAAGAGACAGGGGGAGTGATACTCTGTTTTGCAGGACCTCCAGGTGTAGGTAAAACCTCTTTAGCAAACTCTATAGCTACTGCCTTAGGTCGGCCACTTGTGCGTATGGCATTGGGTGGGTTAGAAGATGTAAATGAACTTAGAGGACATAGAAGAACGTATGTGGGTGCAATGCCTGGACGTTTGGTGCAAGGGCTCATTGAAGCAAAAAGTATGGACCCCGTGATTGTACTAGATGAGATAGACAAAGTAGGGCGCAGCATGAGAGGTGACCCAACTGCGGCACTTCTTGAAATTCTTGATCCTGAGCAAAATTCTAAATATAGAGACTATTATTTGAACTTTAACATTGACTTGTCTAAAGCTATTTTTATAGCCACAGCCAATGATGTGGGAAAAATCCCTGCACCTTTACGTGACAGAATGGAATTTATAGGGTTAAACTCTTATACGCCTAAAGAGAAGTTTGAGATAGCCAAACGTTACCTCATACCTCAAGAGCTTAAAAAACATGCCTTAAAACGCAGAGAGTTTTCCATTACAGATAAAGCATTAAAAGTTTTAATTGATGAGTATACACGTGAAGCAGGGGTGAGAAACTTACGTAGACGCATCGCTGGACTCATGCGTAAGTCTGCGAGACAACTTTTAGAAGATAAAGATAAAAATGAAATAGCAGTCACCAAGAAAAACTTAAAAAACTTTACAGATAAAAAAGTATTTGAAATTTCTAGGGTTGATGCCAAACCACAGGTGGGGATTATTTCTGGTTTAGCCTGGACTGCTGTGGGTGGTGATGTACTGACCATAGAAGCCATTAAAATCAAAGGTAAAGGGGCTTTACAGCTTACGGGAAGCCTTGGTGAAGTGATGAAAGAGTCTGTGCGTATTGCACACTCTGTGGTGAAGAAACTCATTGACAATAAAGAGTTGGCCATTTCACCTTCAGTGATACCTCACTCACTTAAAGAGAGAGAAGAGCGCATTAATGTGGATCCTTCTGAAGTTTATAAGCGTTATGACTTACACATACATGTGCCTGAAGGTGCCACGCCAAAAGATGGACCATCTGCCGGTATTGCAATGGTGTCTGTTATTGCTTCGATACTTTCAAATCAAAAGATTGACAACAGAGTTGCCATGACAGGTGAAGTGACGTTAACAGGAAAAGTGTTACCTATTGGTGGGCTCAAAGAGAAGCTTATTGCTGCATATAAAGCAGGGGTCAAAAAAGCACTTATACCGGCTAAAAACTATGAACGTGATTTGGATGAGATTCCAAATGAAGTTAAAAAGAATATTAAGATTATTGGGGTTTCACATGTACGTGATGTGTTAAAAGAGATATTTGTGTAGAGTCGGTTCACCGACTAGGAAAGGTTTGAACGTTAGGTCGGTAAACCGACCCTACGTGTTTATGACCATTGCTTCATTTTTCTAGCGAGGTCATCTTCTTTAATTGGTTTTCTCATAAAGTCATTTGCACCATTGTCAAATACTTCTGATTTACGTGTGTCATCTGTTGAGAGGACAATCACTGGAATATGTGCATTTTTCATGTCTGATCTAAAGATCTTTAAGAACTCTATTCCATCCACGACAGGCATCATAATATCTAATAAAATAAGACTTACATCATCCATAGTTTTGAGTTTGTCTAGTGCATCAGAACCATTTTCAGCTTCTACGATTTCTGAAACCGTAGGATTCTTTTTCAAAAGTGTTTGCAATAATTTTCTGTTGATGAAATCATCATCAACAAGTAATACTTTAAGTCCCATATTTGTTATCCTCTATACTTTTTAATAATATTCTCAATGTCATCTTTTGTTGCAGTACTTGAAATGGATTCACCATTTGTGACTGTCAAGTCTTGAGGGTTATCTTCTTCTTGTGTCGAAATTATAGCTACATTTTCGTTCGTATTGCTGATATTCTCTGTGATAAGATTTGCATCGGTAAAGAGAATATCGTATGATTGGCTTGTAAGTGCATTTTCAAGCGTATTAACATCTTCAAGTATTTCATAGTCATGCCCAAGGTTTTCAAGTACTTTTGCTAAAACTCTACGTGCTAAAAGAAACTTTTTTGCAATAAGGATTTTCTTTGTTTCCGTTTCAAGGTTTGCAAATGGATCTTCTGCTCCAGGCATATCAATCAAGAGGGCATCTTCTTCTTCCGTTAGTGCTGGTCTATCAACTTCTTTTGTTTCTTCTAAGGCTACCTCTTCAACAGGTATGTCTTTTTCTACAACTGTTTCCGTCTTTGGAGTGCTGCTTTTTTCTACATCGCTAATGCTAGCTTTATCCGATAAGAACTTGTTAAGGATATAAAGTAATTCAGTGGTTTCAATAGGCTTCGTAATATACTCATCCATACCTTCACTTAAGAATCTTTCTCTATCTCCTTTAAGCGCATTGGCTGTAAGTGCAACAATTGGCACGTGTGCCAACTCTTCATCTTCTTCATAATCAAGAATTTCATGTGTGGCTTCAATACCATCCATAACTGGCATTTGTATATCCATAAAGAGTAAGTCATATTTACCTGATCTTCTCTTTTCAAATGACTCTAGACCATTGTTTGCAATGTCAACAGTAATCCCATGCTCTTCAAGAATACGTTTGATGAGTTTCTGGTTAATGATGTTGTCTTCCGTTACTAGAATGTGTGCATCAAACTTAGTTCTTTGTGCAACGACAGCATCTTCCACAAGTTGTGGCGTTGTATCGGCAGTTGCAGAAAGTACAGTTTTAAGTTTAGACAGTGTGACTGGTTTAAAGATAACATTTGATTGTTCTACACCTAACTCTTCTACTTTTCCACGACTGGTTACATTGGCAATGACTATAAGTTTAGACTTATCCATATGGTGGATAGCATCTAGAATGTTTTGTTTTGCTTTATCAATATCAATCCAGAAGTTTTTACAAATATCATTGTTGTCAAGTTCTTTGAGCTCCCCAATAGATTCAAAATGCTTCACTTCTGGTCCAAAGTACTCAAAATATGTTTCTAAGTATTGGTCAAGTTTCGTTGGAATGTCTTGCTCATATTTACCAATGGTAATATCGGTAAAGGCATGGTTATAATTGGCTTCTGTAGAACTTACACCCTCTAGAGGTATGGTAAAGAAGAATGTTGTTCCATGGTCTTTTGCAGACTCAAGTTCAAGTTCTCCTCCCATAAGTTCAACAAATTGACTAGAAATAGTAAGTCCAAGACCTGTACCACCATATTTTCTTGTTACCGATACATCTGCTTGTGAGAAGGCATCAAAGATACGTGATTGTTGGTCTTTGGTCATACCAATACCATTATCTTGTACGACAAACTTAATGTGGCCATTTTCCTCATTGGTAATCTCAAGGTTAACTTCTCCACCGTATGAAGTAAACTTAACGGCATTTGAAAGAAGGTTAATAACAATCTCTTTGATTTTTGTTGGGTCACCTTTAAGTTTAGATGGAATCTCTGGATCCATATAGAAGTTAAGGTCAATGTTTTTCTCAGTGGCTGCAACTGCGTACGTTTCAACGGCTGATTCAAACTCTTCTGATGCATCAAATACAATATTTTCAATTTCAATTTTATTAGATTCAATTTTAGAAAGGTCAAGAATATTGTTGATAATAGAAAGAAGGTTTTCAGAACTTTTATCGATAATCCCAAGGAATTCATCTTGCTCTTCTGTGAGGTTTGTACTACGTAAGATTTCTGTAAACCCAACAATACCGTTAAGTGGTGTACGAATCTCATGAGACATGTTCGCAAGGAAAAGTGATTTTGCTTCATTGGCTTGTAGGGCTGCTAGCTTATCTGCTTTTGCTGTTTCAACCAGTGTTTCGAGGAATTTATAGGCCTCTTTGGTACCTTCGTGGGTATCAAGTTCAATGTTCTCAATGGCCATCGTTTCTGAAGTAAGGTATTGGTCAGAATTTTTCATCTCATCTACCGCTTTGTTCAGTACATCTTCCAGCTCTTTAAGGTTTCTTGTAATATCTCTCGTTGTTGTAAATCCTAGATATGCCAAGATGAAAGACACGATCCAGATGATACTTGCAATGGCAAGAAGGGTCAGTTGTTTTTCAAGGAAGGTGTCAGATTGTTTCCATAAAGTATTTGACACAACAAGTTCGGCTTGTGAAATGAGTGTGATTTTATTTGTTTGTAAAGCAAACCATTCCATAGCTTCTTCAGCGTAATCTCCATTATCGACATCCGTTTGAATGGCTGATGATACCATGGCAAGGTCAGCAAAGGAAGCTTTTGCTTTTTTAGTATAAAGTACTTTTTCAATAGCATCACGTAAGGCTGGGTTTGTTACTTGTTTAAGGTCAAAACTGTTTGCTTTGGTTTTAAACTCATCCCATAAGGCAATTTCATCAAAGGCCATTGAGAGTCTTTTAGTCATGTAGTAAGCGACAAAACCTCTCTCTAGCCCAGCATTTTCTTTGGCTGTGTAAAGTTGTACCAGTGTACCAATAGTAGATGCCATCTCTTCATCTAGTGCATACTCTTTAATGGCAAGTAAGTTTTCAAGTACGGGGGTTGCTAAGTTGTCTGAGTAACCTTCAAAGAATATTTTTTTGAAGTCAGCATCTGTTGTATCTACTTCATTTCTTATGCTTGTAACAATTTGTGTTTTTGTAAGAAGCTCTTGGTACATATCTTTTTGTATGTCACTTTTTTCACCTATTGCTTCAAGCAAGAAAGGAAGCAGAGATGTGTCTTCAGTAATTAAGCCTGTTTTGAGTTTTTGTAGGGTGCTGTCAAGAGTGCTTCTTTGTTTTGTAAGTAAGGCAGAAAACTCTTTTTTGTCTGAACCCATATATAAGGCTGTAAGACCACGTTCTTTACCAATACTTGAAAGTGTTTTATCAAGAATTGCATTGTTTTGAAGTGTGGTTTTAAGCGCACGTGCTTTTTCAAAGTTTACATACGAAGTTACAAAGAAATAACTCGAAAGTAAAATTAGTAGTGCAATTGGTACCATACCAATCAGTTTAAGTCTATTACGTATAGTCATTTATCTTTCCTTTAGTTTGAGATTACGTTAATTTGGTGTTCAAAAGACAAAAAGTGTGCCCAATAGTCTTTAATGAGTAAATCTAAGCCTTTGCTGGTTTCTGTAAACTGGATTTTGTACAGTGTGTCAGAAAGAGCATTAATACGTAAGTTACTTGAAGCACCTTTAAGCAAGTGTCCAATTTTTTGTATGGCATCTAAGTCACCTTCTTCATACGCTTCTAACATCTTTTTTGTTTCAATATGTGCTTGGTCAATAAAGTCATGTACAAACTCTTCAATAAGTTCTACAGGTAAAGAGAGGTCATTGGCAGCTTCTTCAAGTTGAAAGTCAAAGTGTTTAGGCTTTATGCCTTCTAAAGAGATTGTACCAAAGCCATTGTCATTTTTGCGTTTTGCTTTTTTGAGAGATGCTATCGTTTCGACTTTAGGCTCAGGGGCGTCAAAAAGTTCTAAACTTTCTTCAGATGCTTCTTCGCTACTTGTTGTGGTAATACGAGAAAGGACTTCGTAAAACGATTTAAGCAGTTTGTCTGGATTTTCTGCGCTAGCAATATTTGTAATAATCTCTCCCACCATAGATAAATGTAAAACATTTGCTAGGCTTGAGAGTGTAGAGGTTGCAGTGCTACGTGTTGTCTTGTCGCTACTGTGTAAGTCTGCTTCAAGGTCTATGGCATTGTCAATAAATTCATTTAAAAAACCAGAATAATCAGCAGTTGAAATACCAATATTTTGACTGAGTGTATCAATATTAATAGAGATATCAGCTATGTCAACAGCGGGCTCTTCTTCTGAGCTTTCTTCCTCTTCAGGCGTATCCTCTAGTAGAGTAAAGAGTTCTGTCTCATCAACAGCAGCACTGCTCTCTTCAAAAGTGATCTCTGCAGACTCACCCTCAAGGTTGACCAGGGTTAAATCTCCAAGTGTACTTGAAAGGATGGTTTTTGTCACAGAAAATGATGCAGCATTTTTTAGGGTGTCCAAAAGTGTTTCCCCTTGGCTTATTTTGGCTTTTAATTCATTAAGGTGTGCTACACCACACAGATCTAATAAAGTTTCATCCGCTGCAATGATTTGATTTGTTTCATTAAGTATATAATACATTCGTTGATGCTTCCTTTTTCTCTTACGTTAATTACTTTCTTTTTCGACTAAGTCTTTATAAATAGGCATAGTTTCTTCTACTTCTGCTTGTGAAGCAGGTCTTCTTGCTGCAGTGTATCCAATAGTCTCATCTCCATCTAAGACGGGAGAGATATGAGCATAAACCCAGTAATAGCGACCATCTTTCCGTAGGTTTTTGACAACCCCACTCCACTCTTTAGACGCTTGAACAGTCTCCCATAACTCTTGAAAAGCAGCTTTAGGCATGTCTAGATGTCTTAAGAGGTTGTGGTTATTTCCGATGAGTTCATCTTTGGTATATCCTGAGATTTCACAAAATTTTCTGTTGGCATAAGTAATGACACCAGAAAGGTCTGTTGAACTAATAATGAGGCCTTTGTCAAAGGTATATTCTTCGTCGATTGGATTAGGTTTAGTCATAATATTCTCTTTTCCCTTTTTTTAGTTTTGGCAGGAAGAATGACAGGGTTTAATAAACAAGCGTTTATTAAAGTGCATCTGTAACCTGGCGATCTGCGTGAGACCCACGGTTTTCTGCCCCCACTTCACAGTGAGTTTAGCTTTTCAACATGAGGGAGTTACTACATATTCTATCCATAGATATTATGCAGATTAATTGCAGATAAATTGCAGATAAATTTGTAAGTATCAACCTTGTCACTAAAACTGTATAACAATTAAACTAAAAATAGAATGAATTGGAGGGTTTTTTAGTAAAAAATATTAAATTGACACAATAATCAATTATTATTTTTAATAATATCTGCAATTTTCCTAGAAGTTACTTTTTCAAGCTCTTGCACGCTTGCTCGCTGTATGGCTTCAAATGTACCAAAATAGTCCAAGAGTTTTTTCACGCGGGCTTTGCCAATACCTTTTTTGTTTAGAAGTGAAACTTGTGTGTCTTCTTTACGTTTTTTGTTTTGATGGTAGGTAATAGCATAGCGGTGTGCTTCATCGCGTTGGCGCTGTATCCAGTGTAGACGTTTGTCGTTGGGTTTGAGTTCAATCAGACCTTGTGTCGTGTAGAGTAAGTCTTTTGCAGCTCCTTTGGCACGGTGTGCTTTGGCATCAAGTTTTTCTTTGGCAATGGCGATGACATCTAAGTTAACATGGGCTTCTTTGAGCAAATTTAGTGCAAGATTGAGGTTGGCCTGTCCTCCATCAAGTATCCATAAATCAGGTGCAGGTGCTTCTTTAAATTTCTCTATACGTCTTGAGAGTAGCTCCTTCATTTGTCCATACTC
>CAUZVG010000077.1:0-7519 GCA_963583215.1 Campylobacterales bacterium | reverse complement strand
CTATTGCTGCGGGTCGTATGACACCAAGAACAGGTACCCTTATTGCAGTGGTATTGATAGCACTTTCTTTAGTGTCTATTTATGCTTTACTGGGACTCACAGGGGTAAATATCTTTGCCTTTGCTTTTATTTGGTATAACCTTATGTATACACCACTCAAAAAGAAATCAGCACTTGCTGTAGTACCTGGTGCTATCTTAGGTGTCATCCCCCCTGCTGTTGGTTGGTTGGTTGCTGGTAACTCTCTTATGGAGTTAGAGTTTGTTGCTTTGGCGATTTACTTCTTCATTTGGCAAGTGCCACATTTTTGGTTACTTGTCATGCTTTTCCATGGCGACTACAAAGATGGTGGATACCCAACAGCGATGCGTCTTTTTGGAGAAGCTTCTTTACAAAGACTTACTTTTGTATGGTTGGTTTTCACCATTCAAGCAGGGATATTTTTGGTCTCCGTGTTTGAACCGTACATGACAACAATGGTTTTAACTGTGTTGGTAGGTATTTGGGCCTTTGTCTCTTCTTTGGAACTACTCAAAGAGAGTTTTGAACTTAAAAATGCACGTTCTGTATTTTGGAAAATAAATGCAGCCTTTTTGGCCATTATTATTTTACTCAGTATTGATGAGTACATTAAACACCACATCTCTTAAAACCCATACCAAAGATTAGGCTTTGGTATGAGTCTCTATGCTAGCCCTAAACATTACACCCTTTTAAAGGATTCTTATGCAAGAAAAACAATTCTCACTTAAAACTATTCTCGATACACTCACAAAAGTAAAGAACAACAAGGTGAAAAAACGCCTTATCTATGACCAAGCACCCCTCAAAGGTATTGGTGCAAAATGGGTCATCGCTTTTTTCTTCTCTCTTCCTGTCATGCTCTACATTGGTATATTTAATGAAACAATGTTTGCTATGTTGGGTATTGCCCAAGCCATCATTTTTTTCATTGTCTTTTTATCTATGGTGATGATATTGGTGATTGCCGTGATGTTCATTAACAACAACAAAGTGCTAAGAGAAGTTGAGTCTTCTTGGAAAAGTTATTTCCCTGATATAGACCTCAAATGGATACTCACTTCAGGAGTGAGTCCCTACAAAGAGTTCTTTAAGTACTATAGTGAAGCTTTGGCTAAAGGTTTGGAGGGTGATGCACTTTATAGTTTTATGCAAGTCTCATTTGCAAGTATGAAGAGTGACAATGCAGATTTAGTTGAAGCAATGACACATTCAAGAGAAAAACGTTAATCATCAATTAAAAGAGTCAAAGACTCTTAAATTTATCAATATTTATGATGTATCACCTAAATTGTATTACTCAATTAAATGATTAACATATAAATTTTTTATGATTAGAGGCTAAAACAGTCATACTTGATGCATATTAAGCTTTTGTACCCCAAAAAATCTTATAATTATTGTTAGCTGTTGGAATTTTTCAACACACAATATACATAAGGGGGTATGCATGCAATCACACGCTGCATTGGAATATGACTATTCATTAGCAAAAAAGTTTACTTTTTTAACGATTTTGTTTGGATTCTTGGCTATGTTGGTAGGGACGCTTATCGCGGCTCAACTAGCATTTCCTGAATTAAACTACTTACTAGGTGAGTACGGAACATTTTCAAGACTTAGACCTATACATACAAATACAGCAGTATTTGGATTTACAGTATCAGGGATCTTCGCTACTTGGTTTTACTTAGGACAGAGAGTACTTAAAGTTTCTATTGCAGAATCTAAGTTCTTAATGGTCTTAGGTAACATACAGTTTTGGCTTTATTTTGTAGGGGCATTACTTGCAACTATTTCACTTTTATTTGGTATATCATCATCAAAAGAGTACGCACAGTACGAATGGCCATTTGACCTCGTTATTGTTGTTGTATGGGTACTTTGGGGTTTAAACATCATGGGACTTATCGGGATTAGACGTGAAAAAGCACTCTATATTTCAGTATGGTACTACCTTGCATCTTTCCTCGGTATTGCTATGCTTTACCTTTTCAACAACATGGCATTGCCAACATACTTTATGACAGAAGGTTTAGGTAACCCTTTACACGCAGTTTCAATGTATGCTGGAACCAATGATGCGCTTGTACAATGGTGGTATGGTCACAATGCAGTTGCATTTGGATTTACTGTTCCTATTGTTGGGATGATTTACTACTTCCTTCCAAAAGAGTCTGGTCAAGCGATTTATTCATATAAACTCTCTTTACTCTCTTTCTGGGGACTAATGTTTGTTTACCTTTGGGCTGGTTCACACCACCTTTTATGGTCTACTGTACCTGACTGGATGCAAACCATGGGTTCTGCTTTCTCTATTGTACTTATTTTACCATCATGGGGTTCAGCGATTAACATGCTCCTTACAATGAAAGGTGAGTGGAATCAGTTAACTGAAAATCCACTAATCAAATTTATGGTACTAGCATCTACATTCTATATGCTTTCAACGATTGAAGGTCCTATCCAAGCGATTAGATCTGTTAATGCCATTGCACACTTTACTGACTGGATTCCTGGTCACGTACATGATGGTACTTTGGGTTGGGTTACATTTATGATTATGGCTGCCATTTTCCACATGGCTCCACGTATGTTTAAAAGAGAAGTTTACTCTAGAAAACTTATGGAGACTCAGTTCTGGTTACAAACAATAGCGGTTGTCTTGTACTTCACATCTATGTGGATTGCAGGTATCACCCAAGGTATGATGTGGAGAGCAGTAGATGAATATGGTAACTTAATGTACTCATTTATCGATACAGTAAACGTACTTCACCCATACTACACAATTAGAGCACTTTCAGGTGTGATGTACCTTATTGGTTTCATTATGTTTGCATACAACATTTATAAAACGATGACTTCTGGTAGAGAACTTACAGAAGAACCACAGTTTAAAACGCCTATGGCTTAAGGGAGGTAACATATTATGTTTCATTGGTTAGAAAAAAACCCATTCTTTTTCGCTGCGGCGATTTCAATTGTTATTTCATTTGCCGGTCTCATTGAGATCGTGCCAAACTTTTCCAAAGCAGGACGTCCTCTTGTAGACATGACACCACGTACAGTTCTAGAACTTGCGGGTAAAAATGTTTACATGAAAGACAACTGTATGGCTTGTCACTCACAAATGATTCGTCCATTTAAGTCAGAGACTGACCGTTATGGTGACTACTCACTTTCTGGTGAGTATGCCTATGACAGACCATTTTTATGGGGTTCAAAAAGAACCGGTCCAGACTTACACCGTATCGGCAACTACCGTACAACAGATTGGCACGAGGCACACATGTTGAATCCTCCTAAAATTGTTCCAGGGTCTATTATGCCTGCGTATGATCACCAGTTTGAAAATGAAGCGGACATTGAAACGGCTTATGCTGAAGCAGTCACCGTTAAAAATGCCTTTCATACACCTTACGGAGATGAGTTCAAAAGAACCAGAGCCGCTTGGGATGCACACAGACCAAAAGTCTTAGCTGATGCAAAAGTCATTGCAGCAGATATGAAAGATGAGAGAGTAAAAAAAGCAATTTCAGAAGGTAAAGTACCTGAAGTAGTTGCACTTATTGCTTATCTTAACAGTCTAAAGTAAAAGGAAAAATGATGGACATTAGAGACATACAAGGCTACGCCTCATTCTTTATGACCATATTTTTAGTGATTATGTTGTACGGGTATATTATACACTTGTACAGATCTGAGAAAAAAGGTGAGCGGGATTATGAAAAATACGGGAACATTGCACTTGATGACGAAGTCACAAGTACACCTGTAGAAGATAAACCTGCCTCAAAAAGAGAGTATACGGAGGAGAAAAAATGAATGCATTAATGATAAAAGCGTTGGCATTTGCTGCTATATTGATGATAGCAACTATTTGGGTAGTCATGAGTCTAGATATAGATATTATGGGAGATTCAGTTAATGCAATAACAATGGGTGGAGCAATCGCTATTGCGGTTATTACTGCAGCTGTTGTGGTTAAATACATTAACCAAATGAAAACTGACACAGCATCTGGAGAATTAGCAGATGAAAAGTGGGATGGCATTAGAGAGTACAAAAATGAATTGCCTTCGGGATGGGCATACTCTTTCCTAGCTGTTTTCATGTGGTCAATGTGGTACGGTTTCTTTGGTTACCCAATCAACGCATATAGCCAAATTGGTGAATACAACGAAGAAGTATTGGCTTATAATAAAAAGTTTGAAGAGAAGCACAAAGGTGCGGATGAGAAAACTTTAAAAGCTATGGGTGAGTCTATCTTCTTGGTACAATGTTCTCAGTGTCATGGTGCTACAGGTGATGGTCTTTCTGGTAGAGCAGAAGACTTCACAGTAAGAAGTAAAGATAAAATCTTGGCAGTGATTAACGAAGGGCAAAATGCCCTCAATGCTTTCCCTGGTGGTATGCCTGCAGGTATGGCATCCGGCGCTGATGCTGAAGCCATTGCTGTCTATGTGGCTTCTGGATTTAAAGGTGAAGCACCAGCTATGTATGCAACATGTGCAGGATGTCATGGTGCTAACGGTGAAGGGTTGGCAATGGTTGGACCACGTATTAACGGTTTTGATATTAGCAATACACTTGCAAAAGGTAAAAAGGGTAAAATTGGTAAAATGCCAGCATTTAACACTTTGATTACCCCAATTCAAGAAAAAGCATTGACTGTTTACATTCAGTCTTTGTCCAAATAAGGAGTTTTAAATGGCAGAAAATACTAAAAGAAGTCTTTTTGGACTTCATGGGATTTTTGGAATTATGATTTCAATTGTAGGACTCTTAGTGATACTTGCTGGATTGATGACTTTAGCTATTACAACACAAAGAGATGCAGTGACAAAACCTTATGATCCTTCTGTGATTAGAGACGTAAACAATCTTAAAATGATATCAACAGAAAACAGAAAATTTTCATTTCAGAAAAAGGATAAATAATGATCAAATATATGGATAAAATACTCTTTGCATGTATGTTGTTTGCCGCAGTGGCTGCACTGTTCCTCTCTATTACTAGAGAACATCTTCTTTACGTAGGTTAAAATGCATAAAGTTAAGTTAGAGGCAAGCCCTTTTAAAGAGCTTGCCATACTTGCTTTATGTCTGTTCCCCTTTTTTCTTCAAGCAAATCCTCTCACAAATACCCTTCCAACGAGCGTTCTAAAAAACGATCTCTTAAAAATAGAAGCGGTAGAACTCATAGAGACTATGGGTCAAGAGTTGCAAAGTAAAACAGGGGTACATGCCTATGCGATAGCAAGTAATGAACATTTCCCAGAACACTTTAACCTTGTTGAATATAGCAAACAGTATGAAGTAAACATGACAAAGCCTTATGTGTTGTTTATCTTTGCACCTTATGCAACGATTACAAAGAAGTCAGGTGCACAGGGAAGAGTGGGTATCATCCCTTCTTCTGAACTTGTACGTAAAATGTATGACTACGATGATGTAAGAGATGCAGCGGTGAACATTGTTGCAATTAAAGACTCGAACACAGATGAAGATAAGTTCAACGTTGCTGTGCTTCAAGGCTACTCTGTACTTACCGATAACATTGCTGCAAGTAAAGGCTTGAAGTTAGAAACTACCATTCCTGATGAGATAGGAATGATGGTAAATATCTTACGTTTTTTGGTCTACTCAGGTACGATCATTTTACTCTGGATATTCTTTTTACGCCCCCTATGGATGAGGAGAAAAAATGGCAAACAATAATAAGAAAACCTATTGGCCACATATGATTTTAGGCTTTTTGGCCATAGGTATTACACTGGGTTACTGGACCATAAAGTCTGCTAACGCACTTCCTGTGCAAGAGTCGAACCAATACATGTTAAAGTACCAACAAGCAGACATGACTATCAATGACATTTTGCTAAAGAAAAAAGCCTTTGATCTGAAGTATGAGATTGTTATAAAAAATGTGGACACCATGGTTATGACAGACAATGTTAACTCTAAACTCCCTCAGCCTAACGTGATAAAGCTAGTTCTTGGAAACAATAACTTTGCCTACGAAGTGTTAAGTAAAGATGGCAAAGTGCTGTCCAATGCTACGGTGAGTTTTTTACTCACCCAGCCCCACAGTAGAACGCAAGACCAGTGGTTTGTGACTGTACCTTTTAAAGAGGGTCGTTACACAGTAGAAAAAGTAAACCTAAAAAAAGCAGGTCGCTACACCCTACAATTACGCGCAAAAGTAGGAGAAACCACAGGTTACTCCGAACTAGCCGCGTATGTAAAACCGTAAGCGTTTTGCGTAGGTCGGGGTACCCTTACCCCGACAATACTTTCCACCACGACAATCACATAAAATAAAAACACCAATTCACTCTCTTTTACTTCTTTCATTAAAATAGCTATAATCAGACATACTTAAAGGAGAAAAGATGAAAATATTAAAAAAATTACTATTGGTCATGGCGATGTTGGGAACTACTGGTCTGTATGCACAAACAGAGATGGCAGAGTCTATGGCTCTTTTGCCTTTTTTATCAGCGACTATTGAGCAAGACCGTGCTTTAAATAAAAAAGACATTGAGCGTTATAGGAGTTTTCTTAGCAATAAAAAGGCTCAGCGTGAAGAGATGAAAGATGCTTTTCTTTTGGGGGCAAAAAAGGCTTCTAAAGTTTTAAAGCCGGGTGTCACTTATAACACCTATGTGGCTAAAAGCATTGAACTCTCAGGAAAAAAGAAAATGCTTGATGCCGATGCCAAGTCTAATGGTTATGTGGATGCTCTAGAGCAGATACTCATTTCCACACGTATTACAAGAGCCGTGATAAGGATAGAAATGGAAAAAAAGTATATAGAAATGCCTAAAGAACAAAGAGCTATGGCAGAACAAATGATGACTTCTATGTTAGGGGTTTCTTCAGCAGAAGACATAGAAGTTGTTAAGCCTTATGCTTTAGAGATTTTTGAACATATGAAAGCAGCAGGTGAGCTTCAGTAAGTTTCCTTCTCCTGTTTAAAAATCTGTCAATTTGACAGATTTTTTCTTGCTTTCTGTGCTTCTGTGTTATACTACAAACCATGAACGCATTACACATTTACCCTACTTCCAGAGCATTACGAAACATAAGCCAAAACCATAAGAGTCAAGATGGTTTTTTACCTACACTTATGCGTATGGATGAGTTTGAACAACGTGCCATACTCTTAGAAAACACCATACAAGTTGACCCCTTACAACGCATACTACTTTTACGTCAAGCCGCTTCTTTTGAAGCTTTTGAAGATTTGAAGGTCGACCTCTCTTTGTTACGATTTTTTTCTAAAAGTGATGCACTTTTTAAGTTTTTTGAAGAACTCTCTGCTGAAAATGTGGGTTTTGAACAATTGGCAGAGGCAGATGCGTATGCAGAGTTTGGACATCATCTTGAAATTTTAGAGAGATTGTTAGGGGAGTATGAACGGCTACTTACGGAAAAAGGGTACAGCGATAAAGCCTTCACCCCTAAAAACTATAGACTCAATGAGGGGTTT
>CAUZVG010000076.1:0-7609 GCA_963583215.1 Campylobacterales bacterium | reverse complement strand
ATCAATTCTTTGGCAGAGTCTGATTTAAAAATTATTGCGGAAGTGATGATAGATGTGCATTTGGCTTTTGCTACCTTAAATGAGGACATTCAAAAGATTACAAAAATATATTCAAAAGATATTGCTTTTGGGCAGTGCCGTCACTTTTTAGATGATCTTGGTTTGGGTGATGTAGAACTCATCCCTGTTGAATCTACAGCAAAAGCAGCAAAGTTAGCGTTCAATGATGAATCTGCAGCAGCACTATGTCCTGCAGTGGCTGCAAAGATTAACAATTTACCTGTACGTTTTGACAATATTGAAGACAGTAGCAATAACAGAACACGTTTTTTCATTATTTCCGATTTTGAAAATGCAGCCTCGGGTAATGACAAAACATCACTGCTTGTGAGACTTTCAAATAAACCTGGTGCTTTGGTAGATTTTCTCAATCATTTTGAAGCAGCAAATGTAAACCTCTCTAAAATCAAATCACACATCGTAGAAGGGGATTCGATTTTCTTTATTGAATTTCATGGCCATCAAGAAGATGCCTTAGTGAAACCTGTTCTAGAAAAAATGAAAAATGAAATTAAAGTCTTAGGCTCTTACGTAAGAGAAACCGATGATGTGTAGGAGCAGAAAATGTATAGGGATAGCAAGTGATAAAATTTAACAAAGTACTCAAAAATATTAAATCTTATGAAGCAGGGTTACCCATAGAGCTTGTGGTGCGTGAATTTGGCATTAAAGCAGAAGATGTAGTAAAACTAGCTTCCAATGAAAACCCAATTGGCACAAGTCCAGCGGTTCAAAAGGCTATTATTGCCCATGCAGGCAAAGCACATCTTTACCCTGATGACTCCATGTATGAACTCAAAGACGCTTTGGCAAAGAAATATGAGGTAGAGGCTGAAAACATTATTATCGGTGCAGGTTCTGACCAAGTATTGGAGTTCATCTCGCGTGCAGTGTTAGATGAAAAATCGTCTGTACTCATGTCTGCTGTGACCTTTGCGATGTATGAGATTTACGCCAAACAGATGGGTGCTAATATTTTACGTACCCACTCGTATGAACATAAGTATGATGAGTTTATGGAAGCATATGAAATGCGTCAACCGAAAATTGTTTACATCTGTACACCGAACAACCCTACGGGGGATGCTACGTCTAAAGAAGAAGTGCTTAAACTTATAAAAGCTATAGGCTCTGAGACAATAGTGGTCGTAGATGGTGCTTACATGGAGTATGCTGCGGCTAAAGACCAAGCCTATGCCATTACACCAAAAGATTTAAAAGAGTTCCCCAATGTCATTTACCTGGGGACTTTTTCTAAAGCGTATGGCATGGGTGGCATGAGAGTAGGGTATGGGATTGCACAAAAAGAGTTAATAGCTCAGCTCAATAAAATGCGTCCACCGTTTAACATTTCAAGCCTCTCTTTAGCGGCTGCCATTGAAGCCTGTAAAGATGATGCTTTTGTGGAAGAGTCCATTGCTTTACACCAAGAACAGATAGGCCGTTATGAAGCCTTTGCAAAAGAGAATGGTTTTGAATACATTGATTCGTATACAAACTTTATTACCTATAGGTTTGATGAGAGTGTAGATGCTACAAAAATAGCAGATGATTTGTTAAAACGTGGGGTGATTATACGTAACCTTGCCTCTTATGGTATGAATGCCCTACGCATTACGGTGGGTACAGCTAAGCAGAACGATGTGTTTTTTAAACATTTTTTAGAAGTCACTGCTTGAAAAAAGTAAAAGTCATGAAAGCCAGAGACGTAGAGGTAAAACCTTTTGTACTGGCTGATTTTACCCAAGATAAAGAAACACAGAGTACTATGAAAAAAACAAGCACACATGTAAGTAAAAGAGTAAGTAAAAAGCTACTCAAAAGTTTGGCAAATGATTTAGATTTAGACTATGATGAAAAGCAGATTTCTTTTACAAAAAAGATACTAACGGCATATTTGGAAAGATAGGACAGTATGAACATACAATCACATTCTATAGAAGAGTTACATACTTTAGCAGAAGATATCAGACAAAAGATATTGGATACAGTGAGTAAAAATGGTGGGCACCTCTCTTCAACCATGGGTGCTACTGACCTTATTGTGGCGATGCACAAAGTGTTTGATGTTGAAAAAGATCCTTTTATTTTTGATGTAAGTCATCAAGCCTATGCGCATAAACTTCTTACGGGTCGTTGGGATGAGTTTGAAACCTTACGTACTTTTGGTGGGATTTGTGGTTACACTAAACCAAAAGAGTCTCCTTATGACTATTATGTTGCTGGACACTCTTCTACCTCTATTTCGTTAGCAGTGGGTGCAGCAAAAGCCATTGCCCTTAAAGGGGAAGATAGAATCCCGGTGGCTTTCATCGGTGATGGTTCTATGTCTGCAGGTATGGTGTATGAAGCACTCAATGAACTTGGAGATAGAAAGTACCCTGTGGTGATTATTTTAAATGACAATGAGATGAGTATTGCCAAACCGATTGGGGCTATTTCGAAACTGCTTTCTCAAACGATGGCAGGTTCTTTTTATCAAAAATTTAAAGGCAGAGTTGAAAAAGTATTGGAGCATTTACCTGAGAGTGCCCACTACATGGCCAAACGTTTTGAAGAGTCTTTTAAGCTCATTACCCCAGGTATTCTCTTTGAAGAGTTGGGTATTGAGTATATTGGGCCAGTAAATGGACATGATATTGAGTCTCTTATAGAAACGATGAGAGTAGCCAAAGCTCTAGGTAAACCTGTCATCATTCATGCGCAAACCACCAAAGGTAAAGGCTATGAAATGGCTGAGGGTACAAAAGAGCATTGGCATGGTGTCTCAGCCTTTGATTTAAAAACAGGCCAAGCACCTAAGAAAAATGCTGCCAAAGCTGCCACTGCCATCTTCTCTGACATGCTTGTAGAAATGGCAGATACAGATGAAAAAGTAGTAGGGGTGACTGCTGCGATGCCAACAGGCACGGGCATGGCTGCTGCCATGGAAAAATACCCTGAGCGTTTTTGGGATGTGGCCATTGCCGAACAACATGCCGTTACGTCTATGGGACCTTTGGCAAAAGAGGGTTTTAAACCTTTTTGTACCATTTACTCCACCTTTTTACAAAGAGGGTTTGATCAAGTCATTCATGACATTGCACTTATGGACTTAGGCGTTGCTTTTGCTCTAGACAGAGCAGGCATTGTAGGAGAAGATGGAGAGACCCATCAGGGAGCTTTTGACATCTCTTACCTTAGAGGTATTCCCAACATGACACTCCTCGCACCTTATAGTGACAGTAGTATGAAGGCATGTATGGCTTTTGCTAAAGACTTTAACCATCCCTGTGCGTTTAGGTACCCTAGAGGTGCATTTATAGCCCAAGACAGAGTTTGTCCTCCTTATGAGCTAGGGAAGTCTGTTTTGCTGCAAGAGGGTGAAGAAATACTCTTTATAGGGTATGGTAACGGTGTA
The DNA here is from genome assembly GCA_963583215.1 of Campylobacterales bacterium. Taxonomy (GTDB): domain Bacteria; phylum Campylobacterota; class Campylobacteria; order Campylobacterales; family Sulfurovaceae; genus Sulfurovum. The sequence goes on along the minus strand of CAUZVG010000076.1, from coordinate 4,149 downwards.
GGACGCGCAGAAGAAACCGCAGCACTTTTAGAGAAAAAAGTAGGTATTTTAGACTTACGTTTTGTGAAACCTTTGGATGTTGAGATGCTTGTAAGGCTCTCCAAGTCTTACAAAAAATGGTACGTGTTTTCAGATTCAGCTAAAATGGGTGGCGTAGGTTCTGCAATTTTAGAATGTTTAAGTGAGGAAAAAATTGAAGATGTCTCTGTCACGTCTTTCGAATATGATGATGCTTTCATCACCCATGGGAACACCAAATTAGTAGAAGAGTCTTTAGGGCTATTACCAGAGCAATTGGCCAAAAAAATAATGTAGGGTTGGCTTCAGCCGACCACAACAAAACCAAATGGTCGGCTAAAGCCAACCCTACGGGATTTGAAAAAGTATCTTATGAGATATTTTTTCAAGTTCAGTGACAGTGAACAAATTTACTTTCAAGGATTAAAAATGGCTAACGAATACATTTTTACCAGCGAATCTGTTACAGAAGGTCATCCAGATAAAATGGCTGATCAAATTTCAGATGCTATTCTCGATTATATTATCGAGAGAGATCCTCAAGCCAGAGTGGCTTGTGAGACTCTAGTGAGCAATGGTTTTTGTGTTATCGCAGGAGAACTCAAAACCACAGCCTATGCACCGATGCAAGAGATTGCAAGACGGGTGATAAAAGAGATAGGATATACCGATGCTCTTTTTGGTTTTGACTACCGTTCTGCGGCGGTACTTAACGGAATTGGTGAACAAAGTCCAGACATTAACCAAGGTGTAGACCAAGCATCGGGTGAAATTGGTGCAGGAGATCAGGGTTTAATGTTCGGTTATGCGTGTAAAGAGACGCCAGAGCTTATGCCTTTGCCTATCTCTTTGGCACACAAAATCACAGCTAAACTGGCAGAAGTACGTAAAAATGGTACAGTTCCTTTTTTACGTCCAGATGGTAAAGCACAAGTTTCTGTCAAATATGTAGATGGAAAACCTGTCTCTATTGACACCATTGTAGTTTCTACACAACACCATGACAATGTTACTTTGGAGCAGGTACAAAAAGCAGTACTTGAAGAAGTGATTAAAGCAGTCATCCCAGCAGAACTTATGCATGATGACATTACTTACCATATTAACCCTACAGGGCGTTTTGTGATTGGTGGTCCTCAAGGTGATGCGGGACTTACAGGTAGAAAAATCATTGTCGATACTTATGGGGGAGCTTGTCCTCATGGTGGAGGTGCTTTTTCTGGTAAAGACCCTACAAAAGTAGACCGTTCAGCAGCGTATGCAGCCCGTTATGTGGCTAAGAATCTTGTGGCCGCAGGTGTATGTGAAAAAGTGACATTGCAGCTTGCGTATGCCATTGGTGTGGTTCAACCTGTTTCTATTTATGTAGATACACACAAAACAGCGTGTGTCGATGATGTAAAAATCACAGAATGTGTAGAGGCACTGTTTGATTTAACGCCAAAAGGCATTATGGAAGAGCTTGATTTGCTTAGACCAATTTACAAAAAAACGGCGGCTTATGGCCATTTTGGAAGAGAAGACCCTGATTTTACTTGGGAACAAACACCAAGAATAGATGAGATCAAAAAGTACTTGAATATTTAATATAATATTCATTATCAATACTGTTTAAATTACGCTCTGTTCGGAAATGGAGCGTCAATAGAAAATTTTGCTAAATAATTTTAGGTTTAAAGATTTTTTTAACTTTTTTAGCTATAGTGTGATTAAATTAAATATAAAGGAAATAATATGGCAGTAATTATTGGTGATACTTGTATCAACTGTGCGGCATGTATTGACGAATGTCCAGTAGAAGCAATTGTAGATGAGGATGATAATCCAACAGGTGAGGAATACTACTATGTATATCCTGATAAATGTGTAGAGTGTGTAGACCACTTTGATTCTCCAGCATGTGCGGAAGCATGTCCAACTGAGGGTTGTATTACTTGGGATATGCCATTTACAGCTGATCACAAAGAATTCTTTGCAGGTGGAAACTACATCGATGGTGAAGACTATGTTCTTAATGATGCTGATGCAATCATGCCTACAAGAGATGATATTTCACTTGAAGACAGAGCAGCAAGAGTAAATGTAGTAGAAGACTAGTCTTAGACTTTTACACATGAGGCTGACAATTGTCAGCCTCTTTTTTCTTTCTAAATCCCCCTTAAAAACTACTTCAACACATTTTAATACTCTTTTAATACTATCTTGGATACAATTCCGCCCGAATACTCTCCATTTTATCATTGGACAGTAAATAATCGCTTAGGAATATATCATGGAACAAACATTATCAATTATGAAACCAGACGCAGTAGCAAAAAACGTTGTAGGACAAATTCTTGCAAGATTTGAAGCAGCAAACCTTAGAGTGGCAGCAACAAAGAAAACAAGACTTTCAAGAGTAGATGCAGAAGCATTTTATGCTGTTCACGCTGAAAGACCTTTCTTTAAAGATTTGGTTGACTTTATGATCTCTGGTCCTGTTGTTGTAACAGTACTTGAAGGTGAAAATGCAATGCAAATCAACAGAGACCTAATGGGTGCTACGAATCCTGCAGAAGCAGAAGCTGGAACTATTAGAGCAGATTTCGCTGACAGTATTGATGCCAATGCAGTTCACGGATCTGATTCTGTTGAAAATGCAAAAGTTGAAATTAGCTTTTTCTTTGCACAAAGAGAGATTTACTAGGTCTTAAACTATGGAAATAGTTTTTGATAAAATAAATTCCACAGCAAAACCCATTGACCTGAGTGTTGAGGGTGTTTTGCTTGAGGGAACTTTACAGAAAAGTGGTTATCATCAAGTAACTTTAGATGCAACATTAAGTGGTGACATTGAGTTAGAGTGTGACAGATGTGGTAAAACATACTCTTACACAATGGACTCAAAGTTAAGACTTAAACTAAGTGATTTGGTTTCTGAAGATAAAGATGATTTAGATATAATTGAGTTTTTAGATGGCAAAATTGATGTTTTGCACATATTACAAAGTGAAATTACCTCAGTTCAAAGTGGATATAATTATTGTGACGATTGTGACAATGACGATGAAGACTTTGAGATTGAGTTTTAAAATAATATTAAAATAAAGGACCTACTATGGCAGTACCTAAAAGACGTGTGAGTCACACGAGAGCAGCAAAAAGAAGAACACATTACAAATTGACATTACCAATGCCTGTAAAAGATGCAGATGGAACATGGAGAATGCCTCACCACATGAACATGACAACTGGTGAGTACAAAACAACTAAAGCGTAATCGATGATACGTATCGCAATTGACGCTATGGGTGGGGACTTTGGTCCTGAGCCCATTATAGAAGGTGTAATACAAGCACTGGATGAAAAAAAATTCTTACCTATACTCGTAGGGGACAAAGAACAAATATTGGAATACCTCCCACAATACTACATAAATAAAGTTGAGTTTGAAGAAGCTTCCGATGTGATAGCTATGTCTGATGCAGCAACAGATGCACTTAAACGTAAAGACTCCTCTATCTTTAAAGCTGTAGAACTTGTGCGTGACGGTAAAGCAGATGCTGTACTCTCGGCTGGGCATTCTGGTGCCACCATGACGGCTGCCACTTTACGTATAGGAAGAATCCCTGGTATTAAAAAACCTGCATTGGCGACTTTGATGCCTAGTATTACTAAAGATAAAACTTTGGTACTAGATGTGGGTTCTGTGACAGACTGTAAACCTGAAAACTTGTTTCAGTTTGGTGCCATGGGTGAAGCGTATGCCGCAAAGATTATGAAGATTAAAAACCCTAAAGTGGGGCTTTTAGCCAATGGGTCTGAAGACTCTAAAGGGAATGAACTTACCAAAGCAACGTTTCCACTCTTAAAAGCATTAGATGGTTTTATCGGTAATGTTGAGGGTAAAGATATCTTCAATGGTAAAGTAAGTGTGGTTGTCTGTGATGGATTTACAGGAAACATTCTTCTTAAAACTGCTGAGGGTGCTGTGTCCACCATATTTGATTTAATGAAACAATACATTCGTAAGTCATTACCTGCCAAAGTAGGTGCGTTAATGATGAAAAAGAAAGTTTTTGGAAACATGAAAAAACAAGTAGACAAAGACGAGTATGGTGGGGCACCACTTCTTGGTCTTAAAGGCTGTGC
>CAUZVG010000075.1:0-7686 GCA_963583215.1 Campylobacterales bacterium | reverse complement strand
TGATCCTATGATAAGTATAGGTGCAGTTAATTTTCCAACAGATACGTTTGACAGAGGTCAAGAGCCCATGACCTCTGTACAGATAGGATTTACTCAAGATTTTCCTTATCCTGGTAAGTTAGATTTAAAAGGAGAAGTAGCGAATTTTGTAGCAGATTCTGCTTTTTTTAAGGTCGATGAACAGCGCTTAAAACTTGCAAACTATATTGAAAGTACATGGTGGCAAGTGTACTACTTTGACCATGCCTTAGAAACGATTCACAATAATCAAGTACTTTTACGCCAGTTAATTAAAGTGGCTGAGGAGAAATACAAGACAGGGAAGGGACTACAGCAAGATGTACTGTTGGCTCAACTAGAACTGTCGAAACTTTTAGACCAAGAGATACAAGTTGAGGCTCTTAGACGAATGCAAGCGATAAATTTGAACTTGCTTATGGGAAAAACTCCTTCAGACACTATACATTTGTCTGTAAAAGTAAAAAGAAAACTTTCTCGTAGAATGAATGAAAAATATCTGTATAAATTAGCACAAGAATACCACCCAATATTGAAGAGTAAAGAGTCAAGTGTCTCTGCAGCTAAGTCAAGATTGGACTTGGCAAGAAAAGATTATTATCCTGATTTTAAAGTTTCACTTGCCTACGGTGATCGTATAGGATACAACGGTGGTAGGATAGATGACCCAAGGTCAGATTTACTTACTTTAAAAGTAGGGATTAAAGTACCTCTATACTATAAAAGTAAACAATCAAAAGCTGAACAGCAAAGGTTTATTGAGCAGCAAGGTAGCCAATATGCTTTGGAAAATGAAAGACTTAAACTGATGGCAGAAATCTCTAATAATTATACAGATTACAAACAGGCTAAAAAACAAGTTTCTTTGTATGTAACTGGAATTTTGCCACAGGCTAGACAAACAGTGGATTCTATGCTTTCTGCTTATCAAGTGAGTAAGGTAGATTTTTTAAACCTTGTGAGAAGTCAAGTGACGCTATTTAATTATGAATTATTGTATTGGAAGGCAGTGACAGATTCCATGCAGGCGTTGTCAGGTATACAAGCAAATGTAGGAAAGGTTAATATTTATGAATAAAACAATCTTAAGTACAGTGGGAATCACTTTAGCAATCGGTATAGGCATTGGGTATAGTATATCTTTGTTTAATGCACCCAAGATGCTAGAAAAGTTTGTTAGCAAAAAGGCGGATGAGGGTAAAAAAATACTTTTCTACCGTAATCCTATGAACCCAACGGTCACTTCTCCTATTCCTGCAAAAGATTCTATGGGGATGGACTATATTCCTGTGTATGCAGATGGTGCAAGGACAGACGATATTATAGGTACAGTCAAGATAGACCCCACTGTTGTGCAAAACATAGGAGTGCGGACAGCCAAAGTAAAAGTAGAAGCTTTGAGTAAAACCATTCGAGCCATAGGACGTGTGGACTTTGATGAAGAGAAAATGGCAAGGCTTCACCCTAAAACAGAAGGGTGGATAGAAAAACTTTTTATTAACAAAACCGGTGAGACAGTAAAAAAAGATGACATTTTAGTGAGTATTTATTCTCCGCAATTGGTCTCTACAGAACAAGAGTATCTTTTGGCTTTAAACAGTTTAAAAACACTGAGAAAAAGTCCATTTAAAGATGTACGAGAGGGTGCTGTATCAATGGTAAAAAGTACTAGGGAGCGTTTGGTTTTATTAGATGTACCAGAACATCAGATAAAAGAGCTTGAACAAAGCCGTAAGGTTAAAAAGACTTTACATATTCATACGCCTGTAGCAGGAACAGTCATTAAGATAGGCTCACGTGTGGGACAGTACGTTACGCCTAAAACAGAACTCTACATGGTTGTGGATTTAAGTAAGGTATGGGTGTATGCAGAAATCTACGATTATGAGTTGCCTTGGGTAAAACTAGGAGATACGGTAGAAATGACCTTAGCAAGTGTTCCTGGAAAAATATTTAAAGGCACACTGTCATACATTTATCCTTATGCTGAAGCTAAAACACGTACCACGCGGGTAAGGATTATTTTTGACAATAAAGATTTACTTTTAAGACCAGATATGTTTGCAGAAGTTAAGATTAATGCTCAAACACAAAAATCGGCATTGGTCATTCCTTCTGAAGCGGTGATTCGTTCAGGAAATGCCACACAGGTATTTGTAGTAAAGGGGCAAGGTAAGTTTGAACCACGTCTTGTAAAACTAGGCATAGAATCACAAGGACGTGTAACAGTACTTGCAGGCTTAAAAGAGGGAGATGAAGTGGTGACTTCTGCACAATTCCTGATAGATTCTGAGTCAAAACTTCGTGAAGCGACAGCCAAAATGTTGGAGGTGAGTCAAAATCCTAAAAAAATGGATATGAATAAGTCAAAAAGTGATGTAAAATGATTAATGCAATTATAGGAGCGTCTTTACGAGAACGGTTTATGGTAATAATAGCGATGATTATCATCGCTATTGTGGGCTTATATTCTTTTAGAACAGCACCTTTAGATGCTATTCCTGATTTGTCAGATGTGCAAGTTATTATCTTTACAAAGTACCCAGGACAATCACCTCAAGTAGTGGAAGACCAAGTCACCTATCCTTTAACCACAGCGATGTTGGCAGTGCCTAAAACAAAGGTTGTAAGAGGGTACTCTTTCTTTGGTATGTCATTTGTCTATCTTATTTTTGAAGATGGTACCGATATATATTGGGCGAGGTCTCGCGTTTTAGAATCTCTGAACTATGTGAGTGGACGTTTACCAAAAACGGTCAACCCTACCTTGGGTCCTGATGCCACAGGTGTGGGCTGGGTTTATGAGTATATCTTGGAAGATACCACAGGAAAGCATGATTTAGCACAATTACGTTCGTTGCAGGATTGGTATATGCGTTACCCCTTACAAACAGTCAAGGGTGTGGCAGAAGTTGCTTCTGTGGGTGGGTATGTCAAGCAGTACCAAGTGGAAGTAGATCCAAATGCCTTACAACGTTACAAGATCTCACTCAACAAAGTCAAAATGGCTATCAAAATGTCCAATAAAGATGTGGGTGGTCGTCTCATTGAGATGGGAGAAACAGAATACATGGTGCGGAGTTCAGGCTATATACAGTCCGTAGCTGACTTGAAAAGTATTCCTGTGGGTGTGGATACAGAAGGAACACCGATTCGACTGCAAGATGTTGCCAACATCAGCATAGGCCCAGAACTTCGTAGAGGCTTGGTAGATTACAATGGTGAAGGTGAAGTCGTTGGTGCTGTGGTGATTATGCGTTATGGTGAAAATGCTTTGGAAACCATACAATCGGTACGGGCCAAACTGGATGAACTGCAAAAAGGTTTGCCTGAAGGTGTGAATATTGTACCCGTGTATGACAGAGGTGACTTGATAGAACGTGCAGTAGAAAGTTTGAGTAGCTCCTTGCTGTATGAACTTCTTATTGTGAGTTTGGTGGTTATACTATTTTTACTTCATGCACGTTCGGCTTTTGTAGTCATCATTACTTTACCTTTGGGGATTCTGATGGCATTTATCGTGATGCGTATTCAAGGCTTAGATGCCAATATCATGTCACTTGGAGGAATCGCTATAACCATAGGTACCATGGTCGATGGTGCGATAGTGATGGTGGAGAATGCTCACAGTCGTTTGGCAGAAGCAGTTAAGAAAAAAGGTGCTGAACTTTTAGACAAAGAACGTTGGGAAGTAATAACCAAGTCATCCAAAGAAGTAGGACCTGCATTGTTCTTCGCGTTACTGGTGATTACCGTCTCTTTTTTACCTATCTTTACAATGCAAGCACAGGAGGGAAGGCTCTTTAGTCCTCTGGCTTTTACTGCAACCTACGGCATGGCAGCATCTGCAATCTTGGCTGTAACCTTGGTACCTGTAATGATAGGGTACTTGGTACGAGGTAAGATTATTGCAGAAGAGAAAAACCCTATCAATAAAATGTTACATGCTGTGCATACACCTTTATTGAGACTTGCAATGAAATGGCGTACCTTAACTGTGGCACTTGCCATTGGGATTTTGGCATTGACTTATTATCCGTACTCTAAGCTGGGTAGTGAGTTTATGCCACCCTTGGATGAAGGGGATATACTTTATATGCCAACGATGTTCCCTGGGGTTTCCATTACCAAAGCAAAAGAGCTTTTACAGCAGACAGATAAGATACTCAAGACATTTCCTGAAGTGAAAAGCGTCTTTGGTAAGATAGGACGTGTCGAGTCAGCAACAGATGCAGCACCACTCTCTATGGTGGAGACCACTATACGTTTGAAACCACGTACTGAGTGGGAAAACCCTAAAAAAACAACGCAAGACCTCATGGGAGAGATGAACAAAGCCATCAATTTCCCTGGTGTTGCCAATGTTTGGACCATGCCTATTAAAACACGTATCGATATGTTATCCACAGGGATCAAAACTCCTGTTGGGATAAAGGTGTCAGGTCCAGACTTGAATGTCTTGCAAAAACTTTCAGAAGAGATAGAACAGGCGATGAAAACATTGCCGGAAACAACTTCTGCTTTTGGTGACAGAGCGGTGGGTGGCTACTATTTGGATTTTGATATAGACAGAGAAAAAGCGGCACGTTATGGGTTGACTGTGGGGGCTGTACAAGATGTGATTCAGAGTGCTGTTGGTGGGATGAATGTGACTGAAACTGTTGAAGGTCTTGAGCGTTACCCTGTGAATATACGTTACCCAAGGGATCTTCGCAGTGACATCGAAACACTTGAACGAGTGCTCATTCCAACGCCTACAGGCATACATATACCTATAGCGATGGTGGCAAAACTTGTCTATAGACGCGGACCTCCTGTGATTAAAAGTGAAAATGCCAGACCCAATGCATGGATCTATGTAGATATTTCAAGTTCTGACATTGGAGGATTTGTTACTAAAGCTAAAAAAGTTCTAGAAGAGAAAGTGATGATTCCTGCTGGTTATACGGTGATATGGTCAGGTCAGTTTGAATATATGGAACGTGCATCACAACGTTTACAGATAGTTGTGCCTATTACACTGTTGATTATATTTATACTCTTATATATGAACTTTAAAAATATTATTGAGCCAGTTATCGTGATGTTGTCTATGCCGTTTGCACTTATTGGTAGTATTTGGATGATTTACCTCAATGACTATAATATATCCGTGGCTGTTGCCGTCGGGTTTATAGCACTAGCAGGTTTGGCAGCAGAGATAGGGGTATTGGTACTTAGTTTCATAGATACTGAGATAAAAAAACGACGTGAAAAAACAAGTACTGCACTCAGCTCAGATGAAATAAAAGATGCAGTGTTTACAGCCACTTCACAGAGGGTACGTCCAGTCATGATGACAGCAGTATCTACCATGGCAGGGCTTATCCCTATTATGTTAAGTATGGCAACAGGATCAGATGTAACACACCGTATTGCAGCCCCAATGCTTGGTGGTATGCTTACAGTGACAATATTGAATTTATTGGTTTTACCAGTATTATATAGCTTGGTATTGCTTTATCAGGAGAAGAGAAGGGCATAGGGTATGTCATTTTGCACCCCAAGGGCATTTATTTATTCGCCTCTTCTTTGGCTTTAAGCTCTCTAAGTTTGTCTTTTTTACTTTTCTTTTTACCTTTAACAGGTGCTGGACCTTTCACTCTTTGGGGTGCAATACCCGTGAGTTCAAAACCTTCTACTTGTTCTCGTTCCAGCTTGATTTGACTACGTTTCTCTATGAGTTTAAAGTGTGCTTGTTCTTCGTGTCCTATGAAAGAGATGGCTAGGCCTGACTCTCCTGCTCGTCCGGTTCTTCCTATGCGGTGGATGTAGTCAGCAGGAGAACGGGGTAAGTCAAAGTTGATGACACAGTCTATGCCTTCTATGTGTAAGCCACGAGAGATGATGTCAGTGCTAAATAAAATTTGAATTTTCTTCGCTTTAAATGCATCTATGGTGTAGTTACGATCTTCTTGGCTCAAGTCACCATGAAAAGACTCTGCCGCGTAGCCACGTTTTTTAAACTTTTCGGCTATGTTGTCTGTGGCTCTTTTGTTTGCCATGAAAACAAGCACGCGTTTCCACTTTTCTTTTTTGAGTAAGTGGCGAAGTAAGGGACCTCTGTTTTCAGAGTTTACTTCTATGACTCTTTGTTTGATAGCTTCTACTGTAGGGGCCTCTGCTTCGACAGATACTTTAATGGCTGTTTGCGTAACCTTAGCGGCTATTTGTAGCATCTTTTCTGGGTAGGTGGCAGAGAAGAGTAGGTTTTGTCTTTGACTTGGTATGGCTTCCAGTATGGCATCTAACTCTTCAGAGAATCCAAGGTTTAACATCTTGTCCGCTTCATCGAGTACTAAAAACTCTAAATGTTTAAGTGTCATCTGCTTTTTACTCAAAACATCTAAAAAACGACCGGAAGTTGCAACTACAATGTCACAGCCTTTTTGAATGGCATAGATTTGATCTCCTATGCCTTCCCCACCGATGACAGAAACAACTTTGGGTTTGTCAGCTAGGGCCTTTCCAAAGAGTTTAAAACTCTCTGCTACTTGCAAGGTCAGCTCACGTGTAGGGGTGAGTACCAAGACTTTTATTTTTCGTTTTCCCTCAGTTGGTGTTTGAGACAATAGTTCCAAAATTGGCAATACAAAAGAAGCAGTTTTCCCTGAACCTGTTTGTGCTTGAGCCATAATGTCTTTTTTCTCTAAGACAAGAGGAATGACTTTTTCTTGGATGGCTGTGGGTTTTGTGTACTTAGACTCTGAAAGTACTTTCTGTAAAGAGTCTGAGAGCTTTAATTCTGAAAAAGGCATTTTAGGCATCATTTTCTTTTTTCATTTTGTTTTTACGGTGTCGAGGTTTTTTTGTTCGGTCTTTTTTGCTTTTTGCTGTCTGATTTGGCTTCGGTGAAGCAACAAAACCTTCTACGGTTTTCTCTTCGATTTCTGCTTTCATATTAAACTCTATGTCAACGAGAGACTGCTCATCTTCCGGACTTACAAGAGCCATAGCAACACCCAGCTCTTTCATAAAAGCCAAACGATTATAATAATCTTGTGGTATATCTGGCAAATCATAAGAAATAAGAAGTTTAATATTTTCTAATACCAGTGTTTTTAAAATCATATCTGTCGTGATAATAATATTTAGCGTACCTAGATTAAATTTTGTTGCAGCTTCTTTTTGTTTTTCTTGTCTATGGTTTCCATGAATAGAGAGAGCAGAAAATTCTTTTGACAGTAAAAACGCACTCAGTGCATCTGCTTTTTTCTTACTTTTAACAACAATGACTACTTGCATTTTTTTATAGTCATTTAGAAGTAATCCAAGCATAGATATCTTGTCATGTTCTTTTACAAAATAAATACTCTGAGTAGTTCTCAAAGCTACACTTCTTTGGTCATAATATATACTTTTTTTATCTATGCTTTCTTTTTCTGTATCTCTTTGTTCAGACATGATAGACTTTCCTTAAAATAATTTCGAAATCTTTTCTAAATTATATCTGATTACTTCATAGTTAAGGTGCTAATTGACCTTATTTAGTGGAGGTTCCCAAGTAGCATTTTTTCTTCTTCCAAGGAAAGGTAGCGCCACTTACCGCTTTCGATGTTGAGTTTAAAACTGCCAATGCTGATTCGCTTTAGCTCTAAGACCTTTAGGGGTGTCCCAAATTTTGGGTCC
>CAUZVG010000074.1:0-7755 GCA_963583215.1 Campylobacterales bacterium | reverse complement strand
CCTTCCATGTGTGCCACATAAGACTTTGGATTCTCTGGGAATGCTTTTAGTCTATGTGGGTTTTTCTGAGCAAATCTCTTAACAGCTTTAGCAGCACGTCTGTCTGAGTTACCTTCTCTAAGTACTGGGTTAACAGCTGAACCTAGACAACCTGCATATTTAGCTTGTGTTGCCTCTTCCTCAGCATTTGCTGGGTTTTCAGGGTAGTTAGGGATATCATATCCTTGACCTTGAAGTTCAGTAATACAATCAATAAGTTGACCCACTGATGCTGAAATGTTTGGAAGTTTAATGATGTTTCCATCTGCTTGAAGTACTACTTCTCCTAGTTTAGATAGCTCATCTGGAGCTAGATCCATAGCTGCAAGAACACGACCTGCAAGTGAGATATCACTCTCTACAACTTCTACACCTGCTGCTTGAGTAAACGCGTTTACGATTGGTAACAATGAATACGTAGCTAGTGCTGGTGCTTCATCGATTTTTGACCATATGATTTTTGGTAATTTTGACATGTTTGTTCCTTAAATTTTGAATGATGTGGGGAAATGGTATATACATACTATTTTGGCCACTGTACTATTAATTATTTGTTTTGATATCATACCTTTAAGACTAAAAGTAAGATATCGCTACGGTGCTTTTCGAATGTCGATCTCTGAGTTAAATCAGTGATTAATTTGTAACTAAATAAAGTCCCCTTTATTTGAAACTAAACCCTTTTGCATCAGTTTGGAGAAAAAGGATTTCACCCCTTTGTTATCTGTTTCTACAGGACCCAAAGCATGCAGTAAGGCAAACTCATCTACACGTGTATCAAGAAAAGAAGTGTCAAACTTACCTGCAATAAAGTCTTCATCATTGACAATGTCTTTATGCAAGATGATATTGGTTGTAATACCCTCAATTTTGTATTCATCTAATGCACGTCTTGCTTTTTTGACCACACCTTCCCAGTCTAAAGCCCAGACAATGAGTTTACCTACCATGGAGTCATAGTTTGGAGGAATGGTATAGCCACTATAGATACTGGTATCTAAACGCACACCTGGACCTCCAGGGGTAAGGTATTCTCCCACCGTTCCAAACGATGGCATAAAGTTATTAAGCGGGTCTTCTGCATTGATACGAAATTCAATAGCATAACCTCTAAAGCTAATCTCTTCTTGTAAGAAGTGAAGTTTGTCACCTTCGGCTAGTTGTATCATGCGTTGAATAATATCTACACCTGTAACAATCTCTGTCACTGGGTGTTCTACTTGTACCCGGGTATTCATCTCTATGAAAAAGATATTGTCCTCTTCGTCTACTAAAAACTCCATGGTTCCGACACTCTCATAGCCTAAACGATAGACTGCCTTAATGGAAGTACGGTAAATTTCTTTTCGTACCTCAGGATTTAAAAGGGGTGATGGAGAAATTTCTATCACTTTTTGGTGACGTCTTTGGATGGAACAATCTCTCTCTCCTAGGTGAACAACATTTCCGTATTTGTCAGCAATGATTTGTACTTCTATGTGTCTAGGATTTTCTACAAATTTTTCAATAAACATATCGGCATTGCCAAAATACTTTTGAGACTCTGCAGCTGCTGCATCAAAAAGGCTCTTAAACTCTTTTGCCTCACGTACGATTCTCATACCACGGCCACCACCACCAAATGCTGCTTTAATCATCACAGGGAAACCAATATCTTGGGCTATGTCCTGTGCTTCTTGTAGATCAACAATAGGAGACTCTGTTCCTTCTATGACAGGGACACCTATGTCTCTCATGGCATTTTTAGAAGCAATTTTATCTCCAAAAAGCTCTATGTGTTCTGCTTTTGGTCCAATGAAAATAATGTTATTACTCTCACAAGCCCTAGCAAAGTCCGCAGATTCTGAGAGAAATCCATATCCTGGATGAATGGCATCACATCTATGCTCTTTTGCCAATTTTATAATGTTTTTATAGTCCAAATAGACTTGAACGGGATGTCCTACAAGTTCAATGGCATGATCTGATTTTTTAACCCATACACCCTCTTCATCAACTGTTGAGTGAATCACAACACTCTGGATTTCTAATTCTTTACAGGCTCTAATAATACGAAGTGCTATCTCACCACGGTTAGCAATGAGAATTTTTTTAATTTTTTTATGCATGAGTGTATTCCTTTTATTTTTTGATATGTACAATAATTGACATACTCTGTGACCTTCTTTGTCTTTACAAAGAGGAGTTAAAAGGCATTATACATGCTTAATTAAAGCAAATCTACACTATTATTGCTATAATAAGCATCAATTTTTAATCAAAAACCTATCTAAAGTTGGTATTTTATGAAACGTGCAACCCTAGAAAGAAACACAAATATATCTAATGACTTGATGTACTATATTTATAGACACATTGATACCAATATCAATTTAGATGAATTGGCAGAGCATTTTTCTATCAATAAGTTTTATATGCATAAAATATTTAAAGAAACTTTCGGGCGTAATATTTATGAAACTATTAAGTCCATACGGCTCCAAAAGGCGTCAACACTTTTACTCACAAACCATTATTCCACCATATCAGACATTGCACTTACCTGTGGGTATAGCTCACAAACATCATTTACACGTGTTTTTAAAGAGCGTTTTTCTATGACACCAAAACAATGGCGCAACGGTGGAGATAAAAAATATTCACAAAAATTGCTTCTTTCTTCCCCTTATGCAAGTATCTCTACGGCATCTTTTGAAGCATTGGTCCCAGACATTGTGAAAATGCCAGACATGCGTGCCTACTACATACGCCATCGTGGTTATGAAAAGAACATACGTAGTACTTGGCAAAAGCTGCAAGCTTGGATTTTTTCACATGAGACAGAAGACTACACTCTGATTTCCCTTTTTCATGATAATCCTGCGGTGACACCCCTTATGGACTGTCAACATGTGGCGTGTTTGGTACTCAAAGAGAGTCTTGAAGAAGATGATACGAGACTGCCTCAACTTACTATTTCGAAAGGTGTTTTTGCAAAGTTTGACATAGAAGGAAAAAGAGGAGATCTTTTACGGTTTATACATTGGGTGTACCATGAATGGTTGCCTAAAAGTGAGTATGAAACAACAACTAAACCACCGTATGCTATCTATAGAAAACATCATCATTTAAGTAAAGATGAGAGATTTGAGATGAGTTTTTATCTGCCTATTTCACTTTAGGGAAGCGCGAATAAAATATTTGGCTTGTTTGCAAATTGGTTTTTATTTGTGAATTAGTTTTTAGGGGAGAAAAGAGAGACTTCTCTTGCGGATGCAAGAGAAGTGTGCTAAATGTAAAGAGATTATTTACGTTTAGATACGATATCGTTAAGTACAAACGATGCATGGTTAAATGCAAGTGCGATACTACCTTGATCTGTTACCACATCACCAATTGTGTAAAGACCTGGAATGTTTGTTTCCATTGTCTTTTCGTCCATAAGTGGCTCGTCCCATTTACCTACCTCAATTTTAGAGTTTACAAGGAAATCTTTAGGGCTTGTTCCACCAAGAGCATAAACAGCTCTGTCATAGACTTCAGATGTACCATCTGTAAAGTTTACTTTGATAAGTTCGTCTTCAGTGGCTTCAACGCTCTCAACATCTACACCCATTTTGTTAATGAGTGTACCTGCTTCAAGATGTTTTGTTGTCATCTCTGTGTTTAAAGGGTTCATTCTTGTGATTTCTGCTTTTCTGTAGTTCAATGTAACTTTACAGTTTTCCATACCTTCAAGCTCAACCAAACCATAAGCGTACTCACCAGCAGTATCACCACCACCAACAATCATAACTCTTTCACCATTTTCTACTTTAGAAAGGTTAAAGTTCAATCTTGGTCTAATTGCTTTAGGGAATTTATATCCAGGTTTGTTTGGTTTACCCATTCTACCTACAGATACGATTACATTTTTAGCTTTTACAACATCGTCACCAACGTTAATAGTAAAAAGTCCATCTTCACCTTTTTCAACATTCCAGATTTCTGTGTTATAAACAAATTTGTCTAGCACACCATGGCTTGCAAGTAAATCATCCATTTGTTTAATGTATTCTTCTTTTGAACACTCATCAAATGTTACATTACCTTCAAAATCAAATTTGATTCCCATCCAGTCTCTGTCCACTCTTTTACCTTTTTTGTAAAATTTGTGAATCATGTCGTTATGCGTAGCTGCTTTATCTACAACTAAAATATTGTCAATTCCAGCAAGTTTTGCTTCGATGGCACAAGCCATTCCACCAGGTCCTGCACCAATAATTGCGATATCTACTAATTTTTCTGAAGCCATAAGGGATCCTTTTTTTTGGCATATTAGCATAAATCAGTAGAAAGTTCTATCTTTAGGCAAGAATAAAGTAGACTTATGAAATATATGTCTATTTGGTAACATCTTCCTCATTGAGGTACCTATAGGTTTGATGGGAAAAATGTGGCTTAAAATAGCCAAGGTGTTTATAATTTACTCATATATGAAAGGAATGTTAAGAGGTACTTGATTTATGTCAAAAATCTAAGTGCTTCTTCGCTATGCTCTTGTAGATTTATCAGACTAGCTTTTTGAGAAAAGCAAGTAATCAAACAAGTAGGAAATAACAATGAGTGAAGCAAAAACAGTAGAAAACATGGTGAGTATCACTATCGACGGGACTGAGTTTAAGGCAAAAGAGGGTGAATTTATCCTTAATGCTGCTCGTGCTAACGATGTGTTTATACCAGCTATCTGTTACCTGACACGATGTTCGCCAACCTTGGCCTGTCGTATATGTCTGGTTGAAGCAGATGGCAAACAAGTATACGCTTGTAATGCAAAAGTAAAAGAGGGAATGGCAGTTACGACTGAGACTGAAACCATTCTTTCTGAGCGTAGAGCCATCATGGAAGTGTATGACGTCAACCACCCCCTACAGTGTGGTGTATGTGACAAGTCTGGTGAGTGTGAACTCCAAAACTATACACTAGAACTGGGTGTAGATTCACAATCTTACATGATTCCAGATACAAAACGTGAAACAGTAAACTGGTCTTCAGTTTTACACTACGATCCGGGTCTTTGTATTGTCTGTGAGCGTTGTACTACTGTTTGTAAAGATATGATTGGTGATGCTGCTATTACGACTGTTAAGCGTGGTGGAGCAGAGCTAGACAAAGGCCTTAAAGAAACTATGCCTAAAGATGCTTACTCAATGTGGAACAAGTTACAAAAGTCTGTCATTGCACCAAGCAATGGTACAGAGTTTACAAACTGTTCTGATTGTGGTGAGTGTATTGCTGTATGTCCTGTAGGAGCTTTAGTTTCACGTGATTTTGTCTACACATCAAATGCTTGGGACTTAAAAAAAGTTCCTGCTGTTGCTGCGCACTCTTCTGATGGTGCACAGATTTACTACGAAGTAAAACCAACCTCTATCGAAAACAGAGAAGAAAGAATTTTTCGTATCACCAATGAGTGGTCGTATGTTTCTCTAGATGGTTCAGCACGTTTTGCTTATGATTTTGACAACAAAAATGTTTCTAAAGATGAAAAAGCATTTAATCTAGCTATTGAAGCTTTCAAAAAAGCAAAAACAATTCGTTTCAACTCAATGATTACGAATGAAGAAGCAAAAATGCTTCAAACGTTAAAAGAAAAAATGGGCCTTAAACTTTACAACCCTGAAGTAAGAGCCTTCCAAAAATTCTTGAATTTTTATGAAGCAGCCTCTGGAAATTCACTTTGGACCACAGATACAGATAGTATGATGAAAAATTCTGATTTTGTTATCTCTATTGGTGTAGCACTTAGAAATGACTCTCCAGCAATGAAACATGCCTTTAACAATGTTCAGAAAATGAACAAAGGTGCAGGAATGTACTTCCACCCAGTAGGGGACACACTCATTCCTACTTTTGGTAAAACAGTTGAAATCTTTGAGCATAAAGTGGGACTAGAAGAAGCAGCACTCTACTTGGTGTTGGATCTTTTTGCAGACCAAGCGAAATTGCCAGAAGATGTAAAAGAGTACATTTCAACATTTAAAACCTCTGAGACAAAAACCATTAAAGAAAAAGTTGAAAAAACTGTTAAAGAGATGGTACTTAACGAAGAGACTGGTGAAGAAGAAGAAGTTTCTAAAAAAGTAAAAGAGATGGTTGAAAAAGAGATTACTGTAACATCGAATGGTCTTGTAACACTCCTTGGTGGTGACGCGGCTAAGTTTGATGAAACATTTGCCAAAATGATGAAGAAAAAAGAGTCTTTCTCTATGATGTTAGGGGAAGACCTTTACTACCATGCAAAAGCAGAAAACATTGCTAAACTTGTGGCACTTGTAGAAGCAACATGTCCTATTAATGTGGTTATGACACCTCCTAAGTCAAATGCACTGGGCGTTGCACTTATTTGTGACTTAGATGACGCAGCAGAAGGTTACACTGTAGGGTACAATGAAAATGGTGACTTTAAACTCTCAGCTCTTGGAACAGGCGACTTAGACATGCCAGCGATGAACCAACAAGAAGGAACACTTACAAACATTACAAAACGTGTACTTCCTACCAATGCAGCTTTAGAGTATGCAGGGTATGAACTCAACGATCTTGTAAAAGAACTTGTAGCTGCACCTGAGTTAACCATTGATTGGACGCCTCTGCTTCCAACAGATAGAGGATTTAAAGCTGTAGCCTTTGATTCTCTACCAAATGCCTTTACCAATGATGGTAAAGACAACCGTGGTTATACACTAGAGACTTCAAACGTAGAGACAGAACTGCCAATTGTGGCTAAGTTTGATGAGTCTACTGTACTTGAAGGTGAGATTGCATACAGATGTAACCCTGCAAGACAGTTTAATGACTTTACAGACAAATCACACGAAATTTTTGAAGCATTTGGACTTTACGCAAGTACAGAAAAAGCAGCAACTTTGGGTGATAAAGTAGAAGTTATTTTTGCCAATGGAAGCATTACTTTAGATGTTATCGCAGATGAAAAACTCACAGGTGACATTGTAAAAGTACCAGACTACAGATCAGCAGAAGATGTGTATGGACTTTTTGCTGAGTCTAGATACCAAACAGTAACATTGAGAAAGGTGTAATATGGAAGCAACACATTTAGCAGCAGTATTACCAGAAGTCACATGGATAGGTGTGCTTATTAAAGCCGTCATGATCCTAGCGATTATTTCAGCTTTTGCTGGATTTGGTACATTTATCGAAAGAAAAGTTTTGGCATTTATGCAAAGACGTCTTGGGCCAATGCACGTAGGACCTTATGGTTTACTACAAATTGCAGCAGATGGGATTAAACTTTTCACAAAAGAAGATATTATTCCTCAAAATGCAAATAAACTTATCTTTATGATTGCTCCGATTATTACAGCAGCGACTGCGTTTATCGCACTTTCATCTGTACCTGTATTTCCAGACTTTAGCATTCCAGAGTTTATTCCTGTACTTGGTGGGGTTTTTGTACCTTCTATTGCTGCTGACTTGAACATTGGTATCTTGTTTGTACTTGGAATGATGGCAGCAGGACTTTACGGCCCACTACTAGCGGGGATGTCTCAAGCGAACAAATGGGGTATTATCGGGGCAGCAAGAACAGCTGTACAATTCCTCTCTTATGAAGTGGTAACAGGGCTTTCTATACTCGCACCTATTATGTTAGTAGGTTCACTCTCTTTTGTTGATTTCAATAATTATCAGATCACAGAGGGTGCATGGATGATGTTTTACCAACCAGTAGCATTT
>CAUZVG010000073.1:0-7931 GCA_963583215.1 Campylobacterales bacterium | reverse complement strand
TATAGACGGCTATGATGGTTTCTAATTCACCCAAACCTTCAATAGTCACAGTAATGTTATGTCCCATTTTAGCAGCAATAAAACAAAGTGAAATCATCTCTTTGTCTTTAAATCCATTCACAGTAATAGGTGCACCCACAGGGGCTTTTGACATGGCAATGATGAGTTCTGCTTTTGAACCGGCTTCTAAACCATAGTCGTAGCCTTTTGACACAGCCATGAGTGATTCGACAAAGTTAGGAAATTGATTGACTTTAAGAGGGAAAACAGCTTGAAAAGAGCCTTGATACCCAAACTCATTTTTGGCTTTTTCAAAACTCTCAAAAAGTGTGGAAATTTGTTTTTCTATGAGGTGAGGAAAACGAAGTAAAAGAGGGCCTTTATAGCCTTTTTCTCGTATCTCTTGAGTGATTTGAATAAGGGAAGGCTTGGAGGCATAATTTATATTGATCGTATTACCTGCAATAATGAAATTATCATCACCCCAAATATCCAAGCCAAAGTTTTTCATTACGCACCTTCATTCGTTAATAGTACTATTATAGCAAAACTTAATCTAAACTTACCTATAATATTTTTATGAAGAAACAGTTTTTAATCTATGATGTCAACCGGGATTATACTAAGATCATGTCTCAAGGGGAGTGGACACTTGAGAGTGTACGTGAGATAGAACAAGAACTGCGTACCATCCCTTGTGATAGAAAGATCTTATGGGATATGTCACAAGTAAAAGAATTTGACTCTGCCGGCATACTTCTTTTCATAGAATACTTCAAACGTTTTAAAAAAGAAGTTTCTGTAGAAATAATAGGTTACAGTGCAAATCAAAAAGAGATGTATGCGCTTTTAATCAAAGATGTGGAAGAATTTGTTCCTGCTAATAAAAGTCGCTATTTGGAAAAGCTGGGTAAACAAACGCTGCAAAATTTTTTAGATATTAAGGCATTTGTGACCTTTATGGGACAAATGTTTTATGCAATGTTTCATACTTGGCGTGTCCCAAAAGAGATACGCATTAAAGAGACCGTGTATCATATCCACCATTCAGGATTTAATGCCCTCATTATTATTGGGCTGACTTCTTTTCTTGTAGGGATGGTTATTTCGTATCAGGGTTCTGTGCAACTGGCTAAGTTTGGTGCAGATATGTTTATTGTAGATACCGTGGGTATTTCTATTACCAGAGAGCTTGGGCCTATGATTACTGCGATTGTTATTGCAGGGCGGAGTGGTTCTGCCTATACTGCTGAGATTGGTGCAATGAAAATTACTGAAGAGATCGCTGCTATGCGTACGATGGGTTTTGATCCGTTTATCTTTTTGGTACTTCCCCGTGTGATTGCTTTAATGATAGCCCTGCCTTTGCTTATTTTCTTTGCTGACATTATTGGTATTTTGGGTGGTATGACAGCTGCAAGTATGCAACTGGGCATCTCTAGTACGCAGTTCATCGACCGTTTGTATGAAGTTTTAGAGGTGAAACATTATATTTTAGGCATGATTAAAGGTCCAGTATTTGCCTTTATCATCGCTTCAGTAGGATGTTTTAGAGGCTTACAAGTCTCAAACAACACAGAAAGCATAGGTCTGCATACTACCTCTTCCGTAGTGAATTCCATCTTTTTAGTGATTGCATTTGATGCACTTTTTTCAGTGATTTATACGGAGCTTGACTTATGAAAAATATCATAAAGGTAAAAGGCATTGTCACTAAATTTGGAGAGAGAACCATCCATGATGGCCTGAGTTTGCACATTGATGAAAATGAAATCTATGGTATTTTGGGAGAGAGTGGTTCGGGTAAGTCTGTGCTGATGCAAGAGATGATTATGCTTTTAGAACCGTATGCTGGGAAAATCTCTGTTTTAGGTAAAGACCTCTCTCTTCTCTCTTTCAAAGAGGCACAAAAATTGCGTACAAAGTGGGGAGTCCTTTTCCAGTTTGGTGCTTTGTACTCTTCGCTTACCATTGCAGAAAACATAGCAGTACAATTAAAAGAATATACAAACATTTCCGTGATGATGCGGCAAAAGCTCGTGAGTTCGAAGTTGGCTTTGGTAGGTTTAGAACCCTATGTGGGTGCACTGTATCCGTCAGAACTCTCAGGAGGTATGGTCAAGCGGGCAGCTTTGGCACGCGCTTTAGCCATGGAGCCTAAACTGCTTTTCTTAGATGAACCCACATCAGGGCTGGACCCCATTGGTGCACGTAATTTTGATGCACTCATTGTGGAGTTGAGAGATTTACTTGGTATTACCGTGGTGATGATTACCCATGATTTAGAGAGTATTTTTTCTATTGTAGACCGTATGGCAGTACTTGCAGACAAAAAGGTAGTGGCAGAAGGAAGTATAGAAAATGTGTTACAATCTACACATCCTTTTGTAGAAGAATTTTTTAAAAATGAATATACAAAAAAAAGATTTGACAAGGCAAGAGATGTATAGCAAGGTAAATTACACCATTGTTGGTATTTTTGTTTTAGTTTTTGGGACGGGTATGGCTTTGTTTGCTTTTTGGCTTGCCAAATACGGTTTGGAAGAATCCTATTACAGTTATAGGGTTGAGATGACAGAGTCTATTGCCGGACTTTCAAAAGACTCTTCTGTAAAATTACATGGTGTGAATGTAGGAAGGGTAAGTGAAATACGCATTAACCCAGAAAACATTGAAGTGACTGAGATTATTTTAAAAATACGCGAAGAGATACCCATAAAAGAAGATATGTTTGCCACAACAAAGATGTTAGGTTTAACAGGGCTTTTGTCTATAGAAATTGCAGGGGGGACGAATGCTGCTAAAACACTTGTCCCTACGGAGGACTATATGCCTTTAATAGAAAGTAAAATATCATTGCTTACAAAGTTGACAGAAAATCTTGGCAGCATGAGTGAAAAGTTAGAAAGACTTTTGACCCAAAGTACAAAACTTCTCTCCGATGAAAATGTGGATACTTTTTCAAAGATTTTGAATCATACAGAAACAGTGACACAAAAAGCTATAGAGTTGGAAGACAAGGTGATGCTTGCACTTGAAGACTTTAACCGCTCTATGGCAAAAATGACCCTAGGATTTGAACAGGTCACAGAAGACTTTAAATCGATTAAAACAGCTTCTCTCCCTACCATTGAAAAACTGATGGAAACAAGTAAAAACTTCAACCGGGTCACTCTTAAAGTAGAAAGAAGTTTAGACAGAGGTGACTATAATTTGAAAAAAATCTTAGCACCTGTCATGATAGATACACAACTCCTTCTAAAAGAACTTCGCGCACTCTCACGTGAACTCGAACAAAACCCAAGTGGCTTACTGTTCAAATCAAGAAAATCAAGAAGAGGACCTGGAGAATGAAAATTTTTTTACTTACGAGTATCTTAATCTTAGGTTTTCTAGGATGTACACAAGCACCCGCATTAAAAGTATATAGTTTAGGCGTGATACCTATGTCAAAATTAACACACTTACCGTATAGAAATAAAGTACTTCAAGTAAGCTACCCAGAAAGTCTAAGAGAGAATATGTCACAGAAAATGAACTTTTCTTACTCCGAAAGTGATTATGGTACTTACCTAAATTCTGAATGGTCCAACCATATGTCTAAACTTTTACAAGGCACGATTATGGATGTGTTAGCGTCTAGTAAACTTTTTAAAACGGTTCTCTCAGACAGTACAACGCTTCACGTTAACTATAGACTTGAGAGTGATATTTTTGCTTTTGAACATAGGGTACGGGGAACAGAATCTTATGCTGTTGTTTCTATACAGTTTACGCTCATCAATGCAGATACAGGAAGATTGATTAAAAGTAAAAGGTTTAGCTATAAAGAAGCCACAATGAGTACCAATGCAAAAGGCTATGCCCACGCTACAAATGTAGCGATAGCTAAATTGAGCGGAGACTTACTTCGCTGGTTGCGTTAAAACGCTTTCGAGAGAAACAGTTGACTCCTCTTTTGTCTCTAAGTCTTTGACCCATACGCTGTCATTGGCAAGTTCATCTTCCCCTCTAAGCATGACGTAACGTGCAGAGACTTTGTCTGCACCTTTCATGTGACTTTTAAAGCCTTTTTTGTTGTACTCTAACGTGACTTTTGTCTCTTTACGTTTCTCTGTGGCTATGGCAAAAAGTGACTCTACAGCTTCTTCACTCATGGCACCCAAATAAATACCTTCTCTTTGAAGTTCAGGCATCTGAACCAATTCCATAATACGCTCAATGCCTATGGCAAAACCAACAGCAGGTGTGGATTTTCCATCTAAGAACTCTACAAGTTTGTCATAACGTCCACCACCTGCGATGGCAGACTGTGAACCGATGTCGTTACTTACGAACTCAAAGGCAGTTTTATTGTAGTAGTCTAAACCTCTTACAAGGTTCGTGTCTACTTCATACTTGATACCGGCCTTGTCGAGTAGGATAGTGAGTTTATCAAAGTCAGAGTCACAGTCCCCACAAAGGTTTTTTATGAGCTTTGGTGAGTTGAATAACAGTGTCTGACATGCTGTATTTTTACAGTCAAGCACACGTATGGGATTAGTGTCTATACGTCTGTTACAGTCTTCACAAAGTTCTTCTTGTGTCTCTCTTAAAAAGCCTACAAGGTTTTGTTTGTATGGAGGCATACATGTAATACACCCCAGTGAGTTTATCTGAAGATCAAAACTTATGCCAAGCTCATTAAATATTTGGCTAATCATAGTAATGATTGTAAAGTCTTCATAGACAGAAGCTTCTCCAAAACTCTCACAACCAAACTGGTGAAACTCTCTTAAACGCCCTTTTTGAGGTCTTTCATAACGAAACATCGGTCCATAGTAGTAAAACTTTTGTTTGACGGGTTGACGGTCAAGTTTAGCATGTACAAAAGCACGTACCACACCAGCAGTACCCTCTGGTCGCATACAAACATCATTGCCACCTTTGTCTTCAAACTGGTACATCTCTTTAGTCACAATGTCAGAACTGTCACCCACAGAGCGTTTAAAGAGTGCAGTCTCTTCAAGTATTGGTGTTTCAATGTAGCCATAGCCATACTTTTTTGCAATGTCGGTGGCGGTAGTTATGATATGTACAAAACGCTGACTATCATCAAAAGTGAGGTCTTTCATACCTCTAAGTGGGTTTATCATCTGTGTATCCTTGTGTCATGCTGTAGCGTGGGTTTTTAACCCACAAACAATTGTTTAATTGATATATTTAGTGGAATTATACCTTCAAGTAGGTTAGTATCTTTTGATGTATGTTTTCTATGCTGTCTGTGGCATCTACTTCGAGGTAGTCAATGTCAAGTTTTTCTAAACTCTCTTTCATATGATTTTGCACTGTTATGAGGTACACTAGACCACGCAGTTCAATGCCATCTAAGGTTTTTGCTGCGGTGCGTTCTTTAAGGGTTTCCATCGTGGTTAAAAACAAGACTACTTTGTCAGGAAAATGATCTTTCAGTGCAAACTTATTGAGGGAAACAAGTTGATCAAAGTCAAAGTCACCATTGGCCAAAGCATATCCAATCCCTGAGAGGAAACCTCTGTCTGAGATGATAGTTTTATCTTTATTGTTCTCAATCACTTCTTCATAATGTTCTGCTCTATCAGCTAAAAAAAGGAGCAGTTCTGCACGTTTAGAGGTCAAGGAGTCAGAAAGCAAGATCTCTCTGGCTTGTTTTCCAAACTTTGTGCCACCAGGTTCATGGGTAGTGATGAGCTGGGGGTATTTTTCAGCTAGTAGAGCAATTTGTGTGCTTTTTCCACAGGTGTCAATGCCTTCAAAAAGTATATACATTAGCGACGAAACTTTCGTATCATATTGAATGTACTTGTTGCAACTAAATGGTCGATTTTCCCATCAAATTCCAAAATGGAACGCACCACAGAAGAACTGACAAAAGCCTGTTCAAGACTTGGCATGAGGTAAACGGTCTCTAACTCTTTTTTAAGTGAAGCATTGGCATATCCCATTTGAAGTTCATACTCAAAGTCAGAAACGGCTCTGAGTCCACGTACCACTATGTTTGCATTAAGGTCATCGGAGAGGTCAACAAGCAGTTTGTTAAATCCAACGACACGTACCTTGTCAAAATCGGAGGTGGCTGCTTGTACCATTTGTACACGCTGCTCAAGATTAAACATAGGATGTTTCGCCTCAGAATCAGCAACGGCAACAATAATCTCATCAAACATATGACAAGCCCTGCGTATAATGTCTAAATGTCCATTGGTAATAGGATCAAAAGTTCCGGGATAGATAGCACGTCTCATGAAAATCCTTTTAGCGATTAAGCCTGAATTTGAGGCTTTATTATTCATTTATTTTGTGTATTATATTTTATTTTACTTAAAACATATAAGTGGGTATGTGAAGGCTTACCCTTCCCATCTTTCATATAGTGTGTTTTCAATCCCCAAAACATCATACCACTTACCAATAATAAACTTCTCCATCTCTTCTAGACTTGAAGACTCAGAGTAATAACCCATGACAGGTGGGGCAATGATGACACCCAAAGAAGCGAGCTTGTGCATGTTTTCTAAGGCAATGGCTGAAAAAGGTAACTCGCGGGGTGCAAGAAGCAGTTTCTTTTGCTCTTTCATCGCCACAGCAGCCACACGGGTAGGGAGGTTGTCAGAGATGCCACAGGCTATCTTTGCCAGAGTGTTCATGGAGCAAGGTATGATGGCGGTGGCATCCACCCTAAAAGAGCCGGAAGAGATAGACGCGGCAATGTTCTTGCTACTATGCAGAGTCACTTGTTTATGTTCAAAAGACTCTACAGTTAAAGCATTGTCTGAGACCACAACATGTACTTCTATGTCAGCAGGTAAGTACTCTACAAATTTTTTCCCCAAGTTTACACCTGAAGCACCAGTAATTGCTACAACGAGTTTCATAGTTATCTTCTTATGATTAATTTTGAAAATTATAGCATAGAGTTCACAGGGTGAAGAGATAATAGCATGTAATATTGAGATTCTTTGGACTTTTTAAGAGTATAAAATTTAATGATATTTAATTATTTACATGATATACTTTTTATCTATCAAAGAATCAAGTGAGGAAAAAAAGTTGACACACGTCTTAAAAAACCTTACATTAGTGTTTATTTTCTCTTCTCTTTCTTGGGCAGGTGGAAATTATTATGATGACTTTGAAGCTTATGTGGATGAAAAACATGCATACTTATCCAATACTTTAGAGGCTTGGTCTTGTTATGTGGATGACGAGTTAAGTGCTTGGCTCTGTGAAGATCCTGATAAACATGCGTATGAGTTAAGTAAAGAAGAGTTAAAAGAAACATTTACGGGGCCTGTTATTAAAAATAGGGTGCACTCAGTCGATGCTTTCTTCCAAAACAGAAAGTACTTAGATGACACAGAAGATGCTTTTCTTTCCTTGCGATTAGATAGCTTTGTCCATACACGAGATATAAGTAGCCAGCCTAAAAGTTTTAGGGCCAAAGTGGGTGTGCAGATACCGTTGAGTAAAACCAAAAAAGAGTTTAAATTCTTTATTGGGGGACTCAACCCTGACAATAAAAATGAACTCTCAGCCACAGAACAAAACGAAGGTGATAGACCTGAAGTAGGTGTGAACTATTTTCTTACTGAAAAGTTTGGTATTGAGTCCAAGTATTCTTTAGGTATTTCCGGTTTAGACCCTTTTGTACGTGCAAGGTTTTATAAGATTTTTAAACCCGATGGCTGGCAAATAGAACCTTCACAAATTTTAAAATACTCTCTTGATGATCAGTTTGAAGAAGAGACCAATATCTATTTTGACAGACACTTTTCTGACCTCTCTCTTTTTAGAATCACCATGCATAGAAAAACCCAGGATGAGTTTGACGGTATGGCTTATGCCTTCTCTTTCCAATACTATTGGAGTCCTGCCAATAACATAGGAATACGTCTTGCACAATCGTTTATTGG
>CAUZVG010000072.1:0-8033 GCA_963583215.1 Campylobacterales bacterium | reverse complement strand
CAATCATCGCTTCTTTAGCTGCTTTAAGCCCAAGCTGTATAAATCTATCTGCTTTTTTTGCTTCTTTGCCATCTAAAACTTCTGAGACATCAAAATCAGCTATTTCGCCAGCGATAGTTACAGATTGACCTTCGGTATCAAAACTTTCAATGGTTCTAATCCCACATTTACCCTCAATGATGTTTGCAAATGATGTTTCTTTATCTAGTCCTAGGGCATTGATCATCCCTAAACCTGTAACTACTATTCTTTTCACTGGCACTCCTGTACTATTTAATTGAAAATATAATTATATTTTAACCTGTAAAACATATCTATATTTTAAAAATGCCTCACAAGGAGGCAGTTTTCTTATACGTTTTCGATAAACTTGATTGCGTCATTTACAGTTGCAATTGCTTCTGCTTGATCATCAGGAATTTCGATATCGAATTTTTCTTCAAGTGCCATTACTAACTCAACAACATCAAGACTATCAGCTCCAAGATCCTCAACGAACTTAGACTCTTCTTTTACCTCATCTGGGCTCACGTTTAGTTGCTCTACAACTACTTCTTTTACATCATCAAATAATGCCATGGGTTACTCCTTAAATTTATAAAAATACATCTGATTATAGCTAAATAGTCTAAAAATTTTACAAATTACGGTAAAAAGTAGGTGAGAAATGTCAAGTAATGGGAGCTGAGGGGGCAAGTATAGGAAGAAAATCACTTCTGTGTCCTATCTCCACATCTGTAGTGGAGATAGTCACATGTTAAAATGTATATTTTAAATTAGTATAAACATAACGGCCTGGCTCGTTCAATAGCATCACTTCATTGTTTCCAAGTGTTGGAAGTAAAATCAAATCATTATAGGTATTTGATACAGCATACGTGCTATCAAAAAGATTATCAACGCCGACTGTAAACTCAAAGTATCCCCATGTCTTAGATCCTTTTAAGTTGAACACACCATAGGCGTCTAACTCTTGTTCTCCATTTTCAACATCAAAGTTTGTCCACTCATCAGAAGCAATCAACTCTGCTCTAAATGATAAGGTATCATCATAGTCATAGTTTACTGCGGCATTAAACTTGAATGGAGGGATTTCGGGCATCTCTGTTCCTGTTTGACCTTCTAAATGATTCTCTTTTTCACCTCTTTGGTATGCCATACCATAGTCAAAATAAAGCTCAGGAGTTGCAATATAAGTACCACTTAGTTCGAAGCCATAAATCACTGCATCTACATTTTCATACACATTTACTGGTCCTTTTGGCGACATATTGTATGAATTGTACGCAATAAAATCTTTTAACTGAGAATAAAAACCTTTTACTTTAAACTTTGCATTTTCAAAGCTCTTCTCTACTCCAAGGTCAAACTCATAGTTTTGCGTCGCGTCCAAAGTTGGTCTACCTATAGAGTTTCCCTTAGGCCCAATCCAATAAAGTTCTTTTCCATCAGGTACTCTCGAAGATTTCCCTATTCCTACAAAATAGTTAGTATTGGCATCAAAATGATAGTTTGCAAAAATGTACCCATTTAATTCTTCATAGTCATTATCTTGCTGGTTTGCATATTGAGAGTTGATAGATGTATCATCATATCTTAATCCCAAATCTAAAATGAGTTTATCCATTTTGATACTGTCTTTGAGAAAAAATGCAACATTTTGCGTATCTACATCATAAATACTGTGAAATGGCATCATACCTTTACTAGCAATATCAAGAGGTATATCATTCTTAAAATATGCACCATCCCAGTTACGTAAAGAGTAATCAATACCCGAAGTGAGGGTATGGTTGGCAAGGTCAAAAGTGTTTTTTAGCTTTGCACCTTGCATTTTTGTTGTAAGTGCATGTGTCATATAATTTTTTGCACCCATTAGCCTATACTTAGTGGACATTGGGTGTTCAACCTCTGACTGATAAAGTTGAATATTTAATTCTTTAGAATACTTTCCAAGATCTTTAACGATATATTCTACGTTAAAAATATCAGAATCATCATAAAGTGCATCCATCTTTGAAGAAGGGTACAAAATATCATCTGATCTGTTTCCTGTGTAGCTAAGTCTTAACTCTTGATTATCTGTAATATTCCAAAAGAGTTTTGCCAATACTGTTTTTTTAGTATAAGCATCCAAGTCTCTATATTGTGGTTGATATTGTGTTGCTGCGGGTACAGCACCTTTTGCTATTTCTCTATCTATCTGGTCAACAAAGTCATTTCCGTCACCATCTTTGTATTGTCCACTTGTCTCAGTTGAAGCAGAAATAAGGAACTTTACATTGTCAGTAATCATACCAGAAGCTGACAACGCAGCTTTTTTATATCCCCATGATCCAAAACCAAGATTGATATCACCTTGAAATTCATCCGTTGGTTGAATCGTATGGATTTTTACATCTGCAGATAAAACACCAAAATCTTCTACATTGTAAGGACCTTCATTGATCTCAATATAGTCAATATTATTTGTCAAAACATGAGAAACCGGTGGATCCATTCTGTTTGGACAGGCACCATATATCTTTACCCCATCAATTGTCACGTTAATATTGTCTTTCTTCTGCCCTCTTACAATGATGTCATTCGCAATACCTGACCTTCTCACAAGTGAAACGGAAGGGGATTGTTTAAACAATGCCTCTGCCAAGTCTGCTGATTTAATATCATCCCCACGTACATCTTTGATAAGCTCTGTGCTCACGCTTGTTTCCACTTCTATTGTTTCTAAAGTCACTTCTTCTGCCTGTACCGCCAAAAGTGCTAAAGAGATAAATACCAATCCTTGTTTCATCCACTACTCCAAATAATTTTCGTTATTTTTACAAAAGAGTGTTAAATATGTGTTAAATGAAATCTTTAGTGGATTTGATAATGTAACTTGACATGTACTCTAGCAGGTAAAGAGACAGGTACATTCTTAACATTCAAAGGGAAAACACTTTCCACAGCTTTACGTGCTGACTTTTGAAAGACTTTAGGACCTACTAAAGTGATGTGAGAGACTTTGCCTGAAGGTAAAATAGTAAAACTAACTTTTACAGTACCCTGCATGCCTCTTCGTTTGGCGATTTTAGGGTAAAATTTGTGTTTGTCCATTTTTACTCTGATCTTTTTATAAAAGAGATTCACTTTGGCAGGGTTAACTTTTCGTTGTGGAGAAGAGGTTTTACGTTTTGCTTGTTTTTTCTTTTTTATCTTTTTTTTCTTAGATTTTTTTACTGGCTTTGTTTTTTTAACTTTCGGAAGAACTTTTTTTGCCACTACCGGTATGAGTACAGGCTTTTCTACTTTAATTTCTTCTTCTTTAGGCTCTTCTACAACTTCTTCTATAACCTCTTCCACGGGAGGGAGTACTTCAGGCACAAAATCTGTGACAGAAATTTGTATTACTTTTTCTTGGGAACTTTCTGTGGATATTCTTGTAGGTGCAGGAAGGTAAACTATAATCCCGGCAAGAGCCAAATAAAAAAGTGTGGTAATACTATACGCAATAAAATGACGATTGTTTAACATGAAAAACTCTTTTTGTTGCTAAGGTATAAATGCTTAAATCCAGGGAAGATGTACGTAGGAGTGAAAAGGCTGAAAACATCGCTTCCGCCACCACGCAGAAGGTTTGTTTTCAAAAGATGCCTATTACTTATTTCGACAGGTGAAGTATGGCACAGAAGTGTTAACAAAGTGTTAAGCATGAAGTTTAGAGACAGCCAAAGAGACTTTTGTCCCTTCTCCTTTTTTAGAATCAATATGAATTTCAATCTCCGAGGAATCACAATACGACTTAATAAGTGCAAATCCTATGCCATGCCCATCTTGTCTCTCATCTGCTTGATAATAACGCTCATAAACTTGCAGTAACTCTGTTGAACTCATGCCTATACCTTCATCTTCTACACTAAGCGTCCCCTCTTTAAGACTCACCCTTATGGCTTTATCTTTAGACGAGTATTTCATGGCATTGGAAAGAATATTTTCAAACATTTGTTCAAAACCAATTTTATCTGCTTCTACTGCATAAGGTTCTAAGTCCAAGAAGAATTCATTACGTTTTTGTTCCTCAAAGAGTGCCACAGACTTTTTTACCAGCACCGCAAGGTCAAAAGTCTCTTTTTCAATGGTATGCATCTCTTTACGTATACCATACACCAGTTCATCATAAAGTTTTTTAAGTCGTACAGAGGCATCTTCAATCCGCTCTATCCGTTTTAAGGATTTTTCATCACTGTGCTGTTTTTTTAAAAGTGTCGCATTGGCTTTGATGGTTGCCAAAGGGATATTGAGTTCATGGATGATATTGTTTGTCAAAGAAGTCAGTTTGTCTTCCATTTGCTTTTTAGGTGCAAAAATCATTTTAAAAAGTACATATCCCCAACCAAGAACCACCAAAAACACTAAGGCACCTGCAACAAAGAATTTAAACTGATTGAGTTCCCAAGACTCTAAAAACCTGTGTGTGGCTGCTAAAAGTGTCAAAATAGTCACTAAAAATATGACCATGGCAAAAAGTAATTCTTTTCTCATCACAAGGCCATTTTATACCCTACACCACGTATATTTTGTATCTGTGTAGGGAAATATTTTTTAAGTTGTGCAATATAGACACGCAAAGCACCATCACTTGACTCTTCAGCAGCAGACCATAAACGTTCTTTAATCTGTGTGCTTTGAACCAAATTTCCTTTGGCTTCTAAAAAAAGAAATAAAAGTTCAGAAGCTTTAATGCTCAAAGAGACACTCTGCTCTCCCTCATAAAGTGTTTTGCTCAAAATATCAAAACGGTAAGCGCCAAGTTGCACAATCTCTTGGCGCACTTGCCTGCGGAGTATGGCTTGTATGCGTAATAAAAGTTCATCTAAATCTACAGGTTTTTGCAGATAATCATCTGCACCTTTTTCAAAGCCTTCTTTTAACGAAGCTTTATCTTCGCGGGAAGTAAGGAAGATACAAGGGGTATTGTCCGAACTTTGTCGTAATTTTTCTAAAAGTTCAAAACCTGTTTCATAAGGTAAATTCACATCAAAAAGGTAGAGATCAAAGTTATGTTCGTAAGATAAGTCTAGCGCAGAGTAAGGGTCTAAGACTGACTTTACGTCATAGCCTTCTTCTTCTAAAAAGTCTTGTAAGGTTTCGTTAAAAAGTGTGTCATCTTCTAAAAGGAGTATTTTACTTGACACAGACTAGTCCTTGATATATTGTATGTAATCCCAAAAGGGTTTACATAAACATTCCGCCATTTACTTTAAGTGTCTCTCCCGTTATGTACGAAGAGTGGTCAGAAAGTAAAAAAGCAACTGCATCAGCTACTTCAGAAGGCTTACCAAATCTTGCCATTGGTATTTTGGCAGTAAACGCATCTTTTACTTCCTCTTTAAGGACAGAAGTCATCTCTGTGGCAATAAAACCTGGAGTAATTGTATTATAACGAATACCCGAAGTAGCTGCTTCAATCGCAAACGATTTAGTCATCGCAATGGTACCACCTTTAGATGCTGCGTAGTTTGTCTGTCCCGCATTACCTGTTTCACCGACAATAGATGCGATGTTTACCACAGAACCAAAACGTTTTTTACGCATGGCTTTAAGTGCTTCGCGACAACCAATAAAGGTTGATTTTAAATTGGCTTCAATCACATCCATAAATTGCTCACTCTTCATGCGCATCGCCAAACCATCTTTGGTAATCCCTGCATTGTTTACCATGTAAGACAATTCACCATCAACAGCTACAATACTTTTGACAGCTGCAACAAAAGCCTCTTCATTAGAGACATCAAAACCAATGACTTCTGCTTTTCCACCCGCTTCTTCTATGGCTGCTTTAACGGCATTTGCTTCAGCTTCACCAGAACGAAAGTTTACCCATACTTTTAGTCCCATAGCTGCAAGACCTTTAGCAATCTCTGCACCTATACCTCTACTTGCACCTGTCACCAATACATTTGTACCTGTAAATTTCATTCGCAACCCTTATCTTTTAAAATTGCGACATTGTAACATAAATGCTATTTACTCCTACACTTATGGCTTAGGCTTATTTACAAGTAAAAAGTTTCTCTTTAATCTCTTCAAAAACCTTGTAGTCATTCGGTGAGATGGTATCAGAATAAATCACATGATTTAACTGTTCTAAAAGGTGAAACTTTGAAATCTTATCTTCACAAAGTGCTACATTGATGGTGTCAAGATACTCATCTAAGTTATACTCTTTATTGATTGCTTTATGTAAGATTTCTTCAGCTTCTTCATGGCTACAGTTAAAATTGGTACCCATAATATCACAAAAGACTGGTGTCTCTTTTTCTATATCTCTGTTGTCTATTTTAATAATATACGCCATAAGTGCGCCTACAGATTCTTTAAGTCCTTGCTCCATAACTAAACTCCTCTCTTCTATCCTAAGAAAGAGGTAGATAAAGTGGTTCATATGAAACAACTTGTTTTGCTAAAATCTTTTCCTCTTTTAAATCTAGAACTATTTTATAGTTAAGTATTATTTTTCACAATACCATAAAAAGAGAGTCATGTCAATCTTAGATAAGTGCTTCATCCATTTCAGAGGGTATTTCAAGTCCCATCAATTTTAACACCGTAGCTGCTACATTATTCAAACTACAGCCCTCTTTTACTTCTTCTACGCCCTCAGCCAGGACAAAACACCAAACTTCGCCCACGGTATGGTTGGTTAAAACATGCCCTTCACTGTCTTGCATCTCTTCACAGTTTCCATGATCTGAGGTGAGGACAATGTTATACTCCAAAGTTTTAGCTTTTTCTATAATCTGTCCCAACTCTGTATCTACTGCATTCACTGCAAGGCACGCAGCCTCATAATTCCCTGTATGTCCTACCATGTCACCATTAGCAAAGTTTACCACAATCAAATCATACGCTTCATCCATAGCTGTTCGTACAGCCTCTCCCACTTCAGGCGCAGACATTTCTGGCTTCATATCATAGGTTCGTACATCTGGAGAAGGAATAAGCACACGACTCTCTCCCACATACGGCTCTTCTATCCCACCATTGAGGAAAAAAGTAACATGGGCATACTTTTCTGTCTCTGCGGTATGTAACTGTTTTAAGCCTGCTTCTGCAACCACTTGAGCTAAAGTATTTTCAGGTGCAACTTTAGGAAAGAGAATCGGATAGTTAAAACTTGCATCATATTTGGTCATCGTAGCAAGATGTAGGGGAATCAACTTTCTTTCAAAGCCATCAAAATTTTCATTTCCCAATGCTGCGGTAATTTCTCTTACCCTGTCAGAACGGAAATTACTCACAATCAAAACATCCCCTGCTTTCAAACCTTCATAGTCCGACAATGCAACAGGTTCTATAAATTCATCTAACTCATTTTTAGCATACGATGCCTCTATATATTCTTTCACCGAAAGTTTGGTTTTAGGTTGCGCTTGCGCGATGGCCTTATATCCTTTTTCCACACGTTCCCAACGGTTGTCTCTATCCATTGTAAAAAAACGTCCCCCAAGTGTAGCAATAGTAATATCTTCATCACAGATTGCTTCTATCTGCTCTATGTACTTAGCAGCAGAGCTTGGACTCACATCTCTTCCATCTGTAATAAGATGCAAAAAGACTTTTTTCCCTCTTGCTTTGGCAAGTTTTGCCAAGCCAATTGTATGGTTAATGTGTGAATGCACACCCCCATCACTTAAAAGTCCAAGTAAATGTACACGTTCACTTTTCTCCAAAGTTTCATTCAGTGCCACATTCTCTTCAATGCTTCCATCTTTAAGCGCCAAAGAAATTTTCACTAAATCTTGGTACAAAATACGCCCTGAGCCTATGGTCATATGTCCTACTTCAGAGTTACCCATCTGTCCCTCTGGTAAACCCACAGAGAGTCCATGCGTAGAAATAAGTGCACGGGGTGCATCTTTAAAAAGCCTGTCATAGGTAGGTTTTTTTGCATCTTTAAATGCATTACATTTGCTGTCAGGTTTACAGCCAATACCATCGGTAATAATTAAAATTGTTTTTTTATTAGGCATTTTTAGCTCTTTCATTAT
>CAUZVG010000071.1:0-8212 GCA_963583215.1 Campylobacterales bacterium | reverse complement strand
GCACCTGCATGACCAAATTGAACACCAGAATCATAATACTTAGCGATTGTACCAATACACCAAGCAATAACTGGTTTAGTAATAGCACCAGACTTGATAGCATCAATTACTTTATACTCTTCAGTACCACCAACTTCACCAAGAAGAATCATATACTTAACGGCCGGATTTTTTTCCATTCTAAGCATATTATCAATGAAAACTGAACCAACAAATCTGTCACCACCAATAGCAACACCCTCAGCAATACCATCAGCATTGATAGCGATAATGTTAGAAAGTTCATTAAATAAACCACCTGAACGAGTTACCAGTCCACAAGAACCTGCACGGTGAAGTTTAGAGTTAACGATATTAGTAATAGTCCCACCAATATTTGCAACTTTAAATGCACCTGGAGTTATAGCACCAACAGTTGCAGGTCCAATAATAGTTACATTTTTCTCACGAGCAGTTTGGTTCATCCCACGAGCTAAACGCTCAGGAATTCCTTCTGCTGTAATCATCATTGAACTAAAACCACCAATTTCTAATGCTTCCATAGTTACATCATAAGCAGTTCTAAATGATGCAAAGTTTAAAAGTACATCAGCGCTAGCATGAGCAGCTTTTGCTAAAGCAGTGGTTTTGTATAGTGGAATCATCACTTCATCTGGTCCGAAGAAAAATTTCTCGAATTTATTGTTACTTGTAGGTGCAACGATTGCTGCAACTGAAGGAGTTTTTCTTTGAATTGTATAGTCATAATCTAACATTCGCTGAATAGCAGTTTTGTTGTTATTCCAAAAAATCGCTTGTGTGTCTTTTGTATATAGTTGTTCCATTATTTCTCCTTACTTCGCTAGTGCCATACGTACAATATCTGTAACGTGTGTTTCTGGTCCGTATACTTCTATGTATAGACCTAATCTATCAGCTGCTGCTTTCATATCTGCAAGACCTTTTTCATAGTTAGGTCCTCCACGTCTTACGTAGATTTTAAGATCAATAGCTTTCATTTTGTCAGCATATACTTCAAATGCTTGAATAATACCTGTAAATGTTTTAGCAATATCAGTAAAGTTAGCAATAGCTCCACCAATAATCATAACTTTACCACGACCACTAGGATCTTTTTCTCTTGTCATTAGGTCTAGTAATGTTTCAGCATAAAACTTAGTCTCACCAGTAGTTGGACCACCAGAGTATTCACCGTAGTTAGCTAAATCTTCGATTCCAGCCATATCAGCAATAGTATCAGCATAAACAACTGAAGCACCACCACCAGCAACCATAGTCCAGATTCTAGCTTCTGGTTTAAGTAAAGTAAGTTTTAATGAAGCACCAGTTTTAGCATCAGCTTCTTCAATAGCTTCAACTTCTGGAGATTTAGCTTCCATTCCAAATGCTGTAGGATATGTAACATCACCCCATTCTTCAACCATCATAAAACCAGCAGTATCATCAAGTTTCGCAACCATATCTAGAAGCTCAATTTTATTCCCTTGCATAACAAAAGGATTGATTTCAAGGTATGCGAAGTTCAACTCACGGTATGCTTGAAAGAAACCGATACAAAATTCAGCAAATGCTTTTTTATCTTTGTCTGCTACATCTTTAGGAACATTAGCACGAATTGCTTTTGCAATTTCTTCTTCAGTTGCAGTAATCGGAAATGCAACTTCAGTAACTTTAGCATCCCAGTTTTCTTCAATAGCGATACCACCTTCTGCTGACATATAGATAACATCATCATCACCTACACATGTTGCAGAAACATAATATTCTTCTTTATCAGTGTGTGGAGTAAATGGTTCAACGATGAAGTTAGTTAATTTATCTATACTTGGCTCACCTGTAGGAGTATCACCCTCAAACGAGAAATAGACTTCTTGATCGCCAGAAGATTTTTCATCAATCCATGAAGCAGCTTTAGCTAAAGTTACATCACCTGGCTTAGCATCTTTAAAAAGAACTAAGTTATTCATACCTCTTTTACCAAATAACATATCTGGTTTAGCAACTAATGTTTTTTCATTTAACCAAGGTGCAGTTTTTGCAGCCTCTTTTAGTTCTGATCCATTTTGAACCATTACAGTTTCATATGCATATGTAAAGTCTGGGAAATACTTATCCCAGTGCTTTGCCAAGATTGACTTTGCGTCATATTCTCTAATCGCCTTTTGAGCCATTGAGTTCTCCTTTAGTTTAGTTCTTGGTAGTTTAGCACTAAGTTAGTTTAAGTTTTATTTATGTGAGAGTAATACTAATGTGTATAGTAAGTATTGTGTATATTAGAAACAGTTTTAACTGCTTTAGGGGACCTCTAATTCTTTAAAAATTTCTGCAAAGAAGAATACCGTGGTATCTAAGCTGATAACGTTCTCTTCCTCTGGCATCATTGTAACAAGGTCTATTTTCTTTTTTTAACTCTTGTGCTAAAAAATAAGGTTCATAAATACTATGTGCAAAGTGTTTTTTAGGCTGATCTAAGAGTATATAGGAAGCTTTGTGAAAGACGATGGTCGCTGTACTTACAAGTAAAACACCAATCACCAAGTAAAAACCTCTTCTATAATATTTTTGGAAAATGGGTAAACGTACGCGCATACTGTTGTTAAGTACATCTAACATCAGCACAACTGAGACCATGACATAGGGAGCAAAGTCTGTAATGCTGACCCGTTGACGGACAGAGAGAAGTAAAGAAAAAGCCAAAGCAGTAAACGAGATATACCAAAGTAGTGTTTTTTTCTCGCGTAGCAGTATACGGTACATGGTATAGAAAAAATATAAAAAGAGTAAAGGAGAAAACACAGCAGCATAGAGTCCAAAAATTTCAACAAAATGACCTGAAGGACGGCCTCCAATTTCAATGCCTTTTGCTAAAGTAATAAAGGCGATGAGAAAGGCCAAAGCTGCGATGCCTAGTCTTTTGTCTTTTTCCATCACTGCATACCAGAGTATTGCGACAAAAAAGAGTATGGATGCTTCGTGTATAAAAAAGAGTATGAGCATTAAAAAAGGTAAAGGCCAGTAAATTTTCTTTTCATAAAGTAAGACAAATAACAAAATGACTGGCAAAACAATAATGGAGATATTGGCCAAAGTAAAACCTGTAAGAATACCGGGGAGTACCATAAAGATAGCCGTAGCCAAATAGGCATCTTTAGGCCGTAAAAAGTGTCTTCTTGCTAGTTTATAGAAGAAGAGTAGAGAAATAAAACCAAAGAAAATGAAAAATATTCGTAAACCCAAAAAACCAGGAATAAGGTCATCACCCCAATGCATCAGTGTAGAGACAAGATTCGTTTCTGTGTAAAAAATATTGGCTTCATGGGGGCTAATAGGGGTAGAAATGGCCAAATAAAAAACCGCAATGACATAGAGTGCCAAAACGTAAAAAAAATGTTGTTTTTTCATAAAGATTTAAAGCTTCAAAAAGTTGTCTAACATTTCATGACCATGTTCAGACATAATAGACTCTGGGTGAAATTGTACCCCGTAAATATCTTTACCTTTTATCTCTAAAGACATAATCTCTCCATCATCTTTAGAATGAGAGGTGGCAATAATGCACTCGGGAAGTGTTTCTTCTTTAACACTCAAAGAATGGTAACGTGTGGCCCTAAACTCTTTTGGTAAACCTTTAAAGATAGGTGTATTCACCTCTACCTCAACTTGTGATGTTTTTCCATGCATCATATGTTTGGCACGTACAACTTCGCCACCAAAAGCTTGAGCAATACTCTGATGCCCTAAACAGATACCAAAAATAGGTGTCGTGTCTGCAAATGCTTTAATGACATCTAGGGTTACCCCTGCTTCATCTGGTGTAGAAGGACCAGGGGAGAGGATGATTTTCTCAGGGTTGAGTGCTTTAATCTCTTCAATGGTGAGTTCATCATTACGTATAATTTTTAAGTCTGCACCTAATTCTCTACAGTATTGCACAATGTTGTAGGTAAAGCTATCGTAGTTGTCTATCATTAGTACCATAATGTTTCCTCTTATACTCAGTAACTTTTTAAAAGTTATTTTATCACTATTTTTTTATTAATAAGCTTTTAACTCATTATATAAACTGTCACGCTCTATGGGTTGGAAGCCTGCATTTTTGATGAGGGCTACAAAATCATCGAGTTCCATGCCATTGGCACTTTTAGCTCCAGCTGCGGACTGGATGGCTTCTTTTTCTATGGTTCCGTCTAAGTCATCACAACCAAACTCTTGGGCTATGAGGGCTAGGTTTATGGTACTTGTTGCCCAGTAGGCTTTGATGTGGGGGATATTATCTAGCATAATGCGTGAAATAGCGTAGGTTTTTAGTACTTCTTGCCCGGAAGGAAAGTTACAGTTTTTTAAGTAGTTGTTTTCTTTTTGATAGACCAAAGGTATAAATGCATTGAAGCCTCCTGTACGGTCTTGAACGTCCCGTAAGCGTATCATGTGATCTATGCGGTGCGCTCTTGTCTCAATGTGTCCAAAGAGCATGGTGGCATTGGACTCTTTGCCTCTGTTGTGCCATTTTTCGTGTATCTCTAGCCATTGTTCTGAGGTTACCTTACCCTTACAAAGGTACTCACGTACACCTTCATCAAATATCTCAGCGCCACCACCAGGCATGGAGTCTACGCCATTTTCTATCATCATATCTAGTACTTCATCGTAAGAGTGACCGTACTCACGTGTTATAAAATCTACTTCAGCTGCTGTCATAGACTTGATGTGAACATCCGGGAATTTAGCTCGTATTTTTCTAAAAGCACCCATATACCACTCCACACCATCTTTGGGGTTGTGTGCAGAAACGATGTGTAGTTCTTTTACTCCCTTGGCTATGGAGTTAGTGGCTATGTCTAAGATTTGTTCATGGGTGAGTGTGTATTGGTTTGGATTTTTTCTTGTGGCAGAGTAAGCACAAAACTTACAAACATCTGCACATACATTGGTAGGGTTGATGTGACGGTTGATGTTAAAGTAAGACTTTTTACCATACTTTTCTTTACGTATTTCATCTGCTAACTCACCTAAAGTGTAGAGATCTAAGTCGTAAAGTGCTTCACCCTCTTCTTGTGTGAGTCGTATTTTGTTACGTACTTTTTCTATTAAGTCCATCAATTTTCGCCTGCCATTAGTTATTTTAGGTATTATAACAACAGAACCTTCCAGTTAACCCCAAGGTACCCATAATGCTTTTTGTAAATGTAAGGTTTTGCAAGAGACTTGCGAATCCTAGCCCTAGCTAAGATGAAGGAAGTATCTTGTGAAAAATTGCGTTTACAAAATGCACCCTACGGGCATCACTAGCTTTCGCCTATGCGTTGTTACTCTTTCTTCTCTTAACTACGGTTAGGACTACGAAAAAGTGCCTAGCCTAGACAAAAGCTAGTGATGTTATGAGCACCTTGGGGTTAACTAGACGGTTCAAACATTAGGAGTTACTAAGTGAACAAAGTAAAAGCCCAGATAGAGACACTGCTGTACGAAAATGCCGCAGATTTTGAAATAGCAAAAGTTTTAAAAGCAGAGATAAAAACATACTTTGATACGCTTGAAGAGACTTTTGCCACCTCTGGAGGCAAAGACTTTCTTGTTAAACATAGTAAAAAGATAGACAGCATCCTCAAACTTGTTTTTAAAGTGGCGCATAGAACAATGTTTGGTGATTATATGCCTATGAAAAACTCTCTTCCTGTGGCAATGGTGGCTTTAGGCTCCTATGGACGTGAGCAACTCTGTGTACACTCCGACATTGACTTGATGCTTGTCTACAAAGAGGTGCCTGGCTACAACATGAAAGAGATGATAGAAAAAATGCTCTACATCCTTTGGGATGCAGGACTTAAACTTGGCCATCGTGTGCATACAGTAGAAGATCTTTTTGACATTTCAAGAACAGACATTACCATAAAAACCGCACTCATTGAGTCTAGGTTTATTGAAGGTTCACAGTTTATATGGACAGAGACACAAAATGCCATTACGAAAATACGTTATGATGACCCAGCCTCTTTTATAGAAGCCAAACTCAAAGAACAAAAAATGAAACATAAAAAGTTTCCGCTTACCATGGAGCCAAACCTCAAAGAAGGTGTGGGTGGTTTTCGTGACGCCAACTTAGTCTACTGGATAGGAAAAGTACTTTTTAATACCAATAACATTAAAAACTTACCCCTCATTGTTGTCACAGAACAAGAGTACAGAGAGTTTCGCATTGCTTTAGAGTTTCTTTTTCGTGTGCGTTCGGCTTTACACTTGGTTGCAGGAAAAAAAGAAGACACCTTGAGACTTGACCTCATTCCTGATGTGGCAAAACTTTTAGGCTATGACTACAGCAAAGAAGCACACAGAAAATTTACCAGAAAAGTGACAGGTTCACTAAAAGTCATTAGACTCTACAGCATTATATGGTTAGACATTTTAAGCCGTGGCTATGTCAAAGAGCAAGAAGATAAGTATCTTGTTTACCCTACTGCTGAGATAAATGATGTGAATGGGCTTTTAGGCCAACTCTGTGACTATGCCCATAGCCCATTTCAAGCACATGCAAGCTTTTTACAAAAACTCATCCATGCTTCTAAACCTGAACAACTCCCTTCAGCGTATTATGAAAATATACGTAAAATATTTTACCAAAAGCATGCCTACTCTGTGTTGGATACCCTCTCTTATGCGAAACTTCTCAAATACGTCATTCCACCCATCAAGAAAGTAGTGGATTTACCTCAGTTTGATGGCTACCATCAATACGCTGTAGATATACACTCTTTAAAATGTTTAGAACATTTAGAAAACATTGAAGACCCTTTTATACAAACACTCTTTGATGCCCTAACCCCCGATGAGAAAGCCATGTTAAAAATGGTTACATTTTTACATGACGCAGGAAAAGGAAGAGAAAAAGACCACCATCTCGTAGGCGCCACACTTTTTAAACTCTTTGCACGTGAATTAAAAATAAAAGCCTCCCTTATAGAAGAAGGGGTGACGCTCATACACTACCACACACTGATGTCTAACGTTGCCCAACATCAAGACTTACACAGTGAAAAAACTATTTTAAAGTTTGCTTCCCACTTTCAGAGTAAAAAACGTCTAGATCTTATTTATATTTTGACCTATGCTGACATGTCTGGGGTAGGACGAGGCATCTACAACACCTTTTCTGCAAAACTCATCAAAACACTTTATACACAGTCACTTGAAGCATTGGAACATAAAGAAGCGCTGGGTGAAACTGCTAAACGGGTAAAGAAAGAAAAATTACTCAAAGAAAACCCTTCTTTTTTGGCTCTTAAAAAGTCTGAACAAAAGAAAATCTTAGCCATACCTTCTAACCTTCTTTTTACCCGTTACACTTCAAGTGAAATTGTAGAAATAGCGCAAAAAGCTTTTACACTTTCTGATTATACCTATAGCTTAAAAAACAGCTCTTATTTAACCATTGAAATTTTGCGTGAAAAGAGTTTAAATCTTGGCTACTTTCTTTCTAAACTCGCACATTTGGGTGTACGTAACATGGACATTGCCAAAATTTTTGATAACGCTAAGTATTTTAAAATAGACTTTACAGAAAAAGTGGACCAAGATGACTTACCTCGCATAGAAAAAATCATAGAAGATGCTTTTATCATTAACAAAAGAGGCGCATTACCTAGTCCACATATTGAGGAAAAAGATATATATATAGACTGTAAGCACTCAAACGATTATGCGGCACTCTACCTAAATTGTAAAGACAGAAAAGGTTTACTTGCCTACATGATAGACCTTTTTGATGCGATGGACATTGAGATTGCTACAGCCAAAATACATACAATTAAGAATAGAACAAAAGATATCTTTCTCATCGAAAAGAATGGAAACTTTTGTCATAATGTTGAGATAATAATAGAAAAACTTACCAAGGGCTAAAGATGTGTGGAATTGTAGGGTATTTAGGGTTAAATGAGAAAAAAAAGATCTTGCTTGATGGTCTTCAAGAATTAGAATACCGTGGCTATGACTCAGCAGGAATTGCTGTCATTGAAGGGGATAAGCTTAACAACTTTAAAGCCTTAGGAAAACTCGAAAATCTTAGAGAAAAAACCAAAGCTTACCACACAGAAGGTTTTGGCGTCTCCATTGGTCATACACGCTGGGCCACACATGGAAAACCCACAGAACTCAACGCCCACCCACACGTAGGTGCTTACTCTTATGTTGTGCATAACGGGATCATTGAGAATTA
>CAUZVG010000070.1:0-8221 GCA_963583215.1 Campylobacterales bacterium | reverse complement strand
CTTTAGGTCTTACCCATAAACTCACAGGCTTGCCAAACCAAAGTAAAGCCATGCAGGATTTACCT
Source organism: Campylobacterales bacterium (assembly GCA_963583215.1). GTDB lineage: Bacteria > Campylobacterota > Campylobacteria > Campylobacterales > Sulfurovaceae > Sulfurovum. The sequence continues at coordinate 8,156 of CAUZVG010000070.1, read as the reverse complement.
ATTTTGTATTCCAAAATTCATATTGAAAATAACAAAATTGCCTTAGTCCTCTTGAGTTTTGATAATTTTTCACGTTTACGTTCTATCATTGGCTATGAACAGTCCAATGAAGTACTGAAGAAATTTGCCACCTACTTAAAGAGTATTGTCAGCACGATGAATTTAAATATTTACCATACCTATGACAACCACTTTTTACTCACTGTTTCCAATGTGAACTCTGCAGAGAATGTTACAGTGTTGATATCTGAAATTCAAATGAAATTGGCAGCCTTTTATAAAATAGAAAATGAAAATTTACATTTAACTGTCTCTGCGGGTATTGCATTGTACCCAGATAGTGGTCCCACACGAAAACTTCTTGACAATACTTACAAAGCATTGGTCTCTGCGCAAAAAGAAGGTGATGGTAAAGTCGTAGTTTATATTCCTGAAAAAGCCAAAGAAGCTTATGATGAGTTACGTCTGCATAACGACATGCAAAAAGGTTTAGATAAAGGGGAGTTTGAAGTCTATTATCAACCTATTATTAGAGTAGGGGATGAAGCAGTGGTTGCAGCGGAAGCTCTGATTCGCTGGGTTCACCCTGAACTAGGGTTTATTCCACCAGATGTTTTTATTGGGCTTATGGAAAAAACAGGATTTATTATTAAGTTGGGTCAATTTGTCTTAGAAGAAGTCCTTAAACAGCAAAAACGCTGGGAGCTCTTTAAATTTAAGCCTATCAAGGTTTCGGTTAACCTCTCCATGGTTGAGATAGCCACAGGGGAATTTGTAGACCATGTCGAAGCACAACTCAAACATCACAGAGTACATGCAGACCGTATTAAGTTTGAAATTACTGAGGGTATGGCGATGATCGGTGAGAGCCAAACCATTAAATATTTTAATAAACTCAAAAAATTGGGTGTAGGTATTTCTTTAGATGACTTTGGTACAGGCTATACTTCATTTACCTATCTTAAAAAATTCCCAGCAGATATTTTAAAAATTGATAAAAGTTTGGTGGATAATATTTTAACCAATGAAGAAGATCAGCGTATTGTAAGGGCCATCATTGAATTGGGTCATAATTTGGGAATGAAGATTGTTGTAGAAGGGGTAGAGACTAAAAAGATGGTTGAACTTTTATCTTCTTATGGTTGTGACTTTTTCCAAGGGTATTATTTTGCGAAACCTTTACCTGTGTTTGAGTTCCAAAAACTTATTCGTTAAACTAGATTTTCTATAGAAGTCTAAACTTCTATAGAAAGGTATCTAGAAAGGACTTCTATAAAAAGGTCCTTACATTCCCATCCCTGGCATGCCACCTGACATGTCTGGCATGGCTGGCGTTGGCTCTGGGATGTCAGATATGGTTGCTTCTGTGGTAAGTAGTAACGAGGCTACTGAAGTAGCATTCTGAAGGGCGACACGTGCCACTTTAAGGGGGTCAATAATCCCTGCTTCAATCATATCTACATATTCACCTGTTGCTGCGTTAAATCCTAAGTTTGCCTCTGTAGAGTTTGCCACTTTGTCTGCAACCACACCTGCATCAAAACCAGCATTTTGTGCAATCTGTTTCATCGGTGCGAAGACTGCTCTTAAAATGATTTCTGCTCCAACAGCTTCATCTTCTTTTAAGTCAAGTTTAACCGCTTGGCTTGCTTTAATGAGCGCAGCACCCCCGCCAATAACGATGCCTTCATCAACCGCTGCTTTCGTTGCAGAGAGTGCATCATCTACGCGGTCTTTTTTCTCTTTCATTTCAGTCTCAGTGGCAGCACCTACTTTAATGACAGCCACACCACCAGCGAGTTTTGCAAGACGCTCTTGAAGTTTCTCTTTGTCATATTCAGAAGTCGTGTTTTCCATTTGTACTCTGATTTCATTGGTTCTTGCAATGACAGCATCTTTGTCACCTTTACCATCTACAATGACCGTGTTGTCTTTGTCTATGATCACGCGTGAGGCATGTCCAAGTTCTGCTAAAGTCACTTTTTCAAGTGTGAGACCAAGCTCTTCTGTTACTAGTGTGGCACGGGTTAAGATAGCAATGTCTTTTAACATTTCTTTTTTTCTGTCACCAAAACCAGGGGCTTTAACAGCAGTGATGTTAAGGACACCTTTGAGTTTGTTCAATACTAAGGTTGAAAGTGCTTCACCCTCAATGTCATCTGCAATAATAAGCAGAGGACGCCCCGCTTGTTGTACTTGCTCAAGTAGCGGCACTAAGTCTTTGAGTGAAGTGAGTTTTGCATCGGTTACAAGAATGATTGGCGCTTCAAGCTCACAAGTCATTTTTTCTGTGTTGGTGACAAAGTAAGGTGAAATGTAGCCTCTATCGAACTGCATACCTTCTACCACTTCTAGGTCATCATTAATACCTTTGGCTTCTTCCACAGTAATGACACCATCTTTTCCAACTTTTTCCATGGCTTCAGCAATCAAATCACCAATAATTGTATCGGAGTTAGCAGAAATACTTGCAACTTGTGCAATTTCTTTTTTATCTTTCACTTCTTTTGAAATTTTCTGAAGCTCAACAATAATCGCAGCGGAAGCTTTGTCCATACCACGTTTTACTTCTATAGGGTTAGCACCTGCCGTGATGTTTCTAAGACCTTCTTTGAAAATGGCATGTGCAAGTACGGTTGCAGTTGTGGTTCCGTCACCTGCTTCGTCAGCAGTTTTTGATGCAACTTCTTTTACCAGTTGTGCACCCATGTTTTCCAAAGAGTCTGAGAGTTCTATTTCACGTGCAACGGAGACACCGTCTTTTGTGATGTGTGGAGCACCATAGGCTTTTTGTATGAGTACGTTACGACCTCTTGGTCCCATGGTTACTTTGACGGCGTCTGTTAGTTTACATACACCCTCAAAAAGTCCAGATCTTGCTTTGTCTGAAAAAAATATTTCTTTTGCCATCGTTAAATTCCTTAATTAGTTTTAAATTTATATTGCTTAGATACGGATTATTTAATGAGTCCTAAAACTTCTTTGCTTAGTAGTATAAGGTACTCTTTACCTTCTATCACAATTTCCATACCTGAAAAGTTTGCAAATACCACTCTGTCACCCACGTTGATGCCATCTTCTTTTGCCTCAGGGCCTACAGCTGTAACTGTACCTTCAAGAGGTTTCTCTTTTGCAGTGTCTGGGATGTAAAGTCCTGAAGCTGTTTGTGTAGCTTTCTCTTCACGAAGTACTAAAAGTCTATCTTTTAATGGTTCAAATGCCATGGTATATTCCTTTTGTTATAGTTATTTAACGTATTTTAACCACTTTAGCTAAAAAACCATTGACTTCTAAGTATCATTTAGATAGAATTCCACCCACTTCAAAATAAGTCAAAGTAGCTCAGCTGGTTAGAGCGCTGGTCTCATAAGCCGGAGGTCGAGGGTTCGAGTCCCTCTTTTGACACCACTACTTTTGAAGTTTTCTCCTTTTTAAACGTAATTTAAACCCTTTCAATCTCTATATATTGTTCAAATGTATGTATGTGCTACAAGGCTCAAATACTGTATAGTTCTTTAGATTTTACAGTTACAATTTATTTTGACTCAGTTCAAGGATGTCCAATCAACTTACACCGTACTTTAAAGAACAGCATTTTTCTATGGGTAGTACTCTTCTTGATGCATACAACAGCCTTTTCTCAAGACTTAGAGCCTAGACGATGGACTGTGCTTTCTAACAACACTCAAGTTGTCGCCCTAGGGGCTGCAAGTACTTCAGGTGATCTCTTTTTTGACCCTGTACTAGAAGTTGAAGATGCCGATTTGGAGTTAGATACTTTTTACATCTCTTATGTCCGTACATTTTTACTTGCTGGAAAACCAGCGCGTTTTGATGCTTTGATACCTTGGCAACATGCAAAATGGCTAGGACTTGAAAACCTCTTGCACAATCTCACATTTACAAAACCCATTGTGAATGTCTAGGTTAATCAGAGGGCTCAAGTCCAATTAACCCTATTTTTTGACATTCTTTACTATAATCTCTTAAATAATTTAACTTTAGGTAAACAGCATGATAGACTTAAAATACCTCCAAAACAACTTTGAAGAAGCATCTTCTAAACTTCAAAAAAAAGGTGTAGAAACTTCTACACTTGAAAACTTGCAAACACTCTTCCAAACACTTAAAGCGTCTAATGCCAAACTTGAAGCGATGAAAGCAGAGCAAAATGCAATGTCTAAACTTTTTGGGCAGTATATGCGAGAAGGCAAAGACATCTCTGAATTGAAAGCAAAAGTAGATGCCAACAAAGAAGCGATGATACCTTTTCAAGAAGAAGCAAGAGAAGCAGAGTCAGCACTTTATGCAGTAGCACTTGCAATGCCAAACTTTCCAGATGATTCTGTGCCTGAGGGTGCAGATGAAGAGGACAATGTTGAACTACGTAAAGTGTTAAAGCCTAAAACTTTTGCTTTTAAACCAAAAGAACACTGGGAACTGTCAGAAATCAATGGTTGGATAGACTTTGAACGTGGGGTAAAACTTGCAAAGTCTCGTTTTGCCATTTTAAAAGGTGAAGCATCTAGACTTGAACGTGCATTGATTAACTTCTTTTTAGACTCTAACCGTGAAAAAGGTTTTGAAGAGTACTCGGTACCGTTCATCAATAATTCAGCCATGCTTCAAGGTACAGGACAGCTACCAAAATTTGAAGATGATCTTTTCAAAATAGAAGATGAAGATTTGTATCTTATCCCTACGGCTGAAGTACCTCTTACCAATATGTATAACGATGAGATACTTACAGAAAAAGAGTTGCCACTGCTTATGACAGGGTATACACCTTGTTTTAGAAAAGAAGCAGGTTCTGCTGGACGTGATACAAGAGGTATCATTAGACAGCATCAGTTTAACAAAGTAGAAATGGTTGCCATCGCCCACCCTGACAAGTCACAAGAAGTGTTTGACATGATGGTAGAAAATGCTTCAGACATTTTAACCGCACTTGGTTTGCCTCACAGAGTGGTAGAACTTTGTTATGGTGACTTAGGGTTTTCAGCAGCCACAACCATAGACTTAGAAGTATGGCTACCGGGGCAAAACCAATACCGTGAAATCTCTTCTATCTCCAATACAAGAGATTTCCAGGCAAGACGCGCAAAGATTCGTTTTAAAGATGGTAAGAAAAATAGATTTGTACACACATTAAATGGTTCTTCTCTTGCTGTGGGGCGTACGATCGTGGCTATTATGGAAAATTATCAGAATGAAGATGGGAGTATTGAGATTCCTGAGGTACTTAAGAAGTATATGTAATGTAGGGTGTTGCCTCCCAACAACACCAAAAAAACATGGAGTGCAAGTGATAATTTTAGACTTTGAAACAAACTCAGCAAATATACATGATGTAATAGAAGTAGCTGCTTTTCGTGTAGCACTCATAAATAATGAATATAAAGTGCTAGATACTTTTCATCGTTATTATTTTTAAGAATATGAAGTAAACCCTCACGCTCTGGCAGTACATAAACTATCTCCTGATAGACTTGAGAGATTAAGAAAAAGTGTAACGTATGAAGAGTACTTTGAAGACGATAAAGACTTTGTAGAGTTTTGTAAAAACACTACAACATTGGTAGCTCATAACATATCATTTGAATTAAGACATATTGGAGAGTTGCTCTCATTTGAAAATCATTTCTGTACTATGAAAGAAAATAAAAAAATTGTTAAAGCGATCAATACTAGGGGTAATATAAAAAACCCAAAACTTATTGAGACTTGTAAATATTACAATATAGAATTTGATGATGAACAATATCATAGCGCTATTTATGATGTTACTAAGACCTTGGAAATTTTAAATAAAATGGAGTGTAAAATTATTTAGCTTAACTGTGTATCCAAAAGTACACTTTGTGAGATCTACTACCTCTTTGTCAAAAAAGGTAGAAAAATGACTATGGGAGAAAACCTTATAAAGTTATATATTTTATAAGGTTTTTAGAATAAGATGCTGATAATGTAAAATAAGCATTCCTTTTACTCATTTGATTTACTTTTTCTTCATCATCTCAGCTTTTGGAGCAGACCAGCTCTTTAATTTTTCAAGATCCGGCACATAGATCCTCAAGATAATATCCAGATTCTCATCTTGCCGATTGATAGGCAGCCAGTTCTCCGCAGGTACACCCTCAGGTTGTTTAGCTGCCACATAAACATCAATACCGCCATCGGCATTTATTTTCATACCAGAGTTTTCACCCACGCTGTATTTCTTGTGATCATTAGGGATAAAGAAACCATTCTTTGAATCGTATAGTGTCATCGACCAAAAGGCAGTAGCAGGAGGCATTTCCTCTTTAGTCATACGGATAACATAATCATTCTGCGCATTCATCGCTGAGCCGTCCGTGGTTGCCACATTGGGATAGGTCGCTTCTTCCAACGGTAACCCGATCGGTCCGATGACTGAAACTACAACCATTGCCTCAAGATCTGTTTTTCCCTTGGATTGTAAGATTCTTGGTGCTAATGAAACAAACTTTTCTGGTTGTGTCAGTAAGGCAAGATTTTCTTTCTGCACCTGTTGTGCCATGTTACGGAACTGCTTTTTATCAATCTTCATTGCCTTCGCTGCATCGTAAACTTTGCCCGGTTCAATTCCTAAAGGTTTAAATGCTTCCAAAACACCTTGATCCATCTCATTCGCCGGATCAAAAGTTGTATGGTTGAAAACAAACTGCATAACCTCCAGAAAGTTATCACCAAATACATCAGCATCTGTTTTACCAAATTCCGGGAAACTGACATCATTGATAGATTTGGCAGTACCTCCCTTAAACTCACTTAGCGTCAACAGTTTCACGGCCTTCATTTGCCCGACAATCTTATTAAATTTTTCTGGCTGATTTGCATGAGGCATTACCCTGAACACCGCAATAACAAAATCACCACTCATCTCAAAAACACGATCAATACCTTCGACTGCTTCACCGTTATAACCTTCGGTACGTGCTGAATAAAAAAGTGCTTTTCCCGGCTTTCTAAAATCACCTTTACGTGTCGTCAGGGGAACATTGACATAGTGATCATACGCAACCGCCATCAATGAGACATACTTTGAATCAAAAGCAGGCATATCAAGAATTAACGGTTCTTTACGCAGATCCAGCATGGCACTGATATAAAGCGAATCGTTATTTGGCCGTGCAATGACCTTGACATTATGATCATAAAGTGCCGTTGCTACATTCATTTTATTGAAACCGTCCGTACTGGTCGGACTTTCAGTATCTAGCGCACCTTTGTTAATAACGTTGTACAAGGCGACATACTGATATGAACGCTGGACAATGTTCTTTACCTGCTCATTACTAAGATTGTTAGCTACAGGTTCCGCAGCCTTTGCTGTGCCAACTATTGGTAAAGCAACCATAACCAGTACCGATGCGATAAGCAAACGCAATACTCTATTTTTAATTCTCATGTTAATTTCTCCTTTTTATTTTGCTGACTATTTCTACTAAGTCTATTTTCTATTATACACTTTAAAGCCAGAGATATAAATTCTTTTAGGAATATTAGGGAATTTTCTCTTCTCAAAATTCACAATATTTCCTCCGCAGTTTTAGCCACACCTTCAGAAAGATCTTCACAGCAATATTATGACATATATAGTTTAACAAAAAATTAATCTTATATATTATATTATGTAATAGATAATATAGGTTATTGAAAACACCTTTTGTTATTAATAATATAGTAAAAAGGAGTATATTATGAAAAGTTTTCTTACGATAATATGTACTGCTCTACTTTTGGTTGGAACAGGAGGGATAGCTGCAGATTTTAATGTAAAACCTCTCAATACTACAAAAGGAAAACCGGTATTTATAGAAGATGAAATGCTCGTTAAATTTCATCCAAAAATTCCGGCACATGCCATTGCACGTTTAAACCAAACGCATCGTGTGACAATGATCGCACACTTACCTTTCGGCATTAGCCGCCTGAAAATTCCAAAAGGCAAATCGCCTGAGGCTATGGCCGCCATCTACAGGAAAAACCCAAATGTACAGATGGCGCATCCAAATTACATCACATATGCAGCCATGACGCCCAATGATGAGTACTTTAACCCTTGGCAATGGAATTTTGACAACAGTGTCAACCGTGGTCTTTCCATGATTGATGTATGGGATATAAGCAAT
>CAUZVG010000069.1:0-8246 GCA_963583215.1 Campylobacterales bacterium | reverse complement strand
GAAGATGGTTTTACAAAACTAAATCCCTCTTATGATGAGATACGTTTTGAAATTAATTATCTCTTTTAGGATATAAGATGAAAAAAATATTAGGTATATTTGCTGTGACGTTGCTTTGGCTAAGTGCGGGGGAGATAAACATTGCAGTAGCCGCCAATGTTTCGTATGTGATTGAACCTCTAAAAGAAGCATTTTATGAGACAAACCCTCAAACAAAAGTGAATGTCATATTGGGCAGTTCAGGTAAACTCACCGCACAAATAAATGCAGGTGCCCCTTACCAACTATTTCTCTCAGCCAATATGTCGTACCCTCAAAAACTTTATGATGACAATTTGACTTTAGATAGACCCAAAATTTATGCCCAAGGTGCCTTGGCTATTCTCTCTTCTAAAACAAGAGATTTTAATGACTCTCTAGCTGTACTTGAAGATGAAGATATTCAAAAAATTGCCATTGCTAACCCGAAGACAGCACCTTATGGACAAGCCGCAGTAGAAGCACTTAAAAATGCCAAACTGTATGAAAAGTTAGAAAGTAAATTGGTGTATGGTGAGTCTGTGTCACAAACAGTAATTTATGCAAGCTCTGCAGCAGACATTGGTCTGGTAGCTAAATCAGCACTCTTTTCTAAGCAGATGTCAGGGTATAAAGAGAAGCAACACTGGACAGAGGTAGATACAAAGCTCTACACCCCAATAGATCAAGGGCTGGTCATTTTAAAGTCTGCCAAAGAGAATGTTGAAGTGCAAGCCTTTTACGATTTCCTTTTAAGCCCCAAAGCAAAAGAGATTTTTAAAGCCTATGGATATGGTACATTATGATAGACTTTACGCCTTTCATACTCTCTTTTAAACTGGCAGGGTTGACAACGGTTATTCTCTTTGTTTTAGCCCTTCCTTTTGCTTGGTGGCTCTCTCAAACAGAGTCCAAGTCTAAACCTGTCTTTGAAGCTTTGACGGCACTCCCCATTGTTTTACCCCCTTCTGTGTTAGGATTTTACATTTTGGTTGTACTCTCTCCTCACTCTGCTGTGGGTGGTTTTTTTGAAGACCTTTTTGGTCTAAAGTTAGTCTTTTCCTTTACCGGTTTAGTTGTGGCTTCCTGTTTTTACTCTTTACCTTTTATGGTACAACCCCTGCAAAGTGGTTTTGAAGCGCTCAATAGACATATGTTAGAAGCTTCTTATCTTGCAGGAAAGTCTAAACTACAAACCCTTTGGCATGTGGCTTTGCCCAATATCAAACCCTCACTCATTACTGCCCTCATCATTACTTTTGCACACACGGTTGGAGAGTTTGGTGTGGTACTAATGGTTGGTGGAAGCATCCCAAATGAGACTAAAGTCGCTTCCGTGGCTATTTATGAAATGGTGGAAGTTTTAGAGTATGGGAAAGCACACATCTACTCTGGTATTATGGTTGGTATGAGCTTTTTTGTTCTTTTGGGCGTATACATTTTTAACCATCAGCATAAAAAGATAGGCATACACTAATGATTAAAGTAGATATTAAAAAGAGACTACAAGGTAGTCAAGGTCTTATGCTTTTAGATATAAATTTAGAGATAGAAGAGGGGAGTTTTACTGTCTTAATGGGGGAGAGTGGTTCAGGTAAAACCAGCTTGCTTAGGGTTTTAGCAGGTTTAGAGAAGGCTGAGGGTAAGATTGTTGTAGGCGGACAATCCTGGCAAGATATGCCTGCACAAAAAAGAGAGATAGGTTTTGTCTTTCAAGACTATGCACTGTTTGAAAATATGTCTGTAGAAGAGAATTTACGTTTTGTGAAAGATGACAAAGTCTTAGTAGATAAACTTCTTTCCCTCACAGAACTCACAGGTCTGGCTTCACGTAATGTGAAGGGGCTTAGTGGTGGACAAAAACAGCGTGTGTCACTTTGCCGTGCCATGATGAACAAACCCAAACTCCTTTTGATGGATGAACCTCTTTCATCGTTAGATGAAAAAATGAGAGAGAAACTGCAAGTAGAAATAGCCAAACTACACAAAGCTTTTGGCACTACAACCATTATGGTCAGTCATGATGCCAAAGCTTCGTATGCTTTGGCAGACAGAATCATTGTTTTAGAACAGGGGAAAGTACTAAAAGATGGCACAAAAGATGAAATACTTCAAAAAGTGACAACGCTTACTTATTGCTTGTAGGCTAAAATACAGTAATTATTTAAAGGATGAAAAATGGCATGTGATTTATGTGGAAGTGAAGAGGGCTTAAGTCCTTATACGGTAACACCCAAAGAGGATACAATTACTATTTGTGGGACCTGTACTGCAAGTATTGATGAGCCCACAAAAGATGAAAAACATTGGAATTGTCTACATGACTCTATGTGGAGTACAGAGCCAGCTGTACAAGTGATGGCGTACAGACTACTGACTAAACTTGGTGCGCAAGATCAGTTAGATATGCTTTACTTAGAAGACGATGTTAAAGCTTGGGCCGAAGAAGGTTTAGTGGAGGAAGGTTTAGAAGCTGAAAATGCAGAACCTGTCCGTGATGCAAATGGTACCATATTGGTAGAAGGTGACTCTGTGAGTATTATTAAAGACTTAGTGGTTAAAGGTGCAGGGTTCACAGCAAAACAAGGCACTACCGTGAAGAACATTCGTATGGCTCCGGGTGACCCTCTACATATTCAAGGTAAAGTAAATGGTACTAGCATTTTCATTATTTCTGCATTTTTGAAAAAGTTGTAAGTTACGTTATGTTTAATTTTATTATTTTTTCTATTTTAGCGTATGTATTCTATAGAATATTTAAGAATTATGTGGCCTTTAAAATATACTCTTCTGAAGCGTTCAAAAACTTTGCTGTTTCCCCTGAATCAGTGGCAAAGAGTGACCTTGGACTTTTTGTTGGTTTGGTCGCAAAAGTTGCTAAAGCAGATGGTCGGGTAGATGCATTAGAAGCGGAACTTGTCAGTATGATGTTTGATGATATCTCTAAAGTATTTCCTGAACCGATAAAAACACGACAGATATTAAAAGACATTTTCAATGCAGAAAAGCAAAGAAATGACAACATAGAACAAATGGCTTTTGATTTCTCACAGCAACTTAGAAGAAAAAAAGCACAACAAATACAATTTATGACTTTCTTGATACAGCTTGCTTTTGTGGATGGTGAAGTATCTGAAGGTGAAGATAAAGTACTAAAAACGATTGCCGAAGCACTAGCATTTGATCCAAAACTCTACCATGCCATCTTTGCTAAGTTTGAAAGCATGATGCAACATCTACAACCCAAAGTAAGCATGGACGATGCCTATGCACTTTTGGGTGTGAATGCCAATGATGACATGTCTACTATTAAAAATACATATAGAAAACTGGTACGAAAATATCATCCTGATATCATTGCATCACAAGGTAAAGATGAAGCGTATATGGAAGAAGCTACCAGTAAAATGCAGGAGCTAAATCAAGCCTATGAGCTCATAAAAAAGGCAAGAAAATAATATAGAGAAGCTCTAGTTATGTTAAAATACAGTACTTTTAAGAAGGATCCAGCATGATGAGAATCATTAACTACTTTATACAAAATAAAAGTCTTAATTATGTGCTGCTCATCTTTATTCTTTTTCTAGGGGTCAATGCCTATCAAAATATCCCTAAAGAACTTTTTCCTGAAATCGCTTTAGATAAGATCTCTATCAGAGGTAGTTATGCGGGTGCCAGTGCTGATAACCTCGATAAGATGGCGGTTAGAGACATCGAAGATGAACTGGGAAATATACAGGGCATAGATAAGATAGAGACTGTTATCAAGTCAGGTAGTTTTTCTATTGTTCTGGATCTTAACGATGGTGCAGACAAAACAGATGCACTCAATAAAGCCAAAGATGCCATCGCCAGAAGCAGACAATATCTCCCTTCTGATATGACAGAACCCACTGCAGAGATATTGACACACAATAGACCACTTATCAGACTTTCTCTCTCCTCTGAAGGTATGAATAAAGGTCAATTGATAGAAGTAGCCAAAGAGGTCAAATCTAAAATTTCCAGAAATCCTTATGTGAGTGAAATACAGATTTATGGTGATGCCGATCAAGAGGTTTCTGTACAGATAAATGAAGAGGCTGTAAGAGCTTATGGACTGGATCCTGCTGCTATCATCTCAGCAGTCTCAAAACTCTCTTATATCTATCCTATAGGTGACATAGAAGAGGGTGGGAATTATATTTTTGTCTCTACGGTGAATGGAAAAGAAAACAAAGAAGAGTGGGAATCATCACTTATCAAAATAGGAGAAAAACAAGTCAGACTCGGGGATGTTGCCAATGTGGAGATCTCTTACCCTCAAAATACAACACTTTCTACATTTAATGGCCGTAAAAACATTACTTTGGTGATCTCAAAAGGACCTGAGGGAAACGCTATGCATATATCCGAAGAGCTGAGAACGTATGCTAAAGAAAAACTCTCCAAAGAGTTCCCTGAAGTCTATTTTGATTTTTACCAGGACAGTTCAAAGCCAGTCAAAGACAGGCTCAATACCGTTATTGCAAATCTGATGTTTGGATTGCTACTGGTATTTCTCTCTATGGCACTGCTCATCAATGTGCGTATTGCATCTGTTGTGGCGATGGGTATCCCTATCTCTTTTGCCATAGGGATCATGTTTCTATACTTTATGGGATATTCCATTAACATTGTTTCTTTACTGGGAGGACTGATCGTCATAGGTATCGTTGTGGATGATGCTATTGTTGTATCTGAAAACATTCAGCGTCATATGAATGAAGGGTTAGCTAAAAAAGAGGCGGTGTACAAAGGGCTTAAAGAGATGGTTCTACCTGTTAGCTTGGCGACACTGACAACGATAGCAGCTTTTCTGCCTTTGTTCATGCTCACAGGAGAAATTAAAAACTTCATTATCCTTATTCCTATTACCGTGGTGATGATTCTTATAGGGTCTCTTATTGAAAGTTTTTTCTTTTTACCATTACATACTGAAGAGTTTCTCAAAAAGCAGAAAAATTTTATCAATTGGGAACCATTTCAGGAGAAATACGAAGCATTTTTACATCGTGTGATCCGTTTTAAATATATGTTTTTGTTTACTTTTGTCGTAGTGATCCCTCTGTTAACGATACTCACGATCAAGATGCTTAATTTTCAGTTTTTCCCTGGTTTTGATGGTAACTATCTGTATATCACAGGGAAGAGCTCTGTGGATACTTCCATTGAGGAGACAGAGAAGATCGCTAAAGAGTTGGAACAATATGTTCTTTCAAAAAAAGAAACCTATGCACTTAAATCCACCTCTACAGTGGTGGGGTATAGAAGAGCGCTTTCCGGTGGAAATGAAAATGGGGACAATATGCTCTATATTACGATGGAGCTTTATGACATGGAGCCTCAGAGTTTTATCGATGCCTATATCAATCCTATTTTTAATTTTTCTTTTAAGTTCAATGATCCTGAAAAGATCAGAAAGAAGCATACTTATGATCTTGCGCAGGATTTGAAAAAAGAGATAGATCCTATGATGGAAAAATATCATCTTGAGGAGCTTGGTGTACTTGAAGACAAGCCGGGGTTGATCAAAAATGATATACAGATCAATTTTTTAGGTAAAGAAGCTGAAAAGATAGCAGATGCAATGAAGAGAGTGGAAGAAAAACTTTCTGTCATTTCACATGTTAAAAATGTGAGTAACAATGCACAGTTTGGAAAGATGGAATATAAGTTGCGCATCAATGAATATGGCGAACAATTGGGCCTGAGTGAAGTAGAGATCGCACAAACACTTTCGGGTTATTTTCTTGATAGCCGTAAAGCGATGACCTTCAATGAGAATGGTGTAATGGAAATAAGAACAAAAGCGATCAATAAGGACTCTGAGAAAACTTTGATGAATTTTATGATTCCGACACCTTCTGGAAGTTTTGTAAAACTCACCGACATCGTAGAGATCAAAAAGATAAGAGCCTATGAAAAAATCGAAAAAAGAGATGGCAATACGGTCAAATCGGTTTTTGCAAATATAGATAAGAAAAAGACAACGGCAATGGATGTGCTTAATGAGATTAATCCTTTGCTTCAAACGATTCGGGATGAGGGTATTGAAATTAATCTCTTGGGAGAGAGTGAGAAAAATCAACAATTTAAAAATGATATGATACGTTCACTGATCATAGCAGTCTTTTTGATCTTGATCACACTCCTTTTTATCTTCCCGAAAATTCGTTATGCATTGATGGTAATGTCAGTCATACCTTTCACTATGTTAGGAGCATTACTTGGACATATGCTTGTTGGGATCAATCTCTCGATGCCTTCGGTTATTGGTATGTTGGGGCTTGCAGGGGTTGTTATCAATGATGGTATCATTATGCTTGATTTTCTTCATGGTACCCATGATGCTGCAACTTTTTACGAAAGGGCAAAACTAAGACTAAGACCTATCTTGATCACGTCTATTACTACTTTTCTTGGACTCTTTACACTTATTTTTTATGCAACAGGACAAGCTGTCATCCTACAGCCTATCGCTATCTCTATAGGTTTTGGATTGCTTTGGGGTACGGTTTTAAATCTCATTTATCTTCCTGCCTTGTATGCCGTAGTGAACAAAATAAAGCCTTCAAGAGAGTCTTAGAAAAGACTCTCTTACACACTATTTGAGTAATTTCTCAATATCGTCGGTTATTTCCTCAGGTTTGGTCGAGGAGCCGTAGCGTTCTAGTACTTTTCCCTCTTTATCAATAAGAAACTTTGTAAAATTCCATTTAATACTCTGAGAGCCTAAAAAACCTGTGGCTTCCTTTTTTAGGAAAATATAAAGAGGGTCTGCATTGTCTCCATTGACGTCTATCTTCTGAAAAAGAGGAAAATTCACACCAAAGTTTAGGCTACAAAATTTTTGGATCTCTTCTGCACTTCCAGGTTCTTGTCCTCCAAATTGATTAGACGGAAAAGCCAATATGACAAAACCTTCTTTTTTGTAGGTTTTGTAGAGGTTTTCTAGCCCTTTATACTGTTTGGTAAAACCACACTCTGAAGCAACATTGACGATCAAGACAACATTCCCTTTATATTGGGAGAGTGACTGGGTTTTTCCTTTGTTGTCTTTAACAGTGAAATCATAAAAGTGTTTCATATCGGCTCCTGCATAAAGAGAACATGTAAGTAGAACTGTGAGTAAAAGTTTAAACATGAGGTCTCCTTTTACTTAAGTATATCATAAGCCTTTCATAACCACATCATAAAGGTAGTCTACTTCAAAGTCATCAAAAAAGACTGTTTTTCCTGAGGCAAAAAAATCAAAGACTTTTTTTGTTGGCAGTGAAGGGGCATAAATACACTTTGGATGTGCCGGTCTAAACGCTTGCATGAGGGCTATGTCATCTTCTATACGTTGCTCACAAATAAAACAGTGCTCATCAGGATACAATCTACCCTCATAAGAGAGTAAAGCAATGTAGGCTTCACAGACCACACGTTTTGGGTTTTGTTTGTCCCATTTTTTAGCAGCAGACAAAAGTAAATCATAGTAAAAAGTGTCTAAAGCTTCGGCATCACGTAGGTGGGGTTCAAACTTTTTAATGAAGTTGTGCCACATGAGTAGTCTGTTTTTGTCAAAAATCCAAGGAAAACCCATGTGAGAGAGGGAACGAAGACGAGGCATAAACCTTCCATCTTCTCCTTCTACTTCAAAGTCTACTAAATTGCCAAGTTGCAAGATGGAGTGACGCGCACCAAAAAAACGGTAGTAGGTACGTACATCACTGTCAGTCAAAACCCTGGCAATAGAGTCTTCATTTTTAGCTTTTTTTACAGAAAGTATAAACCCTTTGATAGTCGGCCTTCAAGATGTATTTGTAAGATTATAACACAAGTAAAATTGGGATACTTATCTTAGTATAATAATGCTATACTACCAAAATAATATATGGACAGAAAAGAAAATGTTAAACATATTGAGAAGTGTCTTTATCGGGTTTATGCTCTTCTCTTGTTCTTGGGCAGAAAAACCTTATATCATGGTAGATCTTTCCCAACAAAGAGCTTATGCGATGCAAGATGGGTATGTACTTTTTGAAGGGCGTATCTCTTCGGGTCTGCCTGGTCGTGAAACACCTGAAGGCGAATTTACTGTTCTCCAAAAAAAGCGTTACCATACCTCAAACATGTGGCCTAGACCCAATGGGGGAGCTAAAATGCCTTATATGTTGAGACTTACCAACACGGGTATAGCTATGCACTTGGGACATGTACCC
>CAUZVG010000068.1:0-8262 GCA_963583215.1 Campylobacterales bacterium | reverse complement strand
TGATTACAATATTTGTCATTTTTTATCCCCCATTTTCTAGCCCTTAATCATTTCTTATAGAGTAGTATAGCTTAGGTCACCTCTAATAACTCTATACGTTCATAATGGGTTATTAGAGGTGACCTTATTTCCCTTGTGCCATACAGGGTAAACAGAGTACATCTATATAAGCCCGTGCATAATACAATACCCCAGACATACTTTCAATGACTGCAAAAACTGTGCCTTTTTTCTCCATACGTATAGGTATCTCTATGTCTGTAGGCGTAAAGTTATTGACAGAAAATACAGCTACTAAAGCAGAAGGGTTTGCATTTTGGAAAATGGCCACAGACTTTGCAGGGATGCTTGTTCTTACCCTTATAACAATGTGTTGTGCATCTCTCACTATACATTTGGGTGCAATAAGTTCAATGTTTAAACTTTTTTTGATGTGTGAGAACTTTTTTTCACCATACAGCACTGTGGCTGCTTTGTTAATGTTAGCACTTTTCCATGCTTCACTTTTACTGCTATGGTAGTCTTCCGCACAAAGTAGACTTAGACCAAGTGTTAAAAACACTACCAACAGACGTTTAAACATCAAAAGCCTGGCTTATGAGCGCTTTACGTGCTGCTTTGTCACCACAAACAGCTTCATTGGCAGCCAAAGCATCTTCTAGAGGGTTTTGTGACTTGGCATACTTGAGTATGAAGTAGAGCGCATCTAAGATGATCTCTTCTTTTGAGGAATCAATATGCTCAGTAGAGCCTTCAAAGTTTTCACCATGCCAAAGCTTACCCATACTTGCCAAGGCACACTCATCTACATTTTCTTGTTGAAAGAGTTCCGTTCTATCGTAGCTAGCTTCTTTGTATTTATTGATGGCTTGAGAAACAAGAAGTGCAACTTCACCACCAGTTATGACAGCAGTCAGTTGCATGGCATCAGGGTAAGACATGCCTTCTTTTAAATGTGTCTGTAAATCTTTTAAAAATGTTTCTATTTGAACGGGGGTTCTTTCACTCATGACTATCCTATTATATGCAGTTTTATGGTCTGAAATATAACAAAAATCTCCCTAGACTCAACTTAGAAAATAAATAAGAGTATTTTTATCCTAATTAAGAGTTCTTCTGCTATAATGATCACACAAAAATCAAACCTAAGGATATAAAATGCCAAAAATTAACAAATACGTAGACATCTCAGAAGTAGATAGAGAAGCAAAGAAAGACCTTATTGACAGACATTCACCGTTCATCACTTGTGCTGACACAGCAACTGCTGGCGAGCCATTTGAAGTAACAGTTAAAATGGGTAACGAATACACTCACCCAGATGATTTTGATCACTACATCGAGTCAATCACTCTTTTTAACGGTGACACTAAACTTGCTCAAGTTTCTTACGTTCCAGGAACTCTTGGTAACATCAAAGCACACAACACAACTACATTCACAATCATCCCAACAGGTAAAAAACTTAAACTTGTTGCACATGGTTACTGTACTAAACATGGTATCTGGGAAGGTACTGCTGTAGAAGTAGCAGTAAACTAATCCACTGTAGCGCCCTACTCTTGGGTGCTACAACATAACCCCAAATAATTCATCTTCTATTTTTTCTATCTCTCGTACAAATAATCAATTTATTGAACGCTTTCCAGTTTATGTTTTCTTTTATAGATTATATTGATTGTTTTTTTATAATCTAAACTTGAGTGAAATCTCTTAAATAGGTTAATGAAAAAAGGCTAGTGCTCGGACCAGCCTTTTGTATTAATTTATTATTTTAACTTTTCAGCCACAAGTTCATTCACCACTTTTGGGTTTGCTTTGCCCCCGGTAGCTTTTAGTACTTGTCCGACAAAGAAGCCTAAAAGTTTGGTGTTCCCTGCTTTGAACTTCGCGACGTTGTCTGGATTTTTTGCAATGATTTCATCAATAATAGGTGAAATTTTAGCGGGATCACTTATCTGTATAAGTCCCTTAGCTTCAACTATTTGTGTTGGGTTTTCTCCAGATTTTACCATCTCTTCAAATACTTGTTTAGCAATTTTACTAGAAATTGTCTCATCATCAACCATCTTCACAAGCTCAGCAATTTGTTTCGCAGAAAATTTAAGCTCAGATGATTGTTTCGCTTTGAGCTCTCTAGCTACATCATTGGCCACAATGTTAGCTAAACCTACAGGACTATTGAGTGTAGATAGAGCATCTTCATAGAAAGCAGATAAATTCTCATCACGGGCTAGTGTGTTAGCTACCTCACTGTTTAGTCCAAGTTCAGAAGTATACTTCTCAAATAGTCTTTGTTCGCTCTCGCTCATAGCGACTACTTCACCATCAATCTGCTCTTTTTTAACTTGAGGTTTAACTTCTTGCACAGTCTTTTTCTTTTTGCCCCAAGAGTCTTTAAGCCCAACTATCTTGTTAAACACAGGTTTTTCATCTGTATAGTCCACAGGGTCAGCGTAAAAATACCCTTGTCTTTCAAACTGGAATCTCTCATCAGGTTTTTCAGTAATAACAGCAGGTTCAATAAGGGCATTTTTGATAACTTTTAAAGAATCAGGGTTTATATCTTCTAAGCCTTCAGGTGCTTCATCTTTGAACAGTCTGTCATAAAGCCTTACTTCTACCGTCTTAGCAGTATTAGCCTCTACCCACTGAATGGCACTTTTAACTTTGATACCGCTAGTATCTGATCCACTTTTAGAATCAGGGTGATACTCGGCTTTTATCTCTACGATCTTGCCATCAGCATCTTTGATAACTTCCTTACACGTAATGATATAAGCATGTTTAAGACGTACGGGTTGTTCAGGTGTAAGGCGGAAGTAACCCTTTGGAGGATTTTCCATAAAGTCATCACGCTCAATATAGATCTCTTTAGAAAAAGGTAACTTTCTTGAACCCTCTTTAGGTACATCTTCCGGGTAGTATGAAGCATCAAGCTCTTCTCTTCCTTCATAATTTTCAATCGTTACTTTGAGTGGGTCAAGTACACACATAACACGGGGCACTTTTGTGTTTAAATCATCTCTGATACAAAACTCAAGCTGCGCAACATCAACCATTGAGTTTGCTTTTGCGATACCAATTTGATCACAGAAGTTTAAAATGGACTCTGGCGTATACCCTCTTCTTTTATATCCAGCAATTGTTGGCAGACGAGGGTCATCCCATCCACTCACTTGTCCACCCTCAACCAGTTCTAAAAGCTTTCTTTTACTCATAACTGTATAGTTTATACCAAGTCTAGCAAACTCATGTTGGTAAGGTCTTGGCGATATTGACCCAAGCCCAAGAGTATCAAGTACCCAATCATAAATGGCACGGTTATTTTCAAACTCTAATGTACAAATAGAGTGAGAAACACCTTCAATATAGTCAGCCAAACAATGAGCAAAGTCATACATTGGATAAATAGACCATTTATCTCCTGCTCTAAAGTGATGTGCATGTCTGATACGATATAAAAGTGGATCTCTCATTTTCATATTGGCGGCAGACATATCGATCTTGGCTCGAAGCACGTGTTCACCGTCTTTAAACTCACCATTTTTCATTCTTTCAAAAAGGTCTAGGTTCTCTTCAATGCTACGCTCAGCATACTTGCTACGTTTACCTGCTTCGGTAACAGTTCCACGAAGTTCACGCATCTCTTCTTCATTTGTACTATCCACATATGCCTTACCCATTTTAATAAGCTGGATTGCGTAATCGTATATCTTAGGGAAATAATCAGAAGTA
Organism: Campylobacterales bacterium; assembly: GCA_963583215.1. GTDB lineage: Bacteria > Campylobacterota > Campylobacteria > Campylobacterales > Sulfurovaceae > Sulfurovum. The sequence continues at coordinate 4,524 of CAUZVG010000068.1, read as the reverse complement.
AAATGTACATTATTATCAAAGTCAAATCCAAGCCATTCAACAGCATCTTTAAGAGCCTCAACGTATTTCGTGTCTTCTTTGGTGGGGTTGGTGTCATCCATTCTAAGGTTACAGTGACCATGATAATCACGTGCAATACCAAAATTTATAACGATAGACTTAGCGTGTCCAATGTGTGGGAATCCATTAGGCTCTGGAGGAAATCTTGTAACAACCTCTTTATACTTACCTGACTTCAAGTCCTCTTCAACTATTGTACGTAAAAAATCTTTGCTCTCTCTCATTATAATTAACCCTTTTGATTGTGAAACTTTTATATAAATTGTATTTTATCAAATTTAGTGCTTATAGCATCTTAGATAAAGAGTTTACCTTTAGATGCTCTCTAGGTGATGTAAAGTACTGACATAATAGTTTTTGGGGATATGTGAGTTAATTAAATTTATTAGTTGTTAAAAGTCAATATTTTTCTCTCGATATCTCTTGTTGATATTTTCTACACTTTTTCCTTATAAAATATGTTAAATTATAAGGTTTTGAAAATTATATACAAAATCATCATTATGTTTACATAATTTATCTACAGTGCTAAATTGTCTAATTTAGTTATTTTATGCTACTTATAAAATAACAGGGTTCAAGGCTTCCAGGAGATAAACTCCTGCCAATATATCTAAAAATTCAAATCTAAAATTATTACCAGTATATACCTATAGCAGTTTAATTGTATATCCCTGATATGACTGAAAACATTTTTTGCACAATGATTGCACACTTTCCTATTATATTTCAGGTGTAATTGGGAATTGTATACACACCACAGGCTGCTATAGAGTTGGAACATGTTAGTCTTAATTGTACATAGGAGATATGTCAGCGATGAAAGCTGCAAGTAAGTATTATCCTGCCCGAACCGTTATGTTGAAATGGCCTTTTCAATATCTACAAGGTTGGGGAACCATATGAAGTAGCTACCACCACTTTTAATAATAAGGGAGTTTAAATGTTACGTTTATTTATTGTTTTTGGAGGGATGATGATTTTTATCGTCTCTAATGCTTATGCAGTCCCATCATTTTCACGTCAGATGGGAGTATCATGTACTGCATGTCACTCTCAAAATAGTTATCCTGCACTCAATGCATTTGGTAGAAAATTTAAAGCAAGTGGCTTTACCATGATGGGGCAGCAAGGACTTATTGAGAGTTCTGAAGTTAATGGTTCTGAAAAGGGAAGTTTACTTTCTCTTCCAGACACGTTTAATGCTTCTTTTATACTCAAAATAAGAGCTCTAGCTGGAGACGAGTCAGATAGCAAGTTAGAGTTTCCTGATGAAGCTGCTGTGATTCTTGGGGGACGTGTTAGTAAACATATAGGTACATTTATTGAAATAGGATATAACCCAGATGAAGATAATTTTTCTCTGGCAAATATCAAAATTCCTATAACATATGCATTTGATGAGTATACACTTGGTATTGTTCCCTATAGAACAGAGGGATTTGGTGCAGCTGCTTCATTTGAGGTCCTTAATACAGGAGCGGTAAGAGGTTCAAGAGTATTAGAAGACAGAAAGACGATTTCTGCGCAACAATATATAGGTACAGCTCATGAAGCAGAAGGCTTGGGTGTTTATCTCTATACTGATTTATGGCATGTTGTGTATTCTGCATATATGCCTACCATTGGAACTATAACTGATTATTCACCTGCACATTATTTTAGAGCAGCAATGACACCAACGGTTGGGGCATGGGATCTGGGCTTTGGTGTACAGCTTTGGTCTGGAACCTCCACATATGATCAGGACAATGAATCACACAAAGACAAAACAGATGCCTATGCCATCGATTTTCAAGCAATGGGAAGTGTCAATGATGTACCTTTAAGCTTTTTTGCTACGTATGCAAATGCGAAGAATGATGTAAACTCCGTGTACAATACAGGGGTTAACGATAAATATGCTGTCACTTTTTTAACCGAAGTAGGCGTCATACCTTCTCTTCTCAATCTCTCTGCGGGATATAGAATCGCAGACAATGGCAAAGCAGCAGACTCCTCTGAGGATAAAGCGATTATCGGTGCTAAATACTTTATTGCGGAGAATGTGCAACTGCAATTGAATTACACCTATGCCGTTGATGCACTTCAAGGAGAGGATGAAAATCATATTCTTTTCATGCTCTATGGGGGATTCTAGTACTGCCCCTAAAAAATAAAAAAGATATAATGATTCATTAATGAATCATTATATTCTTTCCTGTCCTCATAAGAACCAAATATCTTATTTGTAAAACCTTATAAAATATATAATTTTATAAGGTTTTCTTTTATATCCAGTTCTACATCTCATTTTGACAAACAGGTAATAGATCTCACAAACTGTACTTTTACATAAACAGTTAAACTAAATAATTTTACATTCCATTTTATTTAAAATTTCCAAGGCCTTAGTCACATCATAAATAGCGCTATGATACTGTTCATCATCAAAATCTATATGGTAATATTTACAAGTCTCAATAAGTTTTGGGTTTTTTATATTACCCCTAGTATTGATCGCTTTAACAATTTTTTTATTCTCTTTCATAGTACAGAAATGATTTTCAAATGAGAGCAACTCTCCAATATGTCTTAATTCAAATGATATGTTATGCGCTACCAAAGTTCTAGCGTTTTTACAAAACGCTACAAAATCTTTATCATCTTCAAAGTACTCTTCATAGCTTACATTTTTTCTTAATCTTTCAAGTCTATCGGGAGATAGTTTATGTACTGCTAGAGCATGAGGGTTTACTTCATATTCTGAGAAATAATAACGATGAAAAGTGTCTATCACTTTATATTCATTGTTTACATGTTCAACATGAAAGGCTGCTACTTCTATAACATCATGTATATTTGATGAGTTTGTTTCAAAGTCTAAAATTATCATAGTGATATCATAGCTAGATTGTATTTAACTAATCATAGTTGTATCACCAAAGGATAGCCATACCCTAATAACAAACTTGAATCAAATGTAGCCCTCTCGACTTGGCTTTGGAACTGATCTTTTCCTCTTTGTGATTCACTAGTGCTTCGCTAATATCACTCAGGCTAAGCTGAGCTCTTCCCAGCGCAAATAAAGCACCAGCGATATACCGAATCATGTACCTCAGAAATCCTTTGCCCACGATCTTAATAGTGTAAACTTTGTTGCCAAAGGTTAAGGGTTGAGCTTCCAATATTTCACAACTAATAATAGTACGGAAGGTTGAACTCATATTGACATCTCGTTTTGCGAAGCTATAAAAATCATGTTCGCCAATGAAGAGTTTACAAGCTTGTTGCATACGTTCTATATCAAGTGACCCTGTAGTTGAGGCTTTGCTATTAGAGGGGATATGCGCAACGATATCATTGAGAACTGGGTTGTAGATTGTGTCCGTACAAAAGTAATAATGATACTCTTTGCTCTTGCTGTCCTTATTCGGATTAAATTCTGCGGTACAGGGTTCGCATTGCAAGATACGTATGTCACCTGGCAATAGTGAGTTCATGCCAAGCAGAAGTTTGCCTGATTCGATTGCCAGGGGGATAGTGATTTTTAGAACTTGTCCCTGTGCGTGGACACCAGCATCAGTCCTGCTTGCAGCGGAAATAGTACAGCTCTGATATTTGCAGATTTTTTTGAGTACTTTGTGGATACTTGCCTCGACGGTGGGCTTTTGTTCATTTGTACCTATGTCTTGCCAGCCAAAGTAGCTGCTGCCCTTGTATGAAATTACGAGACGATGATGGTACATGCATATTTCCAATCTAGAAAAGGGATGAGTAAAAGTATGGTGTTACCCACGAATAGTGGACATTTCTTTTTACAGTAACGGGCGCTCTGATCACCGTTCGGTGATTAGAGTGCAACTATATTAAGAGTATATCAAATATGTTTTGATATTAATGAAAATAGGTAAATTTTGTCTTTTTTTCTAACAAAATGTCCTGTTTATAAAACCTTATAAAATATATAACTTTATAGCAGCGCAAATTTCATATCTATTGCTTTTGAGGCTTCCCACATGAAATCATAATGAAAGCCATTCTCTGAGACTTAACTACTGTACATCTAACAAAGAATTTATCTTTACTTTTTGTTTTATATCTTCATCGTTCATCACTTTTTCATAAAGTAATTCGAGTGCTTTTCTTACTATTGTTGTGCTGTCCTTTTCCGGAGAGTGCTTGCATCTCTTTAAATTGATCTACTTGATCACCAGTAATGGTGAGTGTTAAAGTTAGTGGGGCATTAGCCATAGTGCTTCCTTTTATTTTGAGGTATTCTAGCATAGTAAACTTATTGACTGTTCATCAAACTTTTCACAAACACAAGCAAAACTAAAAGCTTTTGGTACACCTATGCTCTTAGAGGACATCAACTAAAAACACTGCTTTAACGCCTTACCTTGGTGCTACAAATGTGATTACCGTTGGAGAGGCTACGCATGGTAAAAATGTGGGTATGAGGGGACGAACTTACGGGGATAA
>CAUZVG010000067.1:0-8273 GCA_963583215.1 Campylobacterales bacterium | reverse complement strand
TGGGTGTGTTAATGGTCACAGAACGGGCACTGGCTCCCGTAGAAGAAGCAGTTTCTGATGGATCTATACTGTCACTACCTCCGCCTCCACAGCCTATAAAGATTAGTGTGCTTGAGAGCGTTAGTATTTGGTATCTTAATTTCATATATAGTTTCCTCTTGTTAAAAAAAATATTATAAAATAGAAAAAGTGGGAATACTTAGGTGGCATGCACCTGTGAGACCGATGGTAGCCTGGCGATCTTTAGCGGACTAAAGACCCATAGCTTTCCGTCCTTACTTCACAGTAAGTTTGGCTTTTTCATCATTTAATGGTCGCATTGTAATAGATTTAACTTAAATAAAAATAAAATTTTGTATCTGTAACTCTTATCTTTTTTATTATTTTACGATTTACATAATATTATGTTAAAATCTTAAGTATGAAAACAGCACTCATTCAACAAAAATTTTATGCTTCAAAAGAGCAAACCTTAGTCGTCACACTTACACACATAGAAGAAGCTGCCAACTCGGGGGCCAAACTCATTGTCTTACAAGAGCTCCATCAAACAGAATACTTCTGCCAAAGTGAAGATACAAAGTTTTTTGCTTATGCAAACGATTTTGAGGAAGATGTTACCTTTTGGTCCAATGTTGCCCAAAAATATTCTGTAGTATTGGTTACTTCCCTTTTTGAAAAACGTACTGCAGGGCTTTACCACAACACCGCAGTGGTCTTTGACTCTGATGGTTCACTTGCTGGTAAATACCGAAAAATGCACATTCCTGATGATCCAGGATTTTATGAAAAGTTTTATTTCACACCTGGAGATTTAGGGTTTGAACCCATTCAAACCTCTGTAGGAAAACTAGGTGTACTCATTTGCTGGGACCAGTGGTACCCTGAAGCTGCGCGTATTATGACACTTAAAGGTGCGGAAATCCTCATCTATCCTACGGCCATTGGATGGTTTGAAGAAGACAGCCAAGAAGAAAAAGAGAGACAGTTAGATGCTTGGATAACCATTCAACGCTCTCACGCCATATCTAACGCTATACCTGTCATAAGCTGTAACCGTGTAGGCTTTGAAGCAGATGCTTCGGGTGTCATGAAAGGCACACATTTTTGGGGGAACTCTTTTGTCTGCGGCGCCCAAGGTGAAATGCTCACCCATGCCAAACATCAAAACGAATGTATACTCTACGCAGAGATAAGGCATGAACGCACCAAAGAAGTCAGAGACATTTGGCCTTTTCTACGGGACAGACGCATAGAATCCTATGCTTGCCTTTTAAAACGCTATTGTGATGAAGAGTAAAGAAAGCATGCAACAGCGTGGAAGAATTTCTAATTTCTAATTTCTAATTTTATCAAAGTACCACATAAACGCAAATATAAGTCCTGGTGACTTGGCAATACTCTCATCATAAATAAAAGCCTTGCTCTCTTTCATTGAAAGCGTAATGACTTCTATCTCTTCATCAGCTACGCCCCCACCTTCTGAGACTTTCATTTCTTCTGTCACTTCAGCATAATACAGCGTTTGTTTTGAACCAGCAAAACCTACAGAGGTATGAAAAGCAGTGATTTTTTCTATATTTTCAAGAGGGACATCATACCCACACTCTTCTTCTATCTCTTCTTTGGCTATCTCTACGAGTGAAAGATTTTTATCTACAATACCTGCACATAGTTCAATGGTCATGCCATCTTGATTGTTCATGTACACTGCAGGACGAAACTGTTTTACCACAATAAAAACATCTTTTTCTTGATGATAAAGCAGTATAGAAACGGAGTCGTGTGCTTCTACAATTTCCCAACTTTTATTTTTACCATTTTGCTCATAGGTAGCAAAAGAGGTGTTAATAAACTTTGCATCTTCTAGAGGCTGTAATTTAAAGTGTTTGATCTCTGTTTTCATCGTTGACCTTCATACTTGTACCACAAAAACCATTCCAGATAAAGGGTTTTTTATTTTGAACCATCAAGTTCATCAATTTCTCTTTTTTCTGTCGGGCTTCTTTAATGAGCATGGTTTTGTATTTTATTTTTTTAGACAGAGAGGTTTTTCTCAACACTTTGGCAGGATTTATCCAACGTCCACGCTTTTTTAAACCAAAATGCAAGTGTGGTCCTGTACTTCTGCCTGTACTTCCCACATAACCAATAATTTGCCCTTTTTTCACATGCTGACCACGACGTACTTTTCTACGACTTTGGTGTGCATACAAAGACTCATACCCACTAGGATGTTTTATCTTCACAACATTACCATAACCGCCCATACGCCCCGAGAAACTTACTTTACCATCATAGACCGCTAAAAGTGGTGTACCACGTCGTGCTCCAAAATCCATACCATGATGTGGTCTGTAACGTTTCAAAATGGGATGCCATCTTCTGTGTGTAAACCTAGAAGTAATCCTTATATGTCTCAAAGGCATACCAAAACGTGTAGAACGTGTATGGATACGTATTTTCTCCATATAATCACCGTTGCTTTTATAAGAAGAATTTTTACCACCCTCTTTATGCCCATACCCATCTTCATCTGCAAAAATAAACTGCTGTTTTCCCCGTGATTCAAGCATGGCGATTTTTACATGTGGACTACGAAAAGGTAGACCCATACGTGTTCTTTGTGTATAGATAAAAGAAAGCTTATCCCCTTTACGAAGTTTTTTCGTATTGATGGTGCCTTTAAGCAGTTGGCCTACTTTGTCCGCAATCGCCTTAGAGTGTAAAGACATTTTAATGTCTGTGTAAGGACTACAAGTGATTTCAACAGAGGCAGTGTACTCTTTTTGTTCATATTCTATAGGGATAATGTTAAAAACATACTCTCCACTTTTTTTCTCTTTTGCCAGCTGAATTTGCATCTCTATCCCAATGGGAATGAGGCTTTGCTCAAGGTTTCCCTCTGCATCTTTTAACTCATAAAAAGTACGTCCACTTTCAATCTCTGAAAGAAACTTCTGATCTTCTTTAGCAATAGACTGCAATAGCTTTGACGGTATACCCCGTGTCTCCAAATAGGCGGAAAAAGTTTTCCCTTTTTCCCATTTTGCACTTGTGACGGTTGCTGCTTGCAAAAACCCTAGCATGCTAAGCATGCTAATTATATATTTAAAACTTCTCACTTCTGACTTCTACCCTTTACTCATTTAACGCTTCTGAATAACCAAGTCATTCAGAGTGTTCAATTGGCAGTTATTATAACTGAACTAGGTTAATCTCCTTGCCTCTTGGTAAACTTTTACTATATTACATGTATAATCAACATAATAAGGGAACCTCTAATAATAGGTGATATCCACAATGGATTTTGCAAATGTAAGATTTTGCAAGAGGCTTTCAAGTCCTAGCCATAGCTAAGATGAAGTAAGCATCTTGTGAAAGATTGCGTTTGCAAAGCCCACCCTTCGGGCATCTCTAGCTTTTGCCTATGCGTCGTTACTCTTTTTTGACTTAGCTACGGCTAGGACTTCAAAAGAGTGCCTAGCCTAGACAAAAGCTAGCGATGTTGTGGGTATCACCTATTATTAGAGGTTCCCATAACACTTTAAAGGATAGCTATGCGTAAAATAGCACTTATTTCCCTCCTCTCTTCTCTTCTTGCTTGCCCTCTTTTTGCAGGATTTTTCCCTCAAACGGTACATACATCTATCAAATCTGTGCAAGGACAAAATATACAGCTTAACAAGCGCTTTCCTATCAATGGTATGTCTGGCGTGGTGGTACATGATTATGGCAATTCACTTAAAGCAATCACTTCTCGTATTGCACAAATCACATCTTCGGGTGCCGGTACACTCATCTCAGCAGATATCATAGACCATGAATCTTTGCCAACCATTAAAACAGCTGTACAAGCTGGTGACAAAGTCATTGGTGGCTACCTTTATAAGAATGTCTTAGTACTTGCTCCCAATGCAGACACATACGCGAAAATTACCAAAAGTTACTCTAAAACATGGATACATCCAGACCTTTATGCCCTCTATCTTTCCGTGCAAGGTGAAAGTAAACCTAGTAAAGAGAACCTTTTGGATTTTGCAAAAAAGCACCAAGTAGGTTTGGTCTACATTGTACGTAAAGATGCTGCTGTGCTACTGGACCCAATATCCGGAAAAATCATTGCTAGAAAAGCTGTTTCACACTTACCCGCAAAAGGACAATTTCCCTTTTATATGCACTTTGAAAAGTTAGAGAGTGGCTGGTTTGGCGGAAGTTCTTCAGGGAACTACTACAATATGGTAGGGGCCCTGTAATGTTAGATGCAAAACATATAGCACATTTTGAAGAACTTGTAGGAAAAGAAAATGTCTACTCTGACAAAGCCCACCTCATCGCTTACTCTTACGATGCCACACGTACACGTTATGAACCCGAAGCAGTAGTTTTCCCAAGAGATGAAGAAGATGTCTCTAAAGTACTAAAATACTGTGATGAACATTTGATTGTCATCACACCTAGAGGTGCGGGTTCTGGCTTTACAGGTGGTGCTTTACCAACCAATGGTGGCATCATTTTGGGTCTAGAAAAACACATGAACAAAATACTCGAAATTGACATGGAAAACATGGTCGCTGTGGTGCAACCTGGCGTCATTAACATGGATTTACAAAAAGCTGCTGAAGAAGTAGGATTGATGTATCCACCAGACCCAGCCTCTGAAGAGTACTCAACCCTAGGGGGAAATGTCTCTGAAAATGCAGGGGGAATGAGAGCAGCCAAATACGGTATTACCAAAGATTACGTCATGGCACTGCGTGCAGTAAGACCCAATGGTGACATTATCCGTGCAGGAAAACGTACCATTAAAGATGTGGCGGGTTACAACACAGCCGGTATTCTCATCGCTTCAGAAGGGACACTTGCCGTACTCACAGAACTTACCTTGAAGCTCATACCAAAACCAAAATACACCAAAGGCTATATGGGTATTTTTCCTTCAGTAGATGATGCTATGAACGCCGTGTTTAAGTCTTTAGCGGGTGGTGCAAACCCTGTGGCTATGGAGTTTATGGATGCCCTTGTGGTGCAAGCACTCAAAGAAAAACTAGGTGTAGACTTACCTGAAGAAGCAGGTGCTCTGCTCATTGGTGATGTAGATGGCAATGTCCCTGAAGAAGTTGCCTTTCAACTCGAAACGCTAGAGCGCTCATTTAAAGAAAACAATGTACAAGAGTTCGTCATCGCACACGACAAAGCACATAGAGATAAGCTTTGGTATGCCAGACGTAATGCTTCTCCCTCCATTACGATATTTGGTTCTAAAAAACTGAATGAAGACATTTCAGTGCCACGTTCTATGCTCCCTAATGCACTCAATGCCATTTATGCCATTGGTGACAAATATGGCTTTAAAGTGCCATGTTTTGGTCATGCTGGAGATGGAAACATTCACGTTAACGTTATGGTTGATGGTTCAAACCAAGAAGAGTTGGACAAAGGACATCAAGCCATTGAAGAAATTTTCCAAATGGTGGTTGACATGGGTGGTACACTCTCCGGTGAACACGGTATTGGTACTTCCAAAGCACCTTTTATGGGTATTGCTTTTAATGACATGGAAATTAACCTGTTTAAAGATATCAAAAAGGCTTTTGATCCCAACAATATCCTAAACCCTGGGAAAATGGGATTACCAAACTAAAGGGTGTCTATTTTTAAAAATTAAGAGGTTGATGTGAAAACAAGAACATTGGTACGAAACTATTATATCTTTCTACGTGACTTCATTAGAGACTTATTTGATGACAAACTGGAGCATTATGCTTCCTCTTTGTCGTGGAGTACACTTTTTTCTATTATTCCTCTTTTGGTCATTATGCTCTCTATTTTTACCAAAATGCCTCACTTTGAAGTACTCTATGTGCAAGTACAAGATCTCATTTTTAAAAACCTCTTACCTACAGACTCAAAAGTCATCATGGAGTACATCAATACCTTTATGGCAAACTCCGACAAACTTGGCTACGTAGGTGCTTTTTACGTGACGTTTGCCGCCATTATGTTTTTTAAAAACTATGACTACATCGTCAATGACATTTTTTCTGCACCCTCACGTAATATTTGGAAAACCTTAGGTACCTATCTTTTACTTGTACTAACCATACCTCTCATGATGGGTAGCTCTTTTTATCTCTCAGAGTTTATACAAACATACTTAGACAAAACTAACATCACGTCTGTCATACACCTCTATACCTTACTCCCTTACTTTATTGTGTGGATGGTATTTTATTTGGCCTATCAACTCTCTGCAAATGTCCGCATTCAAGTCTCTTCCGCACTGATTAGCTCATTTATCGCTTCACTTATTTGGTACCTCTCTAAAAGTGCTTTTGTCTTTTATGTGGTGCACAACAAAACCTATGCATCTATCTATGGCAGTATTTCCACCCTGCTCTTTTTCTTTTTATGGATTTACATCTCTTGGGCTATTTTTATCCATGGTCTCAAATTTTGTGCCTTACTTAATAAAAATGAAGAGATAGAAGAGATATAAACAAGCCAAAACACAGGTCAAGTAAAACATTTTTTTGTACCTTATAGCCATCAATGACACACCCACATACATCAACATCATCCATAAAGGTAAAAGGCTGTCTGTGCTCTCCTGAGGCATAGCAAAAAGTGCCAGTAACGGTGTATCAAGAAAGGCACCCAAACCCAAAACATGAAACAGCATCATCATAGGATAAAAAATAATAAAAAGAAGTGACAAAACAGGAGAAGCAAGCTGATACAAACTTGTCACCCCAAACGTTTCATGCACAATAGGCAACATCAACATAAAAATCCCCAGAGGAATCACACATAGGGTTATCAGCCAAACATTCCACTTTTTTGTGTATTGCAGTAAAAGAAAAATGTAAAATACCCCTGCTGCGGATAGTTGAAAACTTAACGAGACCAACAAAGAAGGGAACAACACCACAAGTAAAGCCAAGACCGTGCCCAAAAATGTAAAACTCAAAAGTTCTATGCCTATTATTAGCGCCGCCCAGCCAAACAATACCATGGCATAAGAACGCAACAGGGAAGGAGGAAAGTCCACAAACCAAACATACAAACCTAAGAGTATCATTGCAAGCAACCCCACGTCAAACAGTGCATGCCTATAAGGAAAATACTTTTGCTGTAAAGGCTTGTAGAAAAACAAGAAAAACCCATACACCAGTCCCCATAAAATTGTCAAATGAAAACCAGACAATGCCACGAGATGACTCACCCCTAACATACTTATCTGTTCTCTCAGCTCTTTGTCTAAAGCAGTAGCAAAAAAGATAGCATTATAAAAGCTTGCTAGGGTGTCACTCTTGTGTTGTGCTGCTACTTTCTGCACCAAAACATCTTTAAATGTCTCAGTCATTTTTTCTTTAGATTTTATTTTACTCTTGACATAAAAAGTACCCAAGTAATCGCCAAAAGAGATGCTGCTATTGGGGAAAATTTGTACACGTAGCTTTGAGTGAGAAAAGTCCTCTTTTTTATGTGAAGTGGTGTAAAAGTCAAAACCCTCGTCAGATCGAAGCTTTAAAACGGTGTAAGATTTAGCATTTTTGGTTTTTTCATAAGCAGAAAGTACCGTTACATTGGTATAGTAAAATGGTTTAGTAATGAACTCTTGATAAGAATAATAAAGAAAAGAGAGTCGTACAAGAACCAAGACCAAACAGACAAGAAGAAAAATCCTAAAAGATCTTTTCTCAGAGAAGAGTTCAGGTCTGCCTAAATCCTTTCCCATCTAGCTGTCTAAATGGTGGGTATATCTACGTTAAACGTGGCTTCTTGCATAGGTATATTTGCATCTTCATATTCTATCTCAAATGCTGCTTTTGGCGTGGCATCTACAAAGCGTGTAAAGTTTTTTTGAAAAACAAGATTGACTGTTCCCGTAGGTCCGTTTCTCTGTTTTCCTATGATAATCTCTGCATCTTCTTCTGATTTTTTACTAAACTCAGAAGTATACTCTTTACCTTCTGCTTTGGCCTTCATCTCTTTCTCTTTTTCCATGGCTTCACGGTAGACATCATCACGGTAAACAAAGAGGATAATATCCGCATCTTGTTCAATGGCACCAGACTCACGAAGGTCTGAAAGCATTGGACGCTTGTTATCGCGACTCTCTACTCCACGGTTCAACTGAGAAAGTGCAATAATAGGGATTTGTAACTCCCTTGCCAACTGTTTAAGTCCACGAGAGATTTCAGAAACCTCTTGTTGACGTCCCTCTTTACCATCACCTGACATCAATTGTAAGTAATCAATAATTGCCA
>CAUZVG010000066.1:0-8349 GCA_963583215.1 Campylobacterales bacterium | reverse complement strand
TAAGCGTGACGCCAGAACGTGCTTTGAGTCCATCAATTTTGTCAGAGAAGGCTGCATCAAAAGCGAACAAAGCACCTTCGTCACTGACTAGGTAGAGTATCTGCGTTTTTTCATCGTAGGCAAGGTCAGAGAGTTCTGAAAACTTTACGCCATCTATGTTTGTGTAGTTTAGTTCTTTTTGGTCTAAAAACCTAATTTTATTAAAAGTTTTTGCAGTAAAAGGTGGACAAATGTTCGTATTTGTAACTGAGGCATGAAGCAAGACAAAGGAGAAACAAACAAACAAAAGTCCTTTCATTAAGTCTCTTTACTCGCAGGGAAAAAATAAACCATTATGAGTATCCAAACCACCCCGAGGTCTATGGCAATGTCTGCAAAGTTAAACACTGCAAAGTTAAAGCCACAGTGCCAAGCAATGTAGTCTACCACCCCTTCATGAATAAACCTATCAGTTACATTACCCAAAGCGCCTCCAATGAGTAAGCCTAGAGGCAGGGCATAACGTTTGATGTAGCCTTCTTTAAAAACCACAAACAAAATAACCACAACCAATAACGCCTGTATCCATTTCAAATACGGTCCTAAAAATGCCAACATTGAAAAGGCCACACCTTTATTGTAATGCAACTCAAGGTTAATGCACTCTCCTGCTTGGTAATAGCCATCAACAAAAAGTGTCTTAATGTTTTGGTCAATAATAAACGTGCCCAAAAGTACCAAAGCAAAAACCATAAAAGCCCGCATTAAACCAACGCTCCCTTAAAAAAGGTTTTACACTTTTCCATCATCGCTTCTAAAGCTTTTTCATCTCTACCTTCTAGTAGTAAACGAATTTTATTTTCCGTACCTGAATAACGAAAAAGATGTCTCATCTCTGCATTTTCAATCTCTTCTTTTAAGTCATCAAGTCCTTCTATAGTAGCAAGGTCTCGTTTTTCATCTACTAAAAGGTTGACCAAGAGTTGAGGGTAAGAGTCATAAGGGTTAAAGATTTTCGAAGCTTTTTTGCCTGAAGAGACAAGGTAAGCCAATGCTTGTAAGCCAGAAGAGATACCATCTCCCGTTTTAGCATAATCAGAAAACACAATATGTCCACTCTGCTCTCCCCCAAAGTTGATGCCATGCTCATCCATCATCGCTACCACATTTTTGTCACCCACTGCAGAACGATGCAAGACAAGTCCATGGGTTTCTAGGTACTCACCTAAGCCTTCATTACTCATCACTGTTGCCACCATTCCATCACCTTTGAGTGTACCTTGCGACTTTAAGTACACAGCCAAAACAGCCATGAGTTTGTCCCCATCAATCACCTCACCTTTTTCATCTACCATGACAAGTCTGTCTGCATCGCCATCCAAAGCAATTCCGATATCGGCACGAGACTCCAAAACCACTTTAGCTAAGTTTTCTGGGTGCATCGCCCCACAGCCTTCATTGATGTTGAACCCATCTGGTTTGTCACCAATCACTACCACATCTGCCCCTAACTCTTGAAAAATAGTAGGTGCCACAATGTAACCTGCACCATTGGCACAATCCACAACAATCCTTTTACCCGCCAAAGAGATTTCATGGGAAAAAGAGTTTTTAATATGCACGATATAACGCCCGATCACATCATCAATACGTTTTGATTTACCAATGGCTTTATCAACCATCTGCGCATCTTCTAAAGCCTTATTATCATTATATATGGCTTCAATCTTCTCCTCTTTGTCTCTATCGAGTTTATTCCCAGATGCATCAAAAAACTTAATCCCATTGTCATAATAAGGATTATGACTCGCAGAAATCATTATCCCCGCGTCACAACGCATGTTCTCTGTTAAAAAGGCAATGGCCGGCGTTGGCATAGGTCCAATCTGTATCACATCAAAGCCTACCGCGGTTAAACCAGAGACCATGGCATTTTCTATCATGTATCCAGAACGTCTGGTATCTTTACCTACTAAAATTTTATTGGTTTTTGCAAACTGTTTAAAGTAAATCCCTGTAGCCATTGCCAAACGCATAGCATTGACTGCTGAGACTTTTTTTCCTGCTTTGCCACGTACACCATCTGTTCCAAATAGTTCCAAAATGCTTCCCTTAAGTTTATAATTAGGTTTATATTTTAACTAACATTTACTAATATGTTAGTCAAATGCTCTTTTTTACAGCAAAGTTTTACACCTTTAAAAAAGCAGAAAAGACTAGTTAATAAATTATTAATCTATTTTTCGATATAATTCGCGAACTATTTTCACTCTAATCAGAGTGAGACAACATAAAGCTAAAAAAGGAAAGTCCATGGCAAACAACAAGTCAGCTAAAAAACGTATCTTAATTTCTGCTAAGAAAACAGAGAGAAACAGATATTACAGAACAAGAATCAAAAACATCGTTAAAGCAGTTCAAGAAGCAGTAGAAGCTTCAGACAAAGCAGCAGCAACAACAGCATTTGCAACTGCAAATAAAAATATCCACTCACTTGTAAGCAAAGGTTTCATCAAAAAAACTACTGCAGCAAGAAAAGTAAGCCGTCTTCACAAAATGGTAAACAAAATCGAAGCATAACCTTCATTATAGAACGCCACTTGGGCAAAGCCCAAGTCCCTACGTTGTCACTATGACAACTTCAGCAGTTAGCTCATTCGACTTGTCGAATCTTGGGTTTCCTGCTAAAATCTAAATACCTTACACAATCCAATATAAAGAACGCACATGTTCAAAGAAAAACTACAACCTTTTATAGATAGACACAATAACATCACGGAACTTCTCTCTTCTCCCGATATCGCTTCAGATATTTCACGCATGACAGAACTCTCCAAAGAGCAGTCAGGACTTAATGAATTGGTTGAAAAAGCCAAACTTTACATTGAAACCTATGATGCCATTGTAGAGAATAAAGAACTTCTTGGTGATGATGAGTTAGGTGATCTTGCAAAAGAAGAACTCTCTGAACTTGAACCCATGCTTCCTCAACTAGAATCTGAAATCAAAATCCTCATGTTGCCTAAAGACAAAAATGATGACAAAAACATTATGTTGGAACTCCGTGCAGGTGCAGGAGGAGATGAAGCAGCACTTTTTGTTGCAGATGTATTCCGTATGTATTCGCGTTATGCCGAGCAGGTAGGCTGGAAGATAGAGATCATGTCTTCTTCGGATGGTACAGCAGGTGGCTACAAAGAGATTATCGCACAAATAAGCGGTGAAAATGTTTATGCCATTCTCAAATACGAAGGTGGTATCCACCGTGTACAACGTGTACCAGATACAGAAACACAAGGACGTGTACATACCTCTGCCATTACTGTGGCTGTCATCCCTGAAGTCGATGATGTAGAAGTTGACATCAAACCCAATGAAATCAAAATGGATACTTACCGCTCAAGTGGTTGTGGAGGACAGTCAGTCAATACTACAGACTCTGCGGTACGATTGACACACATTCCTACAGGAATTGTTGCAGCTATCCAAGATGAAAAGTCACAACATAAAAACAAAGCCAAAGCAATGAAAGTTCTTAAAGCCAGAGTTTATGAAGCTGCCTTACAAAAGAGCTTAGACGAGTCTTCAAGTCAAAGAAAACTCCAAGTAGGCTCAGGCTCACGTTCAGAAAAAATTCGTACCTACAACTACCCGCAAAACAGACTCACAGACCACCGCATTGGCTTAACACTCTATGCACTAGATGACATTATGAGTAACGGTAACTTAAAATTAGTGTTTGAACCACTCATGGCACATGCAAGAACAGAAGCCATTAAAGAAGCTGGACTCTAAGATGTCAGATTTCCAAGAACTTAGTGCAGACAATGATCTCAAAGAGATCATAAAGTCAGCCTTTGATTCAGACTTGGATATAAAGGGTGCCTGGGGCTACACAGAAGCCGAAGCAACCCACATTTTGCATACAGACATGCCTTACACACAATTTGAGCATATCTTCGCTTCTATGCGTGCTTATGTTGAGATGAACATGACTCGTGAAGGAGTAGAACGTTATGGAAGTATAAACCTCACGGAGAAATGTCGTGAAGAGATTAAAAATGCCCAAGGTACTTTCCACAAAGTATCTTATGCACTCACGGCAATGAAAGAGAGTCTTTACACGGCTTTTATCAAAGAGTATAAAGAGGGTCATGGAGAAAAAGAGTTTGATTTAAATTCACACTTCAAAAAGAGAAAAGAAGCTACACTTCATAGAGAAGTCACACACTGGTTCAAAATAGACTAACCCTGCGTTTAATATAGATAAATACCCCTTAAGATATTCACATATACTAAAAATGTTCACACCGTCAAAGACGGCATAAACGAAGAAAGAAAATTATTTAATTTTCTTTGTGTCAAAAAATACTTCACCTTTAAGTTGTGTGTATGTAATTTTTAACTCGTCACCTTTTTTACCCGCAAATTGAAATTTAATCAATGGGTTTTTAGAAAGGAACTGGCTTGTAGATACATCATATACTACTTTTCCACCTGCAGTTGCAGTGATGTGAGTAATAAAGTTTGCTTCTTGACCTTTTTTCTTTGCTTGATCATACGTAAGCATATCATGAGAGATAGAAACTTTTACTTTAACAATACCAGCTTTTTCTTTTGCTTTAATTTTCATTTTAACTTGAGTTGCTGTTACTGTTGCTGCTTTAGCTTCAGTTGCTGGAGCTTTAGCTTCAGCCATTGATGCTGTAGTCATAAGTGCGATACTTGTAAGTGCTAACATTAATTTTTTCATCTATTTTTCCTTTAATAGTTTATCTGTAATAAGTGAAAGGAAGGGATTAACCTTCACATCCACCAAGTGCTACTTCTAGTGAAAGTTTTTTCGAGTAAAATTTACCGTCTTTACCTTCAACAATTACTGTAATCTCACCAGATTTTTTCATTTTAATTTTCAATGCGAAATTTGCAGATGCACCTTCAGGTACAGTAAATACAGCTACAGCCGCTTCAGGGTTAGCATCTTGGAAGATTGCTACTGATTTAGCAGGGATAGATGTTGA
This sequence comes from Campylobacterales bacterium, assembly GCA_963583215.1. Classification (GTDB taxonomy): domain Bacteria; phylum Campylobacterota; class Campylobacteria; order Campylobacterales; family Sulfurovaceae; genus Sulfurovum. Next base: position 3,349 of record CAUZVG010000066.1, on the reverse strand, counting down.
AACTTTAACTGGGATTGCTCCACCGTTAGATGCAACTTTTGGTGCTTTGAGTGTAATTTCACCCTCTACTGCTTTGATCTCTCCGTAAAGTGCTTTGATTGATGTTGGTACATCATGCGCTGTCCATGTTGCTGGCTTTTCTGCTCTGTAGTCTGTTGCACTAAGGCTAACTGTCATTGCTGCAACTGCAACAAGACTTAAAATACTTTTTTTCATTTTATTTCCTTTCTGTTTGGGTAGAAGTGAGATTGATTGCTCAACTCTATCTTTTACTCTATCTATTTATTGTGTAATAATTGTGATAAGGGCTTCTTATTTAGAAGCACCTATCATATAATCCACAACTTCTTTAAGTTGATCATCTGTTAACGCTGAACCACCTCTTGGAGGCATACCATTCAGACCGTTGATAGTGTTAGCGATAACGCCATCAAGACCTTTTTTAGTCACTGCAGCCCAAGACTTAGCATCACCTACTGCAGGTGCTCCCATAGAGTCAGTTGCGTGACATACAGAACAAGATGCTTCGTAGTTCGCTTTACCTGGGTGAGCAGCTTCAGTTTCTACTACCGCGGGCAGTGATCTTTCAGAGCTAAGCGGTGGAGTGAAGTCAGCAATTGCGTGAACAATTCTTTGCACTTCAGGCTCACCCTCAAAACAATCTTTCATACATCTCACACCATTTCCATAGTTCAATGGATTATTGAAATATGCACGTGCATTATCTTGTCCTTTTGGACCATTGATTTTTGGCTCAAAACCATCAACGTTTGGCATTACTATTTTCAAGAATTTTTCTCTGTCAAGTACATACTCATCATCTAATTCTTCACCATCAATCGTTATTTCATTAAGAGCAATGATATAGGCAGACAATGCATACACTTCATCTGTACTTAAAGACATTGGTGCTTGGTGAGGCATACCCGTTTTAATGTACCACCATAATGTACTTGCATATGGCCAGTAAGAACCAAAGGCACGTTTAGGTCCATCATCATCTGGATTAACACGTTGGTTCATCATTGTTTTTTGCTCTTCGTATGCATTACCCATAGTTAACTTAGGGTAAAGTCCAGAACCTGCTCCAAAGTCACCATGACAAGAGAGACATTTTTCTTCGTAAATTGCATCACCATCTTCTACAGAACCTGAACCTTCAGGAAGACCTGTACCATCTGGCATTACATCGATATCCCAAGCTTTCTGCTCATTTGCAGTCGCTGTTTTACCTTTGTTAAATGCAGTTTTATGTGCTTCTTCATTTACATAATAAGCACCAGTCTTAGCATTAACGATTGGGTAAATTACCCCACCATCAACAGCAAGTTTACCATTATGACCATAAGTCTTTTTAACGCCTTCAGAAACGATAGCATTTGCAGGACCTACAGCATCGATTTCTCTTTTAGTGAAACCTGTTGTATCCATTTTTGCACTTGCAACTTCAGCTTTTGGGGCTGCTTTCACAGCCTCTGTTTTCTCGTTATCTGCATTACATGCTGTTCCTAAGAACAGTACGGATGCAAGTAATGTTGTTGTAACAACTTTTTTATGATAAGATTTGTACATTTGTAACCACTCCTTTAGCATCTATTTCCCATGTATGAACAGCATTTCTATGGTAAACACCTTCGATACCAACAGCAGCTCTTTCATTTTTAACGCTTGGCTGAATATGCCCTGCATCATCACTTGCACGTGAAGAAATCAACATTGGTTCACCTGTGTATTTATACATCATTGAGAATCTAGTCCATGATTTTTCAAGTACTAAACCTTTAAGAGGTGCTTCTACCCAGTTTTTACCACCATCAAGTGAAATATCAACTGTTGTAACAGTTCCCATACCAGACCAAGCAAGACCTTCGATTTCTACCATATCACCTTTTTTAAGGTCAGTCCATGGCTTCTCAGGACATGGTGAAGTAACAACAGAGTTTACTTCATTTGCATAGAAGTGCTGTATTGCTTTACCTGTGTGCTTAAGTGCTGTATATTTAGCAGTTTCTTCTTTTGCGTAGAATGGCTCAGAAGCAAACTCTAGTCTTGCTAACCATTTAACACATAAGTTCGCTTCCCAACCTGGAACAACGATTCTAATCGGGTACCCTTGCTCAGGACGTAAGGCTTCACCATTTTGTCCCCATACGATCATTGCATCGTCAAGTACTTTATCAACTGGAATTGTTCTACCCATGTGAGAGTTATCAATACCTTCTGCAAGCATCCATAAAGCTTCTGGCTTAAGACCAAGATCTTTTAGAATGTCTTTAATGTATACACCAGTCCACTCTGCACAAGACATAAATCCTTTAGCAAACTGAATAGAGTTAAACTGAGGACCTCTCCACTCTGGTCCACCATTTGCTGGACACTCAAGGAAGTGAATTCTAGATACGTTAGGGTATCTTTTTAGTTGTTCCATAGTCAATACAATTGGCTTCTCAACAAGTCCGTGAATCATAAGTCTATGCTCATTAGGATTGATTGTTGGAGTACCACCATGGTGTCTGTTAAAGAAAAGACCATTTGGAGTAATGATACCGCTCAAATCTTGAATAGGTGTTACAGCAATAGATGCTCTGAAGTTACCTGAAGAAAGAATGGGTGTGACTCTTCTTGTTACATTATGCTCATATGGAGAAGGTTGACCGTATAAACCTACATCAACACCATCACCAAATTTAAGGCTCCATGGTTTCTCATGAATGATATTTAAATCATCCTCTGGATTTGCCTTAATGTGTTCGTCGGCATTAACTGTGACAGGTGCAACAACACTCGCCGCAGCCAGTGCGCTCATCGAATAAGCCGCTGTTTTTCTAAAGAAATCTCTTCTTGACGCTTGTTCTGACACTTCAGATACAAGATCAAGTTCTTCTTTAGATACATTGTTTATCTTATTCATTAGTCCTCCTTAGTATATTTTTGGAAATGACCAAAGTCATGTGCATAGATTATAGTTAAACTTCTTTAAAAGAAGCAACAACTTATTATATGTATAAGTTCACATCCTAAAATTTCACACATAGGTAACATACATTGAATTAAGACATAAATAAAATATATGATAAAAATAAGATCATGCAATTTAATTTATAGGATAATTAACAGAAAATATGTTAAAATTGTTGCCAAATACTTTAAGGAGGTGCTATGTCAAAACAAGTCATTGGAAAGATATCTGCACTCTTTATCTCCGTAAAAGGTGAGAGTAATCGTTTTGAAAAAGAGCAACTACAGTTAGATACCCATGGTATTCTTACAGATAAGTTTCACAACACCAATATCCAACGTTCTGTGCTTATTACCTCTTTATCGAGTTACGATTTAGTATTAAAACATG
>CAUZVG010000065.1:0-8374 GCA_963583215.1 Campylobacterales bacterium | reverse complement strand
TCTTTTAGTGATATTCGTCCATGTATCTAAGTGCCAGATCGTACTGTCTGCCTGTACACCAGCTTTTGAATCATCAAAATCCTGAATCGCATATCTTAAACTTGCTTTCCATGTTGAGTTGAACTTATATACAGCTCTTACCATAAATGTTTCCGTATTAGCATACCAGTTATACTGTGCCATTGCTCTTGTAAATCCGCCTGTAGGGAATCCTCTCCATGGAGCAAGGATATCTGCTTCATCTGCTACTTTTGAGTAACCAAGTCTAAAGAAACCTTTTTTGTTTGGCATTTCAACGTCAACTCTTGCACAAAGGAGGCTAGAGTCCATTGAAGTTTGTGAATAACCTGGCGCATCACCTGAAACAGGTCTAAGGCTAGGTCCACCTACAGCTCCGGCACCATCATCCATTTGATGGAAATATCTTATACCTGGTCTCACTGCCCAACCGTTGTCAAGCTTCACTCTGTAGTGTGCTTCTGCCACAATGTCATTGACTACACCAGGAACAGCTAATCCGCTTAATTTAAAGACTAGATTGTCAACAGCTTTTGTTTTCAAATCCAATACGTACATGTCATGGTTTGGATCTTCATTTGCAAGTACAAAGTTACTATATGTAAGTCCCTTATGAACTCCTGCATCATCATTGTTGTTCCAGCTCGCACCATTTGCATCTTTAAATGTCACAAGATCATGTGTATTTTCATGGTCTCTTAGCTTTTGTCCTGCGAACCATGCTGCTCTAACTGTAGTTTTTGATGCTACCTTGGCACTTACTGTCACACCATCAAAAGTATTTGGTACCATTTTTGTATCATTTGAAGCTGTAAAGACTGATTCAAACAGTTGACGCCCAGCTTTAATATCATATGTACCACTGTTGTATTCTAAATACGCTTGTCCAAGTACAGCCATACCGTAAGAACCTGTTGTATCGACTTTATATCTACTGAACGTATCTTTACCCGCTTTTGCGAATCCTACTTCACCATCATCCATTCTGAAGATTTCAGGATTTAAAGAACCATAATACCCTACAGTTCCACTAAAACCATTCAATACTGCTGATTTATAGATAAGGCTTCCACCTACACCCCAGTTTTTATTATCTTTAGTTTTTCCATCTACCTCAGTACCCCAATCCCAATAAAAAGTATTTGATCTGAGTCTTCCATAAAAGATACCTTCTGCAAACATTTCACGAACACTGTTTACGTTTCCTGGCAGTGTATTATATACAACTGTCATATTACCTTTGGTTTTGCGTTTAGGCTTATCTGCTTTAACCTTTACTACTGGCTCGATATCTCCACCTGCTATTGCAGATGTTCCCATACATAATAGCGCTGCTGCAGCTATACTGATTTTAATATTTCCCTTGTTCATTTTCTTCCTTTTATTATTTGTTTGTCTTAAAGACTGTATTGACTTATGTTATAATAGAATTGTGATTCTACGTTACAACCCTGAGTGCCCCGCCTCTAAAATAGAGGAGACTACCAATGTATTCAAATACAGAGACGAGGCACGGTTTTATATTATTAACACGTAGCACCTTTGACCGGACATCCACAGTCCATATCTAACACTTTCACATTAGACTCCATAGAGATGTCAATGACTTTTTTCTTACGAATATAATCACTTACCACTTCATAGACTGGACGAATGGCTTTTTCATCTAAGTTTTCACCTACGTTTTGTAGGTTTCCTCCCCATGATGAAACCCTATAAGTTTTTTTCAAATCTATCGGTTTACCTCCTATCATAAAGTCAGATATACGTTTTCCTGATGGAGCAGAGATCTTAATGCTATAACTCGCACCTGTAATCCTACTCATATCACCACCCTGTTGCAAGAGTGGATTGGCATTAAACACATTATCTGCGATGTCTTCCATCAGTTTAAAGATAACTTCACCCTTGAGGTCAAATGTATAAACCTCAGGGTAAGTAATAGCTGTCATCTCATAAACATTCTCTTTTAAGATGTCGCCACCGGGGAGTACTGTTGTACCCCATCTATAGCCTGGATTAAAGTTTATATCAGATTTCATTTCATCTTCTATAGCTTGTCCAATGAGCGCATCAAAAGTGGAATAGAAAGTATCTCTTTTATAAAGAAGTCCTTTAGTTGTACCTAGCACTTCGTTGAGTTCTTTATTGTATGGTTTGTACCATTTTTCTACCAAATCTACACCTGCTTTATCCGCAGGTATGAGATTGGAAGCCACAGGAATAAGCTTAAAGTTATAACCCGCCACTTTTTTGTCTTTGATGTCAATATCAAGTCTTCCAACATATTTACCATGACTTCCAGAAATGAGTATCACCGTATCGTTTACGATGATAGGATCTGGACTAGGATCATGGGTATGTCCACTCAAGATAAAGTCAACACCTGTTACTTTCTTCGCTAACTCTTGGTCAACAGAGAATCCATCATGGCTAAGTACTACTATACAGTCTACTTTTTTCTCTTTACGAAGCATGTTCACATACTCTTGTAAAGACTCATGACGTAAGGCAAAACTCCAACCTTCCGTAAACTTCTTAGGATTTGCCGTAGAAGTAAACGGGAAAGATTGTCCGATGATACCTATCTTCGCTCCACCTATCTCTTTAATAGAGTATGGAGGGAAGATAAGCTCTTCAAATTCATCAGAGAAAGGATCATTATCAATGACATTTTGAGAGATAAAGTCTCCGTTTAACTTTCCGATGAGTTCATGAACACGTTCTTTCCCATAAGTAAATTCCCAGTGACCTACCATCACATCAACACCCAAATAATTTTGAGCATCTACGATGGCTTCACCTTTTGTTTTAAGTGCTACTGCTGTACCTTGCCATGTATCTCCAGAATCAAGAAGAAGAACATTTTCAGCTCCTCTTTCCTTCTTAACATGGTCAATGATTGGTTTCATATGTGCAATACCGCCCATCTTTCCAAATTTTTTCGCAAGTTCTGTAAAGTCATTGTGTGTATCAAAATATGCATCTAACGTACCAGGCTGGATATTGTAGTGCTTTTGAAATGCTTCACCACAAATGAATCCAGGTGTTCCCACAAGGTTCTTAGCAGAGATTAGCGTAGATGGCTCTCTCCAGTAAAGTGGCTTAATGTGTGCATGCATATCACAAATGTGGAGTATAGTAGCCTTACCTTTTGCTTTAAAGTCAACTACATCTGAAAATGATAATTTTGCAATTCTTTCTTTTGCACCTTCACCTGCAAAAAGGCTAGTCCCTCCAACAGCACCTAGTAAGCCTAGTGCTCCTGCTATTTGGAGGAAGTCTCGTCTGTCAATTTCCATTCTCTCTCCTTATCTTTTTAAACCAGGGATAGCGATTTTTTTATTTTTCGCTTTGGCCAATGTTGTAACATACACTTCAAGTGCAATCATCTCTTTAGACCCAATAGGGATGACTTTAAGCAATGCATTCTTCATACATCCCTGAAATCTTCTTTGCGGTGTTCTAAGACTAGATTTAGTCATACGGTATGCAGGCCATGTACCTCCAACTGATACTTCACCTAAGTCAGGAAGTGGTTGTGTTCTAAGTACTTGCCCTACAATATCAGCTGAATGACATGAGTTACAAGAAAGTCCTCTTCCCCCACGTGCTGTCATGTATGTCACTTTACCTAGTTTATAAGAAGCTTTAATGTGTTCATCCGCTTCTACATCTATGTTGATAAGTTCATCATTTGCCAATGACTTTACATATGACAACATAGAAAACATTTTTCCGGATTTAAGTTTTGTTTTCTCTTTACCTTGTTCCACTTGCATAGCTTGCAGTACTTGGTCTATACCAACAACATTGCCAAGTTTTTTAATATATCTTGGAAAACCTGCAATGTATTTAGGTAAATCTTTTTCTGATACTTCAAGGAACTTAGCCAAGGCTTCTTCTCCACCTAAAGATTCTTCAAGTATCTCTCCACCCTCTTCTACATAAATCTCTGCAGGGTTGTTTTCTAACATTTCTGTATACATAGCTCTATCTGCGTCGCTCATGGCAAACTGCTCTCCAGCATTAAGCTGAAGCATTGCCATCGTACTCAAAAAAGCCAATGATAATAATACTTTTTTCATAACTTATCCTTTTGGTTTAAGTTTTTTACTCTTAGAGTTCTTCTCACCAGTGTTATCTGTGTAATCAACAGTGATCTTACCTTTTCCTGGTACTTTTAAATTTACCGAAAAGTAAGGGTTTGTAGATACTGTTTCCCATACTTTCATGGTAGTAAATGGTTTACCATCTAATGAAAAAGTAATATTGTTAATATATTTTGCAGGTTTTATTTTTCCTGTTTTTTTGTCTTTTCTTGTACCTGTTTCCATTGGGTGGATAACAATAAAATCTACTTTAATTGTATCTCCAACATTAAACTTTTTAGGTTTAAATTTTACCATCGATTTTCTAGCTTCTGCCATGTTTTCTTTCCTTATATATTTCTCATTGAAAAAGAACAAATCTCACTTTCAATTTTTATTACTAAAACCTCACTTTTAAGTTCGGAAAATCTCTATATATATTTGATTAATTTTAATTAACCACATCCACCGATAGTTACTTTTACAGGCTTCGCTGCTCTAAGAAATGAACCATCACTTAGTTCTACTAGAGCTACAACATCTTGTGTACCTGCAAGTTTAATACGTGTTGCGAAATACCCTTTTCCATTAAGAGGCGTTAACATCACATCTACACATCTTGCATTACCATTTTTAGTACTTAAAACATGAATCGCTTTTACATAATCCGCATTAGTCATAGGACTTTCAACATTTACCTTTACTGGAACAACTGCTCCATTTTCTGCAATTTCCGGTACCGTAAGTTTCACCTTATCACTATCTGTTACTGCTTTACCACCTGTAATAGCTGCTACTGCTGCATCATATGTTAAAATATTTCCACCCTTAGGTGCTGCATCTTTAGCCAAAAGTGCTGAAGGGCTTACTACTGCTGCTACAGCTGACGCTGCACAAATACTTTGTATAAATTTTCTTCTTTCCATTCTTCTAATCCTTTTTACTTTTTACTTTTTACTTTTATCTGACATCACATACGCTGCATAATCACAAATTTCTTGTTCATTAAAAAGATTTGTTGTGAGGTTCACTGTCATATGCGTGTTCGCATTATCTATTCTAGGGTCTGCAATTTTTTGATATACAAACTGTGCATCTCTTACTTTTGTATCGAGAAATATTCCTTTATAGTTTACTAAACTAGGACCAATGTTCCCTGCACCCTTAGAACCTTCCATATCATGACAAGCAATACAGTTACCATACTGTTTTGGCTTTTTCGTTACTTTGCCATCTTTACCTGTTTTCTCAACAAACTTTGCTAAACCTTCAGGACGTTTACCTTTTGCTTTCTTACCATTTAGGTTATTGAACATAAAGTCACCTCTAGCTATCGCTTTAGGATCTGTAAGGTCACAAGATTTTGGCATTATAAACTTAGTTGGTCCAGCAAATAGGTCTTTTTCTATCATCTTTGTTGCATCTGGCATATCATATGCTTTTGTCAAGTCCGCAGCACATAGGGATGCTGACGCTGATAAAAACAATGTTGCGTAAGCAAGGTATTTGATTTTTGTATGCATTCATACTCCTTTTAATTTTTATTTCAAGGCTATCTTAACAGATGAGTGTAAAAAAAGTGTAAATTTTTATATAATTTTTAATTAAAGTATATTTTCTAAGATATGCTATTAAAACTGGAAGTGTTCAAGCTATTGTAATCTCGGAATATTGAAAAGCTTTGTCTTTGCTAAACCCATTTTACTTTCTTCATAGGCTATCTATTATGAGAGGCTTTTAGTATCGTAATGAGATGAAAATATTATCGACAAAAAAAGGAATTTTCTTTAATTCAAGATCTTTTTGACTTGCCTTAACGAAACCGTAGCTTGCATAGATGTTTTGAGCACCACCTGTCGCCAGATAGTCTAAATAGCGCTTCGCATTTTTAGTGTTTTTAGCCGTTGTAAGCACAGCAATCTCTGAATCATTTCCTGTCCTTTTTTTATAAATTTCAATCTGCATCATAGCCATGAAGTGTAAAAAAAGTGTAAATATTTATTATTATTACTTATAGGTTAATATTATTTATAGGAAAATTATATCGGAATGTTGTACCTTCTCCCAATACAGAACTTACTTCTAGAAGAATATCTTCTTCATCTATGATATTTTTTACGATACTCAACCCTATACCAAAACCACCCTTAGCTTCATTTTCTCTATAGTATCGTGAAAATATTTTATTGGTATCTTTTATACCTACACCCTTATCTTTTACCTCGAAAACGATATGGTCATCATCCTTATATGCATTGATTTCAACATGGCTATTGTCATTACTGTATTTGATCGCATTTGAAATAGTATTGTCAACAATACGTTCTAATTTAGTTTTAGAAAACATGTAAGTTATGTCCGATATGATATTAGTATCTAGCTGTATCTGCTTAAGGTTTGCAACTTCTTGAAAATAATCCACTCTATTTTGAATAAATTCACTAAAGTTCAGTAGACTTTTTTTATGTTCTATCCTTCCTTCTTTCACAAGATAATCCATATCATTGTAAATGGTAGCAAGCGTTTTCGAAGCAGACTTAATACGCCATAAGTATTTATTTTCACCATATTTATTGGCAAAAAGGTCAGAGTTTAAATTGATGATACTTAAAGGGGTATTGATTTCATGCATAGAATCTTTGATGAAAGTATCAAGCTGTAAATTGAGTTTTTCAAAAGGTCTTGAAAAATTCCTGAGTAATAAAAATGAAAGTATAAATAAGGCAATCACAATGGCGATCATGATCAACGTAGCAAAAAGGTAAATATTATTGGCAGTATGCACGGTGGAAACCAATAAATAGTTTGCACCGAAATAATAAGAAGCAGGAAGAGGATAAACATAATAATAACGATTTCCTTTTTGATGAAAACCTTCCGTAAATGATAAAGGTTCAAAACCCAAAGTTGTAAATAAAGTTTCATAATTGCTCGTATAGAGTGCTGCGTTATACTCTTTGTATCTTGGAAAATGATAGACTTTATCTTCATTTTGATAGTGCTGCATAGAAGTAATGATCTTTTTTGCTTGTACTTCAAGTGAAAGTTTCACTTTTGATTCATCTATCTGTAGAAGTAGTTGTAAATATACTACCAATGGGGCTATGAGTAAAATGGCTAATATCCCAGTATAGATAAAGGCATATTTACGAGCAAATCCTTCTGTATTAAAAATCAATACTGTACCCTACTCCACGTACATTTTTAATAAAATCTTTTTCAAGTTTTTTACGCAGATTACCTACTTGTACACGAATATTGGCAGAGTCTATCCACTCACCCCATACCTCTTCCCAAAACATTTCACAACTCACAACAGAGCCTCTTTTTTTGATAAGAAGTTCTAAGATCTTAGTCTCTGTCTTAGCAAGGAGTATACTTTCACCCTTGAAAGTAAGCTTCATCTTTTTTACATCATACTTATAGCTTGAAGGCAGGTCTATGCTCTCTTCCGTAGAAGCAAAACATTGTAGTTTCATCACCTGTTCCACACGTAATTTCAATTCTGCAAGATCAAAAGGTTTACGCATATAATCACAAGCACCACACTCATATCCACGACTTAGATCATCTATACTTGTTAACGATGTAATGAAGATAGCTGGCGTTTTATTGCCGTCTTGACGTAATTCTTTCAACATCTCAAAACCATTTTTTTCACCGGGTACTTTTACATCCAAAAGTAACAGATCATAGACCTTATCGTAAATAGCATCATGGGCTTCATCTGAATGTGAAAAACATTCAACTTCATAGCCACTGTCTTCTAAAAACTCTCTCATGCTCAAGGCAAGTATTCTTTCATCTTCTAAAATCAATATTTTCATTTTATTATCCCTGACTTTTTCTCATTATGTTTATTTTCGATGATTATATCAATGAGCTCATCTTTGCTATATGTTTGCAGCACACGTATCACTTCTTTTTCAACTTCCTGCTTGTCTTCTTTGTTTAGCTTTGCTAAAAGCCCTACTATATTTTTATCATACTCATTACGAAAACTGTCATGGGGAGTTTTCCAGGCAGCTACCACATTTTCTATGTCTTCATCTGAAAACTGTGTAAAAAACGATACGCTTTGGTTGTCATTTTCATGCTTTTTAAGTGCATCCTCGGGTATACACAATAGATACATACCAATTTGTTTTCCTTTCCCATTCACCATAGGTTCAAACAAATAAAGAATATCATCTTTATATCTATAGTTTTCTAGCAAGAAACTTTCCCAGTCCAGCATTTCTATCTTATCCATGTATTGTTGATTA
>CAUZVG010000064.1:0-8478 GCA_963583215.1 Campylobacterales bacterium | reverse complement strand
TTGTCTTGCAGATGGTTCCAAAGCACTTTTTGATAAACCAGAATTTTTAGATGACCAGATACTGTTTGTGGCTAAAATGATGTTATTGGCAAACCGATGGTTTGATACAAAAATTGACGTGGATGAGATTCCCGTATTTATAGGAGATAAATAGATGAAAGATTTAAGAAAAGACTTTGAGAACTTTGCAGAGCAAAACTTTAACGGAACACGTGCTTTTGGACCAGAAGGCCAATGTGCAGCAGATGAAGAGGTTGATTTAAAAGATTACCCTTCGTATACAGAGGCACTGTACGCAAAACTTATTGCACCTCATGTTTCAGGTATCTACATCTCTCGTTGGGATATTAAAGACATTGCGTTGGTTGCGGGGGACTCTATGGCGATTCACCCACGTAAACGTATGTTTGAACTTTTAATGAAGTATGCAACAAGCAAAGAAAATATGCAAGCGGTACTTGATGCACTTGAAGAACACATGGAAGATAAAGTGGGTATTTACAATGAATTTATTGCTGCTTATCCTCATTCAGCGGAAGTCTTTCAACCAAAAATTGATAAAGCGAGAAAAACAATGAAAATTTTCCCTCAAATCATTTCTGAGTATTTTGAATAGATCTTTTTTAACTATTTGTAGATTCTTTTAGCCATTTGATGTATAATAACTTAACAAGGAGTTCTTATGCGACATCCAATGGCTGTATTTTTTATAATTTTTCCTCTCTTATTTATCAACAATATTTTTGCTGAAGACAATAATACTATTGACCTGAATCAAACAGCTATGCTGTCTAATTCTCCGTCTACACCTACAATAACAGTCGAACCCACACCCACATTTAGCACAACCTATTGGCAACTTGTAAAACTTTTTGATGAAGATATTTATGCTGAAAATATGCATAGAGAAACGTATATACTTTTTTCTCCTTTGCTCAATACCCATGGAGAATTTAAAGGAGCAACTGGATGTAATGATGTGTTAGGGAAATATAGTGCACATTATTTTCAACTCTCCTTTGATGTGGAGCACATTGCCATGACACGATTGGCTTGTCCTGATACAAGTATTGAAGATGAATTTCTAAAAGCGCTAAAGCAGACAAAATCATGGAGAATAAAAGAAGATAAACTCATATTTTTTGATGCCAATCAAAGTGCACTTGCCACGTTTAAAACCCAAAATAAAAATCAAAAAATCAAAAAATAAAATAGGAACGATATGATAGAGATAAAAAAAGAAGATGTTTTAGCGTATCACAAGCAGGGTAAAATTGCGATAGATCTCACTAAACCTTGTGACACACAATATGAACTTTCTTTAGCCTATACACCAGGTGTTGCCATTCCATGTTTAGAAATAGCCAAAGATGAAGACCTCTCATTTGAATATACGAATCGTTCAAACCTTGTTGCTGTCATCTCTGATGGTACAGCGGTCTTGGGCTTAGGTGACATTGGTCCGTATGCTGCCAAACCGGTTATGGAAGGTAAAGCAGTGCTGTTTAAAAAGTTTGCCAAAGTGGATGCTTTTGACATTGAACTTGATGTGCACACGGTAGAAGAGATTGTGGCTACGTGTAAAGCCATTGCGCCTACTTTTGGTGGTATTAACTTAGAAGATATCTCTGCTCCAAGATGTTTTGAGATAGAACGCATCTTGCAAGAAGCTTTAGATATTCCTGTTTTTCATGATGACCAACATGGCACAGCAATTATCACGACTGCTGGTTTGATGAATGTCTTAGACTTAACGGGTAAAAAAGTAGAACAAATTAAAATTGTTATTAATGGGGCAGGTGCTGCTGGGATTTCCTGTGCCAAAATGTATAGAAAGTTAGGTGTGGGGAACATTATACTTTGTGACTCTAAAGGGATTGTACGCACAGCAAGAACAGACTTAAATGTGTATAAATCTGAGTTTGCTATTGAGACAGAGGATCGTACATTGGCTGAGGCCATGGTGGGTGCAGATATGTTTTTAGGTCTTTCTGTTGGCGGTGCAGTGAGTCAAGAGATGGTCTTAAGTATGAATGCAGAACCCGTCATCTTCGCGCTTGCCAACCCTACACCTGAAATACTACCCGAAGAGATAAAAGCAGTCAGAGAAGATGCCATTATTGCTACGGGACGTTCAGATTATCCTAACCAGACAAATAATATTTTGGGTTTTCCTTTTATCTTTAGGGGTGCGTTAGATGTACGGGCAAAAAAGATTACTGAGGGTATGAAAATGGCTGCAGCCAAAGCTTTGGCCGCACTGGCAAAAGAACCTGTCCCTTACACGGTGAAAGCAGCGTATCACAATGATCATATTGAGTATGGGAAAGAGCATATTATCCCTTTACCTTTCAATAAAGAAGCGCTTATCTGGGTGGCTTCTGCGGTGGCACAAGCTGCATTTGAAGAAGGTGTGGCAAGGGTAGAGTCTTATGACCATAAGGCCTATAAAGAGCACTTACGTTGTCTAATCTACGGATGTTCCGAAACAAAGTAAAGAGAGGCTCTGCCTAAAGTGCTTGGAGTAACTTCTCTACGCCAAGTAGGGCTACTACGCTTAACAATCCACCTGCGATACCTGCGAGTATATCATCTAACATGACACCTAGGCCACCTTTAAGTTCTCTGTCTATCCAACCTATGGTAGAAGGTTTCCAAATATCAAAAAGACGGAAAGCTGCAAAAGAGAAAACAATGGCAAGTATTTCTACGTAAGGGTAGTTGAGCGTGATAGCAGTAGAGTGTGCAATCATCAGACTTAACCACATGCCTGCAGCTTCATCAATGACAATATGCTGTTGGTCATGGGTACCTGTAGACTTTTCATATTTGTTTATCTCAAAGACACCTATAATGGTAATGGCAAGCGTCACCATAAAGAGTGTTTCCAACCCTAAGTAGTAAAGCATGGCGAGGCCGACTGGAAGTGAAGCCACTGTGCCAACTGTACCTGGTGCTTTAGGACTAAGTCCTGCACCACCAAAGGTTAAAAAAAGTTTTTGTAATGTCATTTGCGATCCTTTGCTTTATGTTAACGATGAAGTTTGGTAAAGTTGTGCAAGTTTCATGTAAAACTGCTCTTCACTTTGTTGCTCAAGTAAGCCCGAACCTGGCATCAGGTCATAATACAGCTCTTGAAGGTTAGAAAATCGATCAGGGAAAAGAGATGCCAATATATTGGCAGAAATCTCTTTTCTTACTAAGATAGGTGGAGGCATCATACCTGCTTGTAAAAGTTTCATAATGGAGGCTGAATGGTAGTGCACATGATGATGTTGTCCATGTGGGCAAGTTTGTATGCCTACAAGGGTTCTACAAGTGTCACAGTAGACGTATTCATCGACTGTTTTAATGTTGATGTTTATGTCTTTAAAATGGTCAAACACAGAGTTGAGTCTGTTTTTATCATAATACAGTCCCAAACCAGCATGATTTTTTCCTACAACCAATTGATGACAGCCATGGTTTTTTGCCAAAAGGGCATCTAAAATGAGTTCATTGAAGCCCGCAAAGATGTAAGAGTTTTCAAAAGGCACAATCAGCACTTTGTTGCGGGGTAAAAAGTTGTCTACATAAGTAGACAAAGCATTGTAACGAATGTCATAACGCAAACCTTCAGAGGTAAAAGGTTTACGTAAAAAGATGACCAATAAGTCAGAGTCAGAGACGGCTTGGCGTATCATACGTTCATGAGCACGGTTAAGAGGGTTGGCTGCTAACATAAGAGAAGTGACAAATTTAGCACCGGTTTTGCTAATCATACTTTGTATACGCTTGATATTGTCTTCAATGAGGGGATAGTTGACATGATAATCTCCAGATACAGAAATAGTCCCCAATCTTTCCATAGTGTTTTTTACACCAGGATGCGAAGAGTCTGAAGTACCATAAATGTGACATAAACGTTCTTTTGGATCAATTTCAAAGGTTTCATCTACTGTAAGTTCACCTACTTTTACCCCTTCCGTTATGAGGTCGATGACTTCCCCTTTTGTGAGCGAAGAGAGGGTCTTGTGGTTTTTGTTACCAATGGGTGCTAAAATAAATGAAAAAGGAAAAGGCACACCTTGGTACATTTGTGTGGCGTTTACTTCTTGGGCTTCTTTGGCATTCATGAGTTTATCTACAGGGGCAATGAGTCCTGCTTTGACAAGAGCCAAAGTGGAGAGGGCTTCTGTGTCTATGTGAAGTGATTTATGTGTTGACATCTGTATTCCTTCTTGTGACTAAAGAATTATTTTTTCTTAAATAATCCATATTTTTTTCTTTTTTCCCAAAGTGATTTTCTTGAAATTCCAAGCTTTTTTGAAAGTTCAGTGTCAGGGAATTTATATTGGAAAGAGTTGACAATAAATTTGACATAATCATCAATCGTCAGCACTTCATTTTGGTCATAAAGTTTAGAGTCCGTGTTTAGTGTGATGGTCTGAAAGTCAGACTCTAAGTTTATGGTACTAGATAAGATGAAATTTTGCGTCGTTAAAATCTCTAAAAGTGCCTCTTTTTCTGCTTTTTTAAGCAGGTGTAACTCTGTGATATAGAGCAGCGAAGATGGAGAAGATTTTTCTATCTTATCTTTCCATTTTTTGTCACTTAAAGGTATAAAGCTTAGAGAGGTACTGCTACTATTTGCATATGCAAACACAATTTTATCTACCAAACGTTGGTAGTTTGTCTCTATAACAAGAGGGGTGTTGATTTGTGTATGGTCAAAGTCTGTTTCTATGTCAACGAGGAGATTGTCCATATACTCTTTGTAGAGTTGGGTTTGCTGTTTAAGTGCTTGGTATTCGTTATAGTGTTCTATTTTACGCATGAGGTCTTCAAGCATAAATGGTTTCACAATATAATCTTTAGCACCTAACTTCAAAGGTTCTCCAACGGTGTCGTTGTTGATGTAGTTCACCATCAAGATGATGATTTTATCTTTAACTGCTGTGATGAGAGGAGCAGGGTTTTGTCCAGGCATATTGGTAGAGAGTAAATAGACATCTCCTTGGCTAGATATGGCTTCTTTTACAGAAGAGAATATCTCTGTATCGTAGCCATGTTCGTGAAGTTTTGAAGCAATACTTTGCGCCAAATAAATTTCATTTTCTACAATGATTATTTTCATAATGTTTTCCAATTCAAATAAGTTAAATTTGCTACAGCATGTACAGTGACACCTTCATTACGTCCAACAAATCCAAGTTTTTCAGATGTGGTGGCTTTGATGTTTACAAAGTTTTTACGTATTTCAAGTATCTCTGCTAGCTTTTCTCGCATGGCTGTTTTGTAAGGGTTGATTTTAGGGCTTTCTGCCACAATGGTCATATCGATATTCCCAATGCAAAATCCAAAAGACTTAATACGTTTTACAGTGTTCTTCAGGAGTGCTTTTGAGTCTGCTCCTGCATACGCATGGTCGGTGTCTGGGTAGAGTTCACCAATGTCACCCATGCCGGACGCTCCTAAAAGTGCATCTATAATGGCATGGATGGCGACATCTCCATCGCTATGTGCTTTAAAACCATAGTTAACGTCAATTTCTACCCCACATAAAAACATCTTTTTGTCTGTTTCAAAAGGGTGGGTATCTATGCCAAAACCTGTTAAAGTTTGGCTACTGGGTGCTTTGAGACACGTTACTTTTTGTAAATCTTCAAGTGTTGTAAGCTTATGAGCCAAAGATGAACCTTGTACAAAATGTACTTTTTCCCCTAAAGAGGCAATGGCTGAAGAGTCATCTGTGAAAAGTGTTTCACTTTGTAATGCTTTTTTGAGTAAAGCAGTGACGGAGAGTTGAGGGGTTTGGATAATACGTGCTTGTTCTCTGTCTATAGGTGTTTCATTTAAATACAAGGTATCTGTCACAGCCAACGTAGGTACCACACAAGACGCCATAGATTTTGCTGCAATAATTCTGTGTATCATTGACTCAGGTACACAACATCTTGCAATGTCTGAGACCAGTACATGGTTAGTTTTGACACGTTCTAAAGCATTTTTTAAAGAAGCTTGTCTGCTACTTCCCCCTTCTACATAGGTATAAGAAGCAAAGTGTTGCATATAGCTTAAATCTGCAGCAGAGGTGACAAGTATAATTTCTGCAAAGTCAGCAGCCTTTTCAAAGTGCTCTGCAACATGTAACCACAACGGAGTCTGTCCCGTCATAAGCCACTGCTTTTTCACAGGAGAAGTAAACCTTGTAGAAGATCCAGCACCAAGAAGTATTAAAGTTATATCGGACATAAGGTACTCCTGTAAATATGTTTGATTGTGTATCAAATAGTAACGAATTATACAAGTAGAATGCTTTAGTAACTATTAATCAGACAATTTCACTCCGATTTAAAGAAAATAGCCAGAATTTCAATCTAATTTAAGAGTTTGGTGGTATAACTCTTACATAACTAAATTATTAGGAATTAATATGACACAAGAAAATGTATTAGAAGCGTTGAAAAACGTAACATATCCTGGGTTCACGAAAGATATCGTAACTTTTGGATTTGTCAAAGACATCATTGTTAATGGTACAACTGTAGGGTTGACTATTGACATTACTTCATCAGCAGATGAAGTGAAAACTGAACTTACAGATGGAGCAACTGCTGCATTGAAAACACTTGGTTTTGAAGATATTCAAATCAAAATCACTGCACCAGAAGCACCGTCACAATTGTCAAACTCAGTGTCAGGTAAAAACATTGCCCCACATGTTAAAAACTTTGTAATGGTTTCTTCTGGTAAAGGTGGCGTTGGTAAATCAACCACTGCTGTAAACTTGGCAGTTGCTATGGCAATGCAAGGTAAAAAAGTAGGTCTTCTTGATGCTGACATCTATGGACCAAACGTTCCTCGAATGATGGGTGTATATGGTGTAAAACCAGAAATTGAAGGAAACAAAGTTCATCCTTTAAAAGCTTACGGCGTAGAAATCATGTCAATGGGTGCATTGATGGATGAGGGTAAAGCCCTTATCTGGAGAGGTTCTATGATTATGAAAGCAATTGAGCAATTCTTAAGAGACATTTTATGGTCTGAACTGGATGTTCTTGTAATCGACATGCCACCAGGAACAGGTGATGCTCAACTTTCACTTGCTCAGGCAGTACCAGTTACTGCAGGTATTACTGTAACAACACCTCAAGAGGTATCTTTAGATGACTCTAGACGTTCACTCAACATGTTTGAAAAGTTACATATTCCTACAGCGGGTATTATTGAAAACATGTCAGGTTTCATTTGTCCATCATGTGACACGGAATCTGATATCTTTGGTATGAGAACAACGGAAGCAGTTGCGAAAGAGTTCGATACAGAAGTACTTGCATGTATACCAATAGAGCCAGCAATTAGAATTGGTGGAGATACAGGTATGCCAATAACTTACCACAAGCCAGACTCTGAGACAGCTAAACGTTACCAAGCAGCGGCTACAAAACTACTTGCATTTATTGATAAAGTAAATGCTGAAGGTGGCGCAGATAACGCATCTGTTCAGCCAACAACACCTCCAGGTGTTTCTGCTTGTAGTACAGGCGGAGCAGCAGCGGCTGAACCAGCTAAAGCAGCACCTGCAAAAACTGAAGACGAAAGCTGTGGTACAGGATGTGGTTGTCACTAACCACTAGTACTTCACTAGACCTTTAGAGTAAACGGCAGACTGCCGTTTACATACCTCTGGCACTCAAGCCAACATCTCCTTTTACACAGACATTCACTCAAGTAAAACCCATTAATAGGGTTATTTATTTCTTCTCAGGACTCTTTTTTGCTGGACTCATGTATTTGTCAAAGTTTTTGATGTAGTCATCTAGGTTTTCATTGAGCATAAGTTTGTACTGCTCTGTGAAGTGCGCTATCACTTTCTCTTTCTCATTGGCAAACTCTTCTACATCTTTGTACCCCGCGGCGACCATCCATGCGTTAAAACGTGCAGCAGCAAACATAAATGAATTGGTTGCACGTGTTGGGTGTACTTCTGCTTTAACATATCCGTTAGCTATGGCAATAAGTGTGTCTACTCTTTGGAAGAACTTCTCATCTGTTTGATTCTCTTGGGTGTTTTTATCTGTTTTTGACATCTTTGTTTCCTTATTTCATGGGAGTGATTATTTTTTGGCTATAATTCTATCATATTAACATAGGAAGTACCCATGACATCAGCAGATAAATTAAAAAACCTTTTAGAAATTGAAATTATTCCCGACTTAGAAGTTGCCATTGATGAGCTTTTTGCAGCCATTGATAAAGCTAAAAATGCTTCAAAAGAACAAAAAGACGATCTTGAAGAGTTACGTGAAATGCGTACAGAGTGTTTTGCCATTGTAGAAGAACTAGGACGTAATGAACTAGAAGAAGATGAGATAGAAGAACTTTTGGCTGAACTTGTCGATATGAAAACAGACGAAGACGCATAAATACATTAATTTATTCAACTAGAAATTTAAACCGTCGGGGTAATGGTACCCCGACCTACAAAGATTACGC
>CAUZVG010000063.1:0-8506 GCA_963583215.1 Campylobacterales bacterium | reverse complement strand
ACGTGAGCCAACTGCTGAAGTTGTCACAGTGACAACGTAACAAAGACGGACTTCGTTCGTTTTGTGTCCTACAATAGTACCCTGCCTTCCAAGCAGGCTGTCGAGGGTTCGAATCCCTTCGCCCGCTCCACTTCATTTTAAATCTAAAATAATCCATATAAAATTAGCGTACAGAAAAGTTTTGTAAAGCTTTTACTTTTTTCTCATACACTTCACTCTTCTTAACGTTACCTATTTGCTTATAATAATACGCCAATCCAGAGACAATACTCACATCACCTTGATGCCTAGCATGCGCTTCTTCTAAAATAACAATAGCAGCCTGAGGGTTGTGTTCACCTAGAGCAATAGCATATACGTAGCTATAACGTGCATTATTCTTGTCTAAATCTCTTGCATGTTTGAATGCTTTTATCGCTTTTTTACTCTCTTTAGCGCGCACATACCACAGTCCTAAAGTGTGGTGCAACATTGCCATATTTGGTAAAATTTCAATACCCTCTTGCAACACTTCTTTGGCTTCATCTTCTTTTCCTTGTGTTTGATAGAAGTGACTGTAGTTAATATAGGCAGGTACAAACATAGGCTGTAAACGTAAAGCTTCAATATACGCTTCTTTTGCTTCTTTCATCTTTCCTTCTACGGTATAAAGTCTTGCCAAAGAGAGTTGTGTTTCTGGACGCTCAGCGGTAAAAAATAAACTCTCTTTGTATTCGGTTAATACCTTTGCCAATATTTCTTTCTGCTGGGTTTCTAAATTTCCAACAGGCAAAGAAGAAAGTTGTCTAGCAGCTTCCATACGTACCATTTTACTTTTGTCTTTTAACATATCAAAAGTCTTTTTAATACGCATTTTTAAAGGAAAAGCTTCTAGTGCAATCAAAGCCGAACGTCTTAGGCTAGGATCAGACCTCCCTAACATTTGTAAGGTGGTAGTGAAAGTCTGTTTAGAGGGGTAATTCCCTAAGTACTCTGTAACCGTCGCTTTTGCAAGAACAGGTGCATTTGAAGTCAGTACCGCATACAAAGACTTAGGTGCATCTGGTGCATTTGCACGTAAAGCAGAAAGCGCATGTGAAAAGTTCTGTTTACCCTCAGGTACTTTTCCATACCATTTTTTCATGGCCTCTGTGGCCCACGATGCATCTTTGTCTGTATGACAAAGATTACAAGCATTGGGTACCTCTTTATGTTCTACCGAAACATCTGGTCTTGGTACTCTAAAAGAATGGTCGTTACGAGAGTCTACACCCATATAAGTACGTGCAGGCATGTGACAAGATATACACGATGCACCTTTACTTCCTGTTTTATGTTTATGGTGTGAAGTTGCTGTGTATGTTGCACTTTGGTGACAAGAAAAACACACCTTGTCTCCTAGGCCTTTACGTTCTAGACTATGTGCATCATGACAGTCTGTACATGTTACACCCTGTGCATACATTTCACTTTGTAAAAAGGAATTATAGACATAAACTTCATCTTCTATTTTACCATCGGGAAAGTAAAGTCCACTATCTAGTTTTACAGGAAGATAATGGTCATGAAAATCATCCCCTGGAACAAAGTCATCGTCAAGTTGTGAACGTCTTGAGTGACATTTGGCACAAACATTTAACTCTTTTTTCTGTATATAGGACTTTAAGGTAGCATTACGGTCTCGCCATTTGTTTTTAGGCTTATTTAAAGTGAGAGGAAAACCTTTGTTGCTAACATTTAACTCTCTGTTTCTCACCCAAGTGAGGTGAGAGGATGCTGGACCATGACAAGCTTCACAAGAGACATTGATACTGTCCCATGTAGTATGATAAACTTTCTTTTCTACATCATAGTTTTTCTTGAGGTTCGTAGAGTGACAATCTGCACACATATAGTTCCAATTCATGTTTGGTCCAGTCCAGTGTAGAGGATCACCTGCTGTAACATTGTCATCTTTATGAATGTGGTACCAACGTTGCCCACCCTCTTCTTTACTTCTATTGTCCCAAGTAGGGTCAAGCACTTGTATTTTCCCATTGGGGAACTTTATCATGTACTGCTGTAAAGGGTAGATGCCAAAAGTGTAGCTAATCTCATAGGTATGTAATTTACCATCAGGACCATCTGTTTCAACCATAAACTTTCCATCTTTTTTGTAAAAATGAGAGATAATGCCATTATAGTTAAACGTTGTGTTGTTGAAGTCTGCTTTGACTGAGTCATCATTGGCTTCCATCATGGCTAAGTCATGGTGTGAACCTTTCCATGCCTTAAACTCTTTATGGTGACACTCAATACAAGATGTGTCTCCCATGTAGTGAGCATTCTCTGCTACTATTAGTGATGAAGAGAGAACTAGCAGTAACAATATTTTTTTTAACATTAAGGTACCTTGGTTTATTTTTAACAACTTTTTCTAAAGGTATATTATACAAGCCAAACCATAAACGATAATTCGTTTATGGCTAAGAGACTATTTTGGAAAAATAAAGGTCAATTGAAGTCTGACACCCCAGCCCTCTTGCTGACCATCTGGTGCATCTACCCAGTAAGTGGCTCCCGCACCATAAGAGATGATTTGATCTCCGACTTTAGTGACTTTAGTCACATTGAAGTTAATAGGGACTGTCCACTGTTCACGTTCCCAGTCATACGTACTCTCTGTATTAAGTGCAAAAGTTACAGCTTGAGGTGTAATATACGTTAAAAATGGTTGCATAAATGTTTGATCTATATCTTCAATGAGACTATCACTTCCACCTGTTGACCAAATATGGTTAAACAGTCCACCATACGTCCATGGACCTGTCTGTTTAAGTGCCAAAGCTGTTGGACCCACTCCCCATTTTCTCAAACTCACATCCGAATCTGTAGGTATGAAAAATGCTGCACCAGCACCCCATATCCAACCACTTTCAGTGGGGGATTTAGGTGAGAGCCAAGCACTCTGTACAATGTCACCTATGCCTGAAGTTGTCACAGCACCAGAATTTACGACAATAGGTACAATGGTACGAGAAATGATGTTCCAGTTTTCACTCACATCAATAGGCACAACAGGCTGTACATTGGTTAACCATGTATGTCCATTTTCTTTTTGCTGATAATTCCCTTGTATAGGTAAAGAGATCATCGCGGCTACTGGGTTAGCCAGTTTTGTAGCCACCTCTCCCAATGAAGATGAGGCACTCTCCTCAACAATTTCTTCTGCTCCTTCCACAGAAATAGGTTGAGCAAATGCAAGTGTCCCTGCCAACATGGTGATAACAGCCAATAATAATTTTGTTTTTAACATCTCTTTCCTTTTATTTAGATAGTCTAATAATATAACATCTTTACCTCATCCACTCCTATTAAAAAGCTAGGAGAAGTTGGGGTGAGAAATACAATTAATTCTGGCACTTTTTTATCTGTTTTCCAAGACTTCTTTTAAGATCTGGCCATTTGCTCCAGAGGGTGGTTTTACCTTTACGTATGCACTTAGTGTTCTAGCCACATCTACTGTTTCTATCTTCCGGTACACACTTTTAGGTTTAATATTTACACCTGCAAAGATAACAGGAACATAGGTGTCATAGTTCCAAAGTGAACCATGGGTACAGGCAACAGTCAAGCCGTCAAAATCATTAATGAACCAATTAGGCTCAAAAAGCACAAAGATATTCCCTGAACGCTTATGGTTATGAGAGTTCAATATCAAACGCATATTTTCTGTATGGGGAACATTACCTTCCATGAGGTCCATGCTTGAAACAGCATAGCTTACACCTTTAAATTTCATGAGCTCATTTGAGACCACTTGCTCAACTTTTCTAAGATCAAGACCTTTTTCTTTAATGACTTTTTGATTGAGGTAAATATAAGGAGGATTAAATGCCTGAATCAGTTCTTTACCTATACCAAACTCTTTTTTCAGTTTTTCTATCCCTGCTGTTTTATCCCAAGAGTCAGGGTCAACATAGTTTGCTTCTATCCCGTATTCATTAACTTGAGGAGGTGCTTCCGGACCACCATGATCTGCAGAGAGGACGATGAGTGTATTCTCTAATCCTACTTTTTTATCGACAAAAGCAAAAAGCTCTGCCAATGTTTTGTCAAGACGAAGCAGGTTGTCTTCCGCTTCTAAGCTTAAAGGGCCAAAGACATGTCCCACATAATCTGTAGAAGAAAAACTCACAGAGAGGTAATCTGTTACGTCATCTTGACCTATATTTTCATTTTCTATCAAGACTTTTGCAAAATCAAGTGTCAGGTCATCACCTGCAGGACTGAGTGTTAAAAAAGTATTGAAGTATTTACCCTCTGCTGAGCCATAGGCATGTGGGAATACGCGTCCAAAGCCCCCTACCACAGTCTCCCAAGCTTGATCATCTTTCTCGCCAAACATATACTCAGATGGTTTATACATAAGTTCCCAACTCTTATTTTCATAAGCCAGTGCCGGTTGTTTTGCATTAAAAGTATCTACCCACTTTGGGTATTTATCATAGTAAAAACTGCTGCTTACAAACTCACCATTTGCTTTAGAGAACCAAAAGGCTTTACCAGCATGTCCTGCCATAGAGACAGCTCCCCTGTCTTTTACAGAAACACCAAACACTTTTGCTTTTTTATCTGTATGGATAGAAAGTTCATCTGAAAAAGTAGATACCAGTATAGTTGCGGGTGAGCGACCATCGCTTCTGGCAACTCTTTGTGTCGGGTCGATCTCAGTTGATTTATCAACATCTGCCCCTCTTGTTAAAAGGTGATATCTGTTATCTTCTATGTTGTAAGTCATATGACCCGTAGCTCTGTCATACCAGACATTTCCGATAAGACCATGACGAGAAGGATACGCTCCGGTAGCCAATGTCGTATGTCCTACAATGGTTTCTGTGTTTGAATGTGCATGGTGTGCATCTTCATAGACGATGCCCTTATCATATAAGTACCTAAACCCACCATTACCCATCTTTGACATATATCTTCTAGGAAGATCAGAGCGGAGTTGATCGACGGTGATTTGAAGTATGAGTTTGGGTGTTTTATTACCCTCTGATGCGAAATTTGTACAGGGCATCATCCCTATAAAAACTAGTGCAACAAGGCTTCTTTGAATTGATTTTTTCATATGCATGATACACTCCTTTGATAATGTAGTTCACTGTTTTAAAGCCACCAACATGGATTTAAAACAATCTTCCAAAGGAAAAATCCTTTGGAAAAAATCAAATAAATTTAGTTTTGAATTGCTGTATCAAGAAGTCTTTTGAGACCACCTAATGCTTTTTGTGCTTTAAGTGTATTGTAACCGATATTCCCAGCACTCAGTGAACTCCCTTCCTGGAAAGGATAACCTTCTATAGAACCAAAGAAGTTCTTAACAAATCCTTGTGCAGGAACCATCATCCACATATTGTCACCATACCATCTGACATACATTGCTGAATCTCTTTGAGCACTCTCAAATGGATCAGCTCTAAGATTGGTGATTCTAGGCCATGCCGGAACTTGACGATAAGCTGAGTCAATTGCTCCTTCTTCAATAGCAAACGCAATCTTCCAATCATCTACACGTATTGCATTAAGCATACCAGAAGCGGCAAAATACATAATCTCTCTACGAGGACCTTTTTTCTCTTTACCTTCAAAGTATGGTTTAAAGTTATAGCCATCAAGATGAACTCTAAAGTTCTTACCATTTGCTGTCATACCTTCTTTAGAAGCAAGTTTCTCTTTTGCATCAGGTACACCAGCCGCAGCAAGTAGTGTCGGCATCCAGTCTTCCTGACTCATAATGTCATTATAGATTGAACCTGGTTTAATAGTTCCTGGCCATTTAACCACTTGAGGTACTCTCATACCACCTTCCCATGTTGTACCTTTTTCACCATAAAATGGAGTGTTACCACCATCAGGCCAGGTAAACTTTTCTGCACCATTATCTGTTGAGAATACTACGATAGTGTTGTCTTCAACACCCAGTTTTTTGATGTGATCAAGGAAACTACCAACCATATCATCTAGTTCTCTCATACCATCAGCATAAATACTGATCCCTGTAACTCCTTGATATTTTTTCTGAAGGCGTGTCCAAACATGCATACGCGTAAAGTTCATCCACACAAAGAAAGGTTTATCTGCTTTAACAGAACGTTCCATAAAGTCTTTTGCCGCTGCACCAAACTCATAATCCACAGTTTCCATACGTTTTCTAGTCAATGGACCTGTATCTTCTATCTTGCCATCTGCTTGTGAATGAATAACCCCACGAGGTCCGAACTTTTTATGAAATTCCGGATCTTTTGGATAGTAATACGTTTCAGGCTCTTCCTCGGCATTGAGGTGATAGAGGTTTCCAAAAAACTCATCAAAACCGTGTGCAGTCGGTAAGTGTTTATCTTGGTCACCCAAGTGGTTTTTACCAAATTGGCCTGTTGCATACCCTTGCTCTTTAAGCAAATCACCGATTGTAGGTGTCCAATCTGGTATACCATGATCAGATCCAGGCATACCAATAGTCAAGAGACCTGTTCTAAAAGGCTGTTGTCCGAGTACAAAAGCAGCACGACCTGCAGTACAAGACTGCTGAGCATACATATCTGTAAACAGTGCACCCTCTTTAGCGATAGAATCAATATTTGGTGTTTTGTACCCCATCATACCTTGGTTAGTAGCAGAGATGTTCCAATACCCAATGTCATCCCCCCACATTACCAAAATATTTGGTTTCTTTCCCATGACTTGAGTTGGCATGGTAACAGCAGCCACACCCAAACTTAAAGCCATCAACAATTTTGAAGTCACTATTTTCATATCTTTTCCTTTTATAAATACTTAACTTTAGATTATATTATAATAAAAACCCAAAGTCAATCTTTAAAATAATTTTTTAATGTTCTAAACACAAGATAAAAGCTATCAATAGTTATGATTAATACAACAAGATTTCATATAACTCAAAGTTTCTTTGTCTTATCATATAAATAGGTGCAGATGACATGTACTAAAACATTTAAAAGGACAAAAAATGATGAACAAGAAGAAAATCAAAAAGTATATTAAAAAAGAGATGGACAGCAGACTCAAAAAAGAGTTAAAGCAAGAGATTAAAAAGCATATCAAAGACTATAAGAAAAAAGAGAAAGCTGAGAAAGAAAGTTAAAAGAATTAATCTAGCTATTTCTTCTCTTTAGCCTCAAGTGCACTGATATTTTGTATGGTTTTTAATACAGTATCAGGGTTAAGGTCCATTGAGTCTACACTCATTTCTACATTGGCCTCTACCATTTCAAGGTAATCAGAAGGTCCTGCTTCATAGATACCACTATGACGTTGGTTTCATTTTGCACCTTCTATGCCCATCTCGATCATATTCATCACTCCGGCGTCACGTTCATCATAATCAAAAGCAACTATTTCAGGATGCATAAGAACCATGATCTAACCTTTATGTACTTATATTTTTGCATAACTAAAAACAAGTTGGTATAATTTGGTATAATAAAGTATCTAAAGAGAAAAGGTATATGATGATTCATGAACTTTCTAATCCTGTTGTTAAAACACTGGTAAATCATTTAAGAGAAAGCAAAACCGATGCTTTGCGTTTTCGTCATATTGTTCAGGAACTGGCACGTCTGTTGGCCTATGAGGCACTCAAGGCAGAAACACTTGAAGATAATATGATCACAACCTGGCAGGGAGAACAGTCATTTTCTTTTATAAAAGAAGAGAATCTGATTTTTGTTACCATTTTACGTGCAGGACTTCCAATGATCGAGTCAATCACCGCACTCTTCCCCAAAGCCTCTTCAGGGTTTTTAGCAATGAAACGTGACGAAAATACTCATCAGAGTGTGCTTTATTATGACCGTATACCCGAATGTGAAGGGAAAACTGTGATAATAGTTGATCCGATGGTTGCTACAGGTGGATCACTCTGTGACGCGATAGCAGTTATCAAAGGTAAAGCACCTAAAAAGATCATCTCTCTCAACATTGTCGGATCTCCCGAAGGTCTTGCTGTCTTGGCGCAAAAACATCCTGATATCGAAATGTATATCGCTCAGGTAGATGAAAAACTTAATGGACAAATGTTTATCATGCCAGGCTTGGGAGATGCCGGAGACCGATCTTACAACACATAGAAATAATATCTATAACTCCTCCTTCATTTCTCAAAGTTTTGAATAAGACTTCCCAAAGTGGATATCTATAAATATACGTACTGAGTAACTGGGTTTATAGTCATTTTCTCTGTGAAAGTTTACCCCTGGACGCACTTCATAAAAAAACCATTTACGCCAAATGTTTTGTCTAAATGAGACAGAGGTAGCGTATTCATAAATACCCCCAAAAGTTTCTAACTCTTCCAAATTAGTATAAGGTTTTGTCAAGTCTCTATACTCAGTATTACCAATAAACGATTGTGCAAGACGTATTCCTATGTTATTGGCAGGACTCCAATAGTATTGGAAAGAGAAGGCATAAGCCATACCGTCAAACTCATCCTGGGTTTTTCTATGCATGGTGATTCTAAAAA
>CAUZVG010000062.1:0-8521 GCA_963583215.1 Campylobacterales bacterium | reverse complement strand
AGAAGCAAAAGAAGCGTATATTGAAGCTTTACGTTTACAGCCTATGTTTGTACCTGCCTATATTAACTACAGTCACTTCTTGCAAACACAAGGAAAAGAGATTGAAACCAAGGAAGTGTTGGAAAAAGGGATTAAGGTTTTACCTGAAATGGCAATGTTACACCATACCTTAGGGCTGTGGTATGTGCGCGCTAAAGAGAGTAAAAAAGCAGAAGCTGCATTAAAAAATGCAAGAGATTTAGACAAAAACAATGCACGTTTTAGCTACGTATATGCTATTTCACTAGGTGCACACAACGCTCAGGCTGCAATTGTTGTTTTAGAAGAAGCGTATGCTAGGCATCAAGGTGACATAAGTATCGTCTCTGGATTGGCGTATTATTATAAGCAAGTGGGCAATGTGAAGAAGAGTGAAATGTATGAGAAAAAAGCAAGAGCATTACAGAACTTTTCTGTACGTTAATTTTATGTGGATTATTTAGAGTTAAATGAAGGTGGAGCGTGCGAAGGGATTCGAACCCTCGACAGCCTGCTTGGAAGGCAGGGTACTATTGTAGGACACAAAACGAACGAAGTCCGTCTTTGTTACGTTGTCACTGTGACAACTTCAGCAGTTGGCTCACGTACTAGTACGTTTTAATAATGTATTATGAAAAAGTAATTTGTGAAATAAAGGTGGAGCGGGCGAAGGGATTCGAACCCTCGACAGCCTGCTTGGAAGGCAGGAACTCTAGCCACTGAGCTACGCCCGCACTTAGATTGAACGTAAAATAAACGAAGTTTATCTTTACTACGTTAACACTGGGTTTGCTTCAACAGCAGGTTCACGCACTAGTGCTTTAAAACGACTAGTCGTTTGAGCTTCACGCTGAGTGAAACACAGTGTTAACGTAGTTTTGTTGAGCTTAGCTCAAAAAACGTTCTATTGGTGGTACCCGCGGGCGGACTCGAACCGCCACGTCTTGCGACATCGGATTTTGAATCCGACGTGTCTACCATTCCACCACGCGGGCTTACGTATTAACGTGAGAAGGATTCTACACTGTGAGGCCTTAAATAGTGTTTAGTAGGGTGTGAAAGTATCATTTTATGTCAATTCGACGCATTTTCATAGCTGCCTTATCTTTATCTGTTATAATAAATTTATTAAATAATATCAAACTCAGGGGAGTACTTTTGAAGATTAGCCTTATTATTACCGCCATACTTTTTTTATATGTGGCATTTTCAACACTTTTTCCTGAGACAGCACTTGCTGGAAACATTGGTAAAATGATTGGTGAAGGCAATATTCACCTTTTTGGTTATTTGGCTTATGTCAATATTTTCATTCTCTTTTACCCTCTTTACAAACTCTACTCTGATGTGCGTACACGCAAAGAACTTGACTTTTATTTGGGATGGATACTCTTTTTTATTGCCCTTGTCATTTTTGAAGCCTTAGTACTTGAACATAAAAATGCAGGTTACCTTGGTACACAAGTGGTTGAGTTTTTACAGCCATTCATAGGTACAGCGGGCCTTTGGCTCTTTTTATTGATGGTTTTGATGCTCTCTTTGGTTTTCATTTTAGATGATGACTTTTCTTTTACTACTTTTGCCGAAAAAACTCCTAAAAAGGCTTTCTCTTTTTCTTGGCTTGCTAAGTCTGGGGCTGTGTTGAAAAAACTGTTTAAAAATCCTTTTTCTTCTCCACGTTTAGAAGATGAAATGATGCCAGTCTTAGAAGAGAAAGTAGCAGCTAAAAAGAGAACTGTAAGTAAAAGAAAAGTTGCCACAAAAAAAATAAGTAGCAGCCCGAAACCTCGTGTTAGAAAGAATGTGGAAGAAGATGCTGTCATGAATGAAATTCTTGAATTAGAACATGACATGAGTTGTTCTTCTGAGAGTGACGTGCCAACAAACACGACAAACTCCCATGTAAAAATAGTTTCAGAACTAGAAGAGAATTCAAAACTCATGCAAGAGATAGATAAAGGTATTGTGGCAAAACCTAAAAACTTTAAACTGCCTAAACTAGACTTCTTACAAAAAGCACCTAAGATTACCAAAAAAGTAAACGAAGCTGAGATTGACAGAAAAATCGAAGATTTACTTTCAAAACTTGCCCAATTTAGAGTTGATGGTGATGTGGTCCGTACTTATTCTGGTCCTTTGGTCACCACCTTTGAGTTTAAGCCAGCTCCCAATGTAAAAGTCTCTAAGATACTCGGACTTCAAGATGATCTTGCAATGGCACTAAGTGCTGAGACCATCCGTATACAAGCGCCTATCCCTGGGCGTGATGTTGTGGGGATTGAAATACCAAACGAAAGTATAGATACAATTTACCTACGTGAGATACTCGAATCTGATCTCTTTAAAGAAGCTGCCTCTCCGCTTACGGTAGCCCTTGGTAAAGACATCGTAGGTAATCCATTTATCACAGACCTTAAGAAATTGCCTCATTTACTTATAGCAGGAACAACGGGTTCTGGTAAATCAGTAGGGATCAATGCGATGATACTTTCGCTTCTTTACCGTAATGACCCAGACCAACTAAAGCTTATGCTCATAGACCCTAAGATGTTAGAGTTTGCAGCTTACGAGGACATTCCGCATCTTATAACACCTGTTATCACTGAACCAGTCAAAGCCATAGCAGCCCTAGCTAACATGGTAGGAGAGATGGAAAGACGTTATAAACTTATGGCGGACGCTCGTACAAAAAACATAGAAAACTATAATGAAAAAGTGAAGAAAACAGGGCAAGAGCCATTTCCATATATCGTTGTCATCATCGATGAATTGGCTGACTTAATGATGAGTGGTGGTAAAGAAGTAGAAATTAGCATAGCTAGACTAGCACAAAAATCACGTGCTTGTGGTATACATTTGGTCGTCGCTACACAAAGACCATCGGTGGATGTAGTCACAGGTATGATTAAAGCCAACCTACCATCCAGACTAAGCTACCGTGTCGGTTCACGCATAGACTCTAAAGTCATTTTAGATGCTATGGGAGCTGACTCTTTGCTTGGACGTGGAGATGGACTTTTTACCCCTCCAGGTTCTACAGGACTAGTACGTATACATGCACCATGGAATACAGAAGAAGAGATAGAAAAGGTAGTAGAATACATCAAAGCACAACGTGTCCCTGAATATGATGACTCTTATTTAGTAGCAGGTGGAGCAGCTGCAAGTTCAAATGGAGGTGATGTTGAAGTGGTTTTAGATTCACTCTATGAAGAAGCAAAACAAGTGGTTCTTAGCGACAATAAGACCTCTATTTCTTACTTACAACGCAAGCTTCAAATTGGCTATAACCGTTCAGCAAACATTATAGAACAACTAGAAGCCAAAGGCATACTCTCTGCACCCAATGCAAAAGGTAACAGAGAAATCGTGTAATATTTAAATACAGAGTAAAGAAGTCTTAAGTTTAGGCTTTTTCTGTAACTATCCGATACAAAAAAACCATCTCAACCATACCTTCTACTTATAATCACTACTTTCAATCACTTTTTTGCTATTATCATTTTACAAAAATCTATATAAAACAGGAGACCATTATGGCCTTATTAGAAGAATATAAAGCTCACACAGCTGAGCGTGCAGAATTGGGTGTTCCACCACTCGTTCTTACAGCAGAACAAACAGCAGAACTTGTAGAGTTACTTAAAGCAAACCCCGTTGCAGATAAAGAGTATGCAATGGAGTTGTTTAAAAACAAAATTCCAGCAGGTGTAGATGATGCAGCATACATTAAAGCAGCATTTTTAAATGATATTGTTCAGGGTAATGCATCTTGTACAGAGATAGATAAAGTATTGGCAACAATCATTTTAGGAACAATGTTAGGTGGATTTAACGTGGCTCCTCTTGTAGATGCACTTTCTTCATCTAATGTGACTGTGGCTGAGTCTGCAGCAGCACAACTTAAAAATACAATTCTTGTTTATGATTCATTTAACGCTGTTAAAAAACTTATGGATGAAGGTAATGCACTTGCAAAAGAGATCATAACATCTTGGGCAAATGCTGAGTGGTTCTACAACAAACCAGAAATGGAAAAAGAGATTACACTAACTGTATATAAAATCCCTGGTGAAACAAACACAGATGATTTATCTCCAGCTTCTGAAGCATTTACAAGAGCAGATGTTCCTTTACATGCAAATTCATTCCTTATCAATAGAATGGATAATCCATTAGATATGATGAAAGAACTTAAAGAAAAAGGTCACCCACTAGTATACGTTGGTGATGTTGTTGGAACTGGTTCATCAAGAAAATCTGGTATCAACTCACTTCAATGGCACATGGGTGAAGACATTCCTTTTATTCCTGGTAAAAGAACAGGTGGTGTGGTTATTGGTGATCTTATCGCTCCAATTTTCTTTAACACTGCAGAAGATGGTGGATGTATCCCTATCCAAGCACCAACAGCTGAGCTTAACACAGGTGACGTGATTACACTTAAACCTTTTGATGGCGTGATTGAAAAAGAGGGGAAAGTGGTTTCTGAATTTAGTATTGAGCCAAACACACTTCCAGACGAAATGAGAGCTGGTGGACGTGTACCACTTATCATTGGTAAAGGTCTTACTGTAAAAGCTAGAGAAGCTCTTGGCTTGGATGCTGGAGATATCTTCATGACACCATCAATCCCTGCTGACAATGGTAAAGGCTTTACACTTGCACAAAAAATGGTAGGAAAAGCTGCTGGTATAGAGGGTGTTAAACCAGGTGTTTACTCTGAGCCAGTATGTACAACAATTGGTTCACAAGATACAACTGGAGCAATGACTAGAGATGAAGTAAAAGACTTGGCAGCGCTTAACTTTGGTGCAGACTTTGTTCTTCAATCATTCTGTCATACATCTGCATACCCAAAACCTGCAGACATCATTCTTCAGCATACACTACCAGACTTTATGACTGACAGAAAAGGGTTCACACTTAGACCAGGTGATGGTGTTATCCACTCATGGTTAAACAGAATGTGTCTTCCAGATACTGTTGGTACAGGTGCAGATAGCCACACAAGATTCCCAATAGGTATCTCTTTCCCCGCTGGTTCTGGACTTGTTGCGTTTGCAGCTGTTACTGGGTCTATGCCTCTTACAATGCCAGAGTCTGTTTTAGTAAGATTCTCAGGTGAAATTCAACCAGGTATTACACTACGTGATATGGTAAATGCTATTCCTCACCAAGCAATTAAAGATGGTCTTTTGACTGTTGAAAAGGCTGGTAAGAAAAACATCTTTGCTGGACGTATTTTAGAAATTGAAGGTCTTGAGCAACTTAAATGTGAGCAAGCATTTGAGCTTTCTGATGCATCTGCTGAGCGTTCTGCTGCTGCATGTACAGTGAAGCTTGATAAAGAGCCAATTATTGAATACCTTGAATCTAACGTTGCACTTATCGAAGAGTTGATTGCTCAAGGGTATGAAGACAAAGCGACACTTGAAAGACGTGCTCAGAAAATGAGAGATTGGATTGCAAACCCAGTACTTCTTGAAGCAGATGCAGATGCAGAGTATGCAGCGGTCATTGAAATTAATATGTCTGATATTAAAGAACCAATTGTTGCATGTCCAAATGACCCGGATGATGTTAAAACATTGACTGAAGTACACGCAGCAGGACTTAGAGTAGACTTTGATGAAGTATTTGTTGGTTCTTGTATGACAAATATTGGTCTCTTTAGAGCCAATGCAGAAGTACTTAGAGGTGAAGGTCCAGTAGCGACTAAACTTTGGATTTGTCCTCCAACTAAAATGGATGAGAAAACACTTCAAGAAGAAGGTTACTACTCTGTATTTGGAATGGCAGGCGCACGTATTGAGCCTCCAGGATGTTCTTTATGTATGGGTAACCAGGCTTCTGTTAAGCAAAATGCATGGGTATTCTCAACATCTACAAGAAACTTCGATAACAGACTTGGTAAAGGTTCTCAAGTGTATCTTGGTTCTGCTGAGCTTGCAGCGGTTGTTGCACTTAAAGGTAAATTACCAACAGCAGCAGAGTACTTAGAAATTGTTAAAAATAAAATCAAGCCAGAAATGACTGATGATATTTATAAATACTTGAACTTCTCTAAAGTCTCTAAAGAAGAGCTTATTGCAATGGTTGAGTAGTCTTAGACTCACTCCCCTTACACCTTAAGTCTTTTAAGGTGTAAGAATTTCTCATCTCTTTCCTCCTTTCTTTATTACCCTTTCTTATCATAATGATTATTATTATTTATAACATTCATTTTTCTTAAACTTAATCTATTATTAAAACATATATTAAAATAGTTTACGTTACAATGACTGGAACCCTCTGATGAACCTAGACATTCACAATGGATTTTGCAAATGTGAGATTGTGCAAGAGATTTATAAGTCCTAGCCATAGCTAAGACGAAGTAAATATCTTGTGCAAGATTGCATTTGCAAAGCCCACCCCTTTGGGCATCACTAGCTTTTGCCTATGCGTCGTTACTCTTTTTCACCTTAGCTACGGCTAGGCTTTCAAAAGAGTGCCTAGCCTAGACAAAAGCTAGAGATGTTGTGAACGTCTAGGTTCATCAGAGGGTTCCATTGTGTTAAAAAATTAGAATTAAAAAGGATTCCTCATGGGTATGTTAATGATTGCAATTGCTATAGGACTATTTGGAAGTATTATCATCTTCTTTATCGCAGAAGAGATGTCTTTAAAAGATGCAGATTTTTCAGATATGAAGTGTTTGGTCACTAAAGAATTGACACTTGATGAGTGTATTACAAAATACAGTACAATAAAATATATGGGTATGTATGTGGCGTTAGTTTTTTTAATTGGTGTGGTAATTTCTACACAGATTCTTATCCCTAACGGATTCACTTTAGGACTTATTATGGCGTATGTCTTTTTACCTTCGGTAATTGGTTCACTGATTATTTTACTTGTAAAATGGCGTTACCAACCACTACTTAAAATCCTTTCTTCGTTTATGTTTGGTGCAGGGTATATGACTGCATCAGCATTTGCCATTGCTATTACGTACCTCTTTTTAACGTAAGGGCATCGCGTGCCACATCAAAGATGTGGTACAGATATTTTCTCACTCGTTAGAGTCTTCACTCTGTATTCCAAAATTATTATTTTTATCTATCTTGTTTTGCTATCTTATCTTGCTATGTTATACTTAGTTATTATTTAGGGGAATTGTATGAAAATTATTGTGACATTTTTACTTATTTTACTTTCTATTGTTAGTCTTTCTGTTACTTCTTTCGCTAGTGATTCCTCCATTTCTGACAACTCCAACTGGAGTGGCCAATGGCATGTCTCTTGGAAGGCTGGTACTTTTGTATTAAACTTAGAACAAAATGGTACAAAAGTTAAGGGTAGCTATGAGCCAGAGTCAGGCAAGTTAGAAGGTAAAGTTTCACAGCAGATACTGCGTGCAAATACGCAAACAAGTAATGGTAGCCGTGGGAAGTTAACCTTAACAATGGGAGAGAGTCACAATACTTTTTTCGGAACCACACATTTAGGAGATTGGATCTCCGGTGTAAGGGTTGCTGAAGACAAAGACTTTAACGCCTTAACTATTGATATGGCGACACCCCTTCAAACCATATACTCTTTTTTGTCTTTAGGAAGTGCCGTACGTAATGGCCAATACCGGGCTTTGGAAAAAGCTTTAGATATTTTGAATTTTACGCAAGAACAAAGTTCCTTTTATCATGCTGTACGTTTGTCTTTAGCCCAAAAACTTTTTAATGTGATAGACCAGTGTATGGTTAAGAAAAGAGATTTTTTCCAAGAAAGTAAGGGTACAGAACATAGGGTTTGGATTAAACAATTAGGCAGTAATATTCGTATACCCATAGATTTTTCTAAAACTGCTTTGGGTTGGAAAATAGATGTGCCGTCTAGTGAAACCTTAAACAAGCAGCTTCAAGACTTACTAAAAACACGTAAGGCGTATGAAATTAACCCTCATGACAATTTAGAACTCAAACATGCCCGTGCAACTTTACGCACCTTCATGGAAGAGTATGACCGTTGGGAAGAGGGTGGTAAAGCGTTTGTCATCTCTACGATGAATCTTTCACGTATTGACCCTGCCATTCACGAATGGCAAGCACCTCTTCTTGCTTATTATTTGAAGTCAGTGTTAGACCGTGTCTCACCCCTGGTGTATCAAGAATTTCCCAATGACCCTAAAAGTAAAAAACCTTATGTGTATTACAACCATGTTAAAGGAAGTATTGTCTTAATACCGTATAGTATTGAAGGTAAAACAAAGTGGCAATTTACACCTGAGACACTGGCAAAGATAGATGTACTCTATCATGAAATGTCAGCATTCAAAACAGGGGTGAAAACAAAAAAAATTGAAGAAAACAATCTCTACTTTTACCTTAAAGACAAAGCAAAAAGTATTTCACCTTTTTTACTCTACAATGTTCGCCATATAGAGTATTGGCAAATTTTTATGTTAATACTGATTGTCTTTTTGGCACTTTTTATAGCCTATCTTGTAAAATTTTTTGTGATG
>CAUZVG010000061.1:0-8666 GCA_963583215.1 Campylobacterales bacterium | reverse complement strand
CTGACAAAGCGTCTTGTCGAGATACACAAGGGTACAATTGGTGTTAAAAGAAGCAAAGAGGGAGGCGCTCTGTTTTGGTTCACGATTTCTACGTCTTCTTCACTAAAACTGGAAGATGAAGAGGCTCATATTTCTATACATATTGTAAATGCCATTGCTCACAAAGGGATCAAGATACTTATAGTGGAGGATAATGAGATGAATATCAATATGATGTTGGATATGCTCCATAATTTGGATTATGATTTATCCATAGCAAAAAATGGCCAGATAGCAATTGATATGGTACAGACATTTAAACCTGATCTTATTTTAATGGATATGCGAATGCCGGTAATGGACGGTTTTGAAGCTACAAAAAGGATAAATGAGATGCTTGGTTCCAACAGCGTACCTATTATAGCTGTTACGGCAAGTGTCACCGAAGACTCAAAAGAAGCGCAACGGAAAATAGGATGTGCAGATCATATCTCAAAGCCATTTAAACGCAGTGAGCTTATAGAGATAGTGTCAAAGCATCTTTAAGGGGGATCAATCATCTTGATGCAACAGACCTTGCAACATTCATCAAGCCAGCTTTGGAAGAGTTAACATCAAAAAAGCACAATACACCACTGATGAAGGCCCTATCGATCCGGAGTGTGCTTGTATGGTTTGTCAAACGTATTCACGTTCGTATTTGCGTCACCTTTACCGCGCAAGAGAACGCACTTACTTCAGACTGGGTACGATTCACAATCTTTATTATTATCTTAATTTGATGAAAGAAATGAGAGAAGCGATTTTAGAAGAAAGATTTGAAGCCTTTAAAACAGACTTTTATAGAAAAAGAAGCTAAGACTTTTCTTCTTCCCCTACTCTCTTTGTCATCATATTAAGTAGTCCAATCAAATGCACTTCAGCGATGACAAATAAAATCAGACCATTTCCTATAGCTAAACCAAACATTTAACTTACGCCAATCTTTTTTTCCAGTAAGAGATCCATGTATTTTTGAGATTGGCTCTGGCTGTACGTTTCAAGTTAGATGGTAGGTTCTGACGTAAATTTCTCTCTAGACTTTTACTCAAACTTTTATTTTTCATAATCGCATTAAACCCACCTGCACCCTGCTGGTGTGAACCGTAGATAGAAAAAGCAGAAACTGTATGTCCATTTCTTTTTAAAGATTTAATGTTATCTGTCATAATAGCTTTAAATATCTTATCTTGGTTACGTGGTTTTTTCCACTGTGCAAGTGGAATATGTAACCTTTTAGAATAATATTTAGCTGTTTTTGGCATTACCTGGTAACGACCATACGCACCTGAACTCTTATTTCTTGTGGTATATTCCCCTGTGGTTGTCTCAATTTTAACCAGAGACTTTACAATTTTATCCATTTTAGAAGGACTTAGGCCTGCATGTTTTGCAAGTTTAGGGTATGCTGCATGTGCTGTCGTACCAACAAATAAAAGTATAAAAGGAACTGTAAATTTTTTCAATTTTATGCTTATGTCCGCTGAAGACCAAATAAGTTTGATGATTCCTAGTACCAGAGCTGATGCAATAAGTGTTTCTATAAGTGTAATGTTAAAGTTTTCCATATTTTATCCTTTCTATCGTTTAAGTAATGCTAGAGTAGTATAATTTTTCTCTGAGTGTAAGGGCATATTTTAAAATTTTTTTTTAAAATATGCCTAGTAGAGTTGTCATGTCTCGTGTATGTAGGGAACTTTGGCTGAAGGTGTTTCTTTAAACGTGTGTTGTAAATGTGCATCTTGGTCATCAAAAAAGATGTCCGCACCAAAGGCTTTGATGACTTCGTACTTCTGTACACCCCCTTGGAAAAAGGCTTCATCCACACGTACACCCCAACCTTCCAAGGTGCCTAAAACACGCTCATGGGTAGCGAAACTTCGTGCAGTCACAAGGGCTGTACGTATAGGTGAAGACTCCATAGGAAATCTGTCTTGTATTTCTGAAATGATTTTCAAAAATTTAAAGAAAGGGCCTTTACTCAGAGGATTTTTGGCATTTTCACGCTCATGCGCGATGAAAGCATCTAAGCCACCTTCTTGGTACACTTTCTCACTCTCATCTCCAAAAATCACCGCGTCCCCATCAAAAGCAATTTTGACCATATCTGACTCTTCAGAAGTGATGGGAGTATGGGGTAAGATAGTAGCAGCAGCCACACCAGAGTTGACAGCTTCTTCTACATCTTGCGCATGTACTGAGAGAAAGAGGTCTACTTTAAATGCTTCTAAGTAACGTGCCACGGGTGTACCTGCAGTCCAACCCGTTCTTTCTATGTCTAAGGCATAATGTTCTATCGATCGACCAATGCGTAAACCTGTGGCTGCATTGTTACGTGAAAGTATGATGACTTCTATGAGTTTGTTTTCAAAATGTTGATTGATGGCTAAGAGGTTTTGTACAAAACGAAAAGCTGAGCCTTTGGCCAAAGGATTGTCCAAATTTTCAAGCTGATGTGTATAATAAGACTCTAAACCCTCTTTATCAAAGATAGCATTCTCTTCTTCAAGGTCAAACAATGCACGTGATGAGATGGCAATGACAAGTTTGTCATGCAAGGCATAAGCCATAGTGTTCCTTTTTTAGTGACAGTTGAACCCTCTGATTACCCTAGGTACTCAATAATGGGTTCAATCATGAGTCACTTTTATTAAGTCAGACTATAATAGTCAAATTCTTTAAACCAAAGGTAAACAATGGATACACTTTTTGTCTATGGCACACTAATGCCCAACTGTCCCAATGCACACATCATGGAAAATATTGTAGGAAAGTTTGTTCCTGCCACTGTCAAGGGAGAACTTATTGCAGCAGGTTGGTCGGCTTCCATGGGTTACCCTGGCATTAAACTAGACGGCCATACAGACACAGTACATGGTTTTTTATTTTACTCACACAATTTAGAAGACAATTGGGAGTACCTAGATGACTTTGAAGGTAAAGAGTTCGTGCGTACAGAAGTAAGCGTGGAGCGTTATGATGAGATGGATGTAGAGACCTATATTTATGCCTTAAAAGATAAAAAAGAAGAACTAGAAGACGAATAGGCCCAGAAAAAGTTTCCTTTGTTATAATGCTGCATAAGATTATTAAAGGAAAAATATGAGTTTTGGAAATATCGTTTTACTAAGCATAATCGCTGTGGGGGCTTACCTTGTATTCATTTACAATAGGTTTATTTCCCTAAGAGCTGGCATCAATGCCTCATGGTCAGACATTGATGTACAACTTAAACGTCGTTACGATCTCATACCTGCACTGGTAGACACAGTAAAAGGGTACAAAGAGTATGAAGCAGATACACTTGAAAAAGTGGTACAGGCAAGACAACAAGGACTTACTGCAGGTTCTATGGATGAAAAGGCAGCTGCTGCCAACATGATTTCAGGTGCTTTAGTCAAAATGTTTGCTCTCGCTGAAGCCTACCCTGACCTCAAAGCAAACACGAACTTTTTAAAGCTCCAGGATGAACTCTCTAGAATTGAAGATGCTATTCAAAATGCAAGACGTTATTACAATGCTATTGTAAGAGATTACAATTCCAAACTAGAGTCTTTCCCAGACCTCTTTGTGGCACGTAAATTCAACTTTAGCTCACGTGAGTACTTTGAACTTTCTACTTCAGAATCCACTGCTGCACAAAACATGCCTAAAATTGACCTTTAGACATTTAATACATGTTTAAAAAACTACTCATCACCCTGCTTTATCGTACACCGGTAACATGAACAGTATGCATAAATTCTCCTCAGCTATGAATACAGCAGCAACACCCCTCTTAGCCAAAATACTTCAAGCACTGGTGGAGGTGGTTTTTCTGGTGGTGGCGGAGGCTGTGGAGGTGGTGGGAGCTGGTAGCTTTCAATAAATATGTCAATTTGACATATTTTAATCACTCTTCTATTTTTTATATTATACTGCCATCATGTATCAAAAGAAAAAAGAAAAACTTTATATCTCAGAGCTTTTAGATGACCCTGCAGTCACTTACCCCTCTTATTATGTACTGAGTCTCTCTTCACATAAGAATGAGATGCTACATGCTGCACTCATTGCCCTACACTCTTTTGATTTTTCGTATTATGAAACAGCAAAATCTTATGACGATATCTTTGCCATGTTTCAATCTGGGACTTTTCCACTCTATAAAGAAAAATATATTGTAGGGTATTTTGGCAATAAGATGATGTACTTAGAAAGCAATGGATGGAAGGGAATGCCCGCTACAGAGGACATCTTTAAGATGGAAAACTGGTTAGTCTGTTAAAAGTAAAAAGCTCAAGATAAATAATTTAAACAAATTATTGTTATAAGTCTAAGTTTTAAGAGTAATTTTATCTTAATTCGTTATACTTCGCTCATATCTTAGGTAGGCGAACATTTTTATTCTTCCTCCTTTTAAAACTTTGTTGTTCGACTACCAACGGACACAAGCTTCCTTCCCTATCTAAGATAACTTCCAAAAACTTTTCACACCACACGTTTCTTTACTATATTTTATTTACAATACCTGTATTGAGAGCAAAGAAATAACGCATTAAATTTTTAGATTTTTGTGTAGGAAAGCTTTGACCCCAAATTGGGCCAAAGTGTGTGAAGCTTTTATCTGCGAATAGTTCTTGTTTCTCTACTCTGTGTTCTTTCAGGTCTAGATGTTGACCTGGTACTTTTGTTTCGCGTATTGCTTCGCGTGTTCGTTCTTGTCTTATTGTATTTTCTATTGTTGTTTTTTGTTTTGTCTCTTTTGTTTGTATTGTACTTTTTGTTATAGTTTTTGTTTTTCTTCTTGTACTTATTGTTATACTGTGTAGATCTATTGTTATAGTTTCTACGGTTGTTGTACTGTTTTCTACTGTTGTAGTGACCATGATGTCCTACTTGTGCACGATAACGGTGTCCATTATGGTATCTGTATCCACTACGATAATAGTGTCCAGATCTATAACGACGTCCATGATAGTGGTAATATCCACCACTGTAATACCCACCATAGTAATAGCGTCCACCATAGTAATAGTAAGGTTGATTGTAATAATGGGGGTAAGAGTACACTGAAGCTGCCACTATACCCACAGCCGCACCCGTAGCAAAAGCTTGCTCGTGTGGGGTACAGGCAGAAAAAAATATTGTGGAAGAGAGCATCCCAACCATCGTTAAATGTTTTAATTTCTTTTTAATCATGTGAATCCTTTACTTTATATTAAGAATAGTATAGCAAAAAAGTGAAGTGATTGTGTGCAATCAAAAACTTACAAATGTTCTATAAAGATTCACCTCTTAAAATATCTAGAACATTGGTAGCATACGAGCCTTTTGGCAAGACAAAAGAGAGCTCATAATGTGCTTTCTCTTCCACATAGTTTTTTGTGACTTCTGTGACTTGTATCCAGGCATAACGTCTGGCTCCATTGAGATTCATCTCTTCTATAAACTCTGCTTCTATGAGTCCTGCAGTACCCGTAGAAGGCTTAGACTTCTTACCCGGAAGCAATCCTGCAGGTGCAATGTCTTTTGTGGCAAAACGTCTGGCTTCTTCTTCTAAATCTTCCACATTAAACACACGTCCATAGGGGTAGTGCATCATCGTATCACCCTCTACAAGTTTAAAGAAGTTTGGCTGTTTCTTTGTGCCTTTAAGTGAGCCAACTGGGAGTT
Source organism: Campylobacterales bacterium (assembly GCA_963583215.1). Lineage (GTDB taxonomy): Bacteria > Campylobacterota > Campylobacteria > Campylobacterales > Sulfurovaceae > Sulfurovum. The sequence continues at coordinate 2,993 of CAUZVG010000061.1, read as the reverse complement.
TCATCACTTGTTCGGTCTCTTCTTCAGAGAACTTTTCCAGTAATAAGTTAAGTTCCATACGCTTACAAAGCCAGTTGTTAAAAAGATACGACTGATAAGAGCCCATTAAAAACTCTCTTGTTTTACGGTCACGCATTTTAAGTGTACCGTCTATGAGTTTTTTACCATCAACCCAGTTGTCCCCGTCATTTCCAAAACGCTGGTTTCCAAAGTAGTTAGGTACACCATTTTTTTTGATCCATTTAAGTACGGAGTCTAGTTTGTCTTTTTGTACACCAAGTACTTTTTTAAGACGAATCTTAAAACGGTTACCTTTTAAGTGTCCTACACGGATTTTGTTGTTGTGACGCACCATTGAGAGAATTTTAATCTTCTCATGTTCAAAAGCTTTGAGTTTTTCTTCATGGATACCAAGCACAGAAATATACTGCATCGTCATGGCGTGTTTGTCTTTTAAACCCGCATACCCCATGTCACGTCTACGAATACCTACATGGTTAGAAAGTACATCAAGCATTTCCCATGTGGTCATATCTTTTTTACGTATATGAAGCACCAAATGCTCACCCTCACCTGTAAACTCATACAGAGGTATCTCTTCAACCGTAAAGTCTCGTGCTGAGGTGTTAAATACAAATTCGTTTTTGACGTTGAGGGGGTAGATGAGTTTCATAATGCTTCTTTCAATCTTTAATTAACAGTATTTTATCGGAAAGTCATTAAATTGAACCCTTTTACTAAGCCGTCATTTCAGCTTCCATGCTCCATAAACCTTTGCTAAGTCGAGAAATCTCACTTGAAGCCTTAAAATCTGAACTATGTAAAAGCGTAGAAAAGTATACTAGAACAGATAAAAACAAAAAATGACTTTCGTCAATAAAAATTACTTTAACATGATTGCTCATGTTTTAGCAAAAAAATGTATAATCGCAATACTTATATAAAGGGCTACAGTGAAGTTTCTAAACAAAAAAGTCATCATCTTTGACTTAGATGGTACACTCATCAACTCAGCACCAGACTTGGCTTTGGCTGTAAACTACATGCTTGCACAAATGGGACAAAGTACGTACGTTGAAGCCCTCATCCATGAATGGGTAGGAAATGGTGCACTTACTTTGGTAAAACGTGCTTTGTCTGGAGCCAAAGAGGTAGATGAAAGTTTAAAGAAAGACTTTGTAGACAAGGCTTTGGAAATCTTCTTAGACTTTTATGCAAAAAACCTTTGTAATTCTACTGTTGCTTATGAAAACGTAGCTCAAACACTTACAGCACTCAACGAGAAAGGTTACACCTTAGCCATTGTGACCAACAAACCTTTTGCTTTTGTTGCACCCATTTTAGAGGGTTTGGGGATCGATGGACTCTTCGAACTCATTTTGGGCGGAGACTCACTCAAAGAGAAAAAGCCTCACCCTTTGCCTTTGCTACATGTCTGTGAAAAGTTAAATGTTAAAGTAGATGACGCTGTGATGGTTGGGGACTCGAAAAATGACATCTTGGCAGCCAATGCTTGCAAGATGCACTCTGTGGGTGTCACTTATGGTTATAATTACGGGGAAGACATTGGTATCTACACACCCTCTGTCATCATAGATAACTTTGGAGACTTACTCAAATCACTATGAAACACGTAAATACACAAGCGAAGATAGCCATTGTTGGTGGAGGGGTTGCAGGAAGTTCTGCTGCACTTTATTTTGGCTCTTTGGGACTCAATATTACGCTTTTTGAAAAAGAAAAAAGTCTTATTTCCGGTCCTCCTTTTTGTCACTTACATGCAGGGGGAAACCTCTACAGAGAGATTTCGGATGCACAGTGTGTTACCCTACTCAAACAATCTATAGACTTTTTACGTTTTTACCCTTTTATTGTTGATTATCGTCCAACGGTCATTGTTTTGCCTTTGTCTGATGCTTCTACCCCGGAAGCCCTACTTCCACGTCTAAATTTACTCACACGTGAATATGAATCACTGATAGAAAAAGACGCTCAAAATGAAGTTTTAGGAAAAAGTAAAAATTATTTTAAAAGTTATGAGCGTAAAGAAGTAGAAGCTTTGGCAAAAAAGAAGAACCCTTCAAACCCAAAAGACTGTGATGAGTGGATGATCCCTGTTGCCAAAGGCATAGACTTAGACAAGGTACAGTTTCCTCTTATTATGGTGCAAGAGTATGGACTGAACCTCTTTAGGTTGGCAGCAGGAACTGCGCTCTCTTTAGAAGCTTTAGACACAGTGACGCTACATACACAAAGCATTGTCTACAATATACAAAAAGTGGGAAACAATGAAGGGTGGGAACTCTCTTACATTAAAGAGGAGAAAAGTGTTAAAGAACACTTTGACTACCTCATAAATGCTGCAGGCTTTAGAACAGGAAAAATTGACGACATGGTAGGGGCACAATGTAAGGCCATGGTAGAGTTTAAAGCAGCCTATATTTCCCATTGTGACAGTTTGGATGACATACATTTTCCTGAAATCATTTTCCATGGAGAGCGTGGGACACCCCAAGGTATGGGACAGTTTACACCTTACCCACATGGCTACTTTCAACTGCATGGTATGACCAAAGAAATTACACTCTATGATGATGGGTTAGTAAGTAATACTGCTGTTTCTTGTCAGGCAAAACTTGGCCAAAATTTCATTGAAAAAATAGAAAACTCTTGGACAGAAGAAGAGACTAAAAAACGTACCAACTCTGCGATTAAACACCTTTCACAGTACATTCCTAACTTTAGCAAAGCCCATGTAGGGTCTAAACCTCTCTTTGGTGCACAGCAAATACCTGGTGATGACCCAACCCTACGTGTGGCAGAAGTCTCTTTTCCCCTCCCCCGTTATGCACGTTGTGAAATAGTCAAAGTCTCCTCTGTCTTAGAGATGATAGATGCCATTTGTAAAACACTCATTAAGTTAGACTATTTGGACGTTTCACACTTAGGCACAAGAGGGCTGAACAACTTAGCTGGCATTGAAGAGTCTAGCA
>CAUZVG010000060.1:0-8690 GCA_963583215.1 Campylobacterales bacterium | reverse complement strand
TGGTTGAACTCTGTGATAAGTATCGTGAAAACCTTATTGAGAAAATTTCTGAAGCAGATTGTAATGAACACCTTATGGAAAAATTCCTAGAAGGTGAAGAAATTACTGAAGAAGAAATTGTAGCTGGTATTAAAGCTGCATGTATCGGTATGCACATTGTTCCTATGACTGTAGGTTCAGCATTTAAAAACAAAGGTGTTCAGACTTTACTTGACGCAGTTGTTGATTACCTTCCTTCTCCACTTGAATGTGCCGATATTAAAGGTACAATGATGGATGATGAAGATAAAGAAATTGTTGTAGAATCAACAGATGATGGTCCATTTGCATCATTGGCATTTAAAATTATGACAGATCCATTTGTTGGTCAGTTGACATTTATCCGTGTATACCGTGGTTCTTTGAAATCAGGTTCTTACGTACATAACTCAACAAAAGACAAAAAAGAAAGAATCGGTCGTATCATGAAAATGCACGCGATTAAAAGAGAAGAAATTGATGAAATTTACGCAGGTGAAATTGGTGCAGTTGTTGGTCTTAAGAACACAACTACAGGTGATACACTTTGTGATGCTTCAGATAAAGTTGTACTTGAAAGAATGGACTTCCCGGATCCAGTTATCTCTGTTGCGGTTGAGCCTAAAACAAAAGCTGACCAAGAGAAAATGGGTGTTGCACTAGGTAAACTAGCTGCAGAAGATCCTTCTTTCCGTGTTACTACAGACGAAGAGACTGGTCAAACTATTATTTCAGGAATGGGTGAACTTCACCTAGAAATTCTTGTAGATAGAATGAAAAGAGAATTTAATGTTGAAGCAGATGTAGGCGCACCACAAGTTTCTTACCGTGAGACTATTAAAGAATCTGTTGACCAAGAGTACAAATATGCTAAACAATCTGGTGGACGTGGACAATTTGGACATGTTTATCTTAAAATTGAACCACAAGAAGCAGGTTTTGGTTACGAATTTGTTGATGCTGTTAAAGGTGGAGCGATTCCAAAAGAATTTATCAAACCTGTTGATAAAGGTATTCAAGAAGCTATGGCTAGAGGTATTCAAGCGGGTTACCCTGTTGAAGATGTTAAAGTTACAGTTTATGATGGTTCTTACCATGATGTCGATTCATCTGAAATGGCATTTAAATTGGCAGCTTCTATGGGATTCAGAGAAGGTTGTAGAAAAGCTAAGCCAATCATCTTGGAACCATTGATGAAAGTTGAAGTGGAAGTTCCTGAAGATTACATGGGAGACGTTATTGGTGATGTTGCCAAAAGACGTGGTCAAGTAACAGGAATGGATGAAAGAGCAGGAAACAAAATTGTTAATGCATTTGTACCACTTTCAGAAATGTTTGGTTACTCAACTGACCTACGTTCAATGACTCAAGGTCGTGCGACGTATGCGATGGAGTTTGACCACTATGAAGAAGTGCCACAGAACGTAGCAAAAGAAATCATAGAAAAGAGAAATAGTTAATATTTCTTTGATTTGCACTCATCTTTATTGGATGGGTGCAGTCACTTACATACGTAAGCTCCTTTACCCAAACCAATAAATCTAAGCACAACTCAAAAAAATCTTCAACTATTTAAATATCAATATAAACATAAATCTTATTCTATTTTAATTTTAAATTAGCATACAATAGTATTTAAAGGACAAAAATGAAGTATATCATTGATCTTATAGAAGATGTCAGAGAGCAAATTGGAAATCATGGTGAGTATTGTGTCAAAGCAGGACTGCTTAAAACAGATGAAAATGACAGTTCGAAGCTGATTTATTCTGGTGAGGCAGCACTCAGTACTTCTCATATAGATGAAATACGTAAAGAACTTATCTTTGATATAGACAGCTCTGCGTCAGAGTTAATGATTTCAGACCTTATCCCGCCTCTTTTGATACTTGATATGGATGCCATGATGTTTGCGCTTAAAATCGATGTGAATGCACAATATAAAGATATGGAAATTGTTGGATTTGGTAAAAATGATGAGCAGAAGGCTTATATCTTATTTATAAAGATATAAGTGTTCAAGAGAGGTATTGTGGTTTTTGTGCAAACAGTATCCACGTCATGTTTAATTGGTTGTTTTTAGAAAAGTAAGCGATGGCTTCATAAGGGATTTTTTTACGTCTTTTAATGACTGCATAATTTTGTGGATCCATAGCCAGTGCAAAGGCAACATCTTTGTCTAAGACTTTCTCTTTTTTTAGCTTTGTACTAAGTACAGTTCTAATGCGTGTTGAGACTTCATCAAACATTATCATGACACTCCTTTTTGTTTTGTTAAGTGTATGATAATAGAATTTTTGAAAGTGCTGTAAAAGTATGCTAAATTGACATATTTTTAGGAATTTTAGTTCTTCTCGCTGTCAATTTCGATGACAGTATGTACATTTCCTCTAGGGTTAAAGTCTGCAATAAGTTTCATAGACTTTGGTTTGAGTTTAGAGTAGAGTGCATCATAAATTTCATTTGCAGAGTTTTCGTGTGAAACATGTCTGTACATAAATGAGTTAATGTAGAGTTTGATGGCTTTGAGTTCAATGACCAATTCGTTTGGCATATAAGAGAGTTTGAGTGTGGCAAAGTCAGGGTAACCTGAACGTGGGCAAAGACACATAAACTCAGGGAGTTCAATGTTTATAGTGTAGTTTTTACTGTGATTATTTGGCCAAAAATTCTCTTCTGCATTGATGTCAAATTCTTGTATCTCTTTTTCGCCGTATTTCATGGAGCTTCCTTTAATTGTACTGGTTGATGAGACTATGCTCATCCATGGCTTTACTGACACCAAAGCCTTGGATGTAATCTATGCCAAGGTCCTTGAGTGTTTTCTTCTGATTTTCATTGTCTACCCATTTTGCCACGGTTTTTAGTCCTAAGTCTTGAGACATTTGAATGAGTGACTGTAACATAGCATAGGTGGTTTTGTTTTCTAAGTCTGTCACATAATCTCTGTCAAACTGTACCATGTCAAACTTGAAGTGTTTCATATACTCCATAGAAGCGTTGGAAGAACCAAAGTTATCGATACAGATTTGTATTCCCTTTGCTCTAAAGCTTTTGAGTGTTCTGAGGTAACCACTGAGGTTATGGTGTGTTTTACGTTCATAGAGTTGGATAATCAAACGTGAAGGGTTTACTTTTTTCTCTTCCAAATAAGCAAATACTTTTTCTTGAAAGCCTTTATCTCTAAGTGAAAATGGTGAAATGTTAAATGTAAATGCAATGTTTTGATCTACCAGTGGCAGAAGATCTATGACATGTTTGAGTAAGTTGAAGTCATAGTCTCTTCCTAAACCTAAACGGTTGACAATGGGTAAAAAGACACGTGGCAAGATATCTTCACGCTGTCTATGACACTGGAGTTTTACGGCTATTTCATAAATTTCTATTTTGCTGTTTACCGTGTTCATAAGGGGTCTAAATGAGAGTAATATTTTATTATTACGAATGGATTCTATGACATAGTTTTCTAAGTTACTCAACTCTTGAGCATCTTGGGTCGTAGGCACTTTTTTTGATTTCTTATGGACTTCATTGCTTGTGGTAAAAATATCTTTGAGTTGCAAAATACTTTTTTCAAAATCATCTTTGGTATTGCGAATCACTGCAAAGATACAGTCAATTTCTATGTTGTCAATGCTTTTATTATTTTCTATCATCTTAGCCAAGATTCTCTCTACATGGCTATGGGAGTCATCAAGCGCAATGAGAAACTCTGAACCAGAATGTCGGCCTATGAGTACGTCCTTAAAGCCTGCTTGTTTAAAGGTGAGGTTGAGTTTTTTGGTAAAACTGTAGAGTAGGGCATCAATCTGTTCAGCACTGTAGTTTTCGTTCAGTGAAGAGAGGTTTCTAATTTGTACGGAAGCCAGTGCTTTGGGTTGAAGTTCATGTAGTTTTTTTATAAATGCTTTTTTATTGAACCCTTGAGTGGTTTGGTCTATAAGTGTCTCTTTAATAGAGAGGTTCATTAAAAAATAGATGAAATAAATAGAAATAAAAGAGAGGGAGATAAAAACAACAATGTCTTTAATTGTAAGGGTAATGTGCTGCTCTTCCGTCAGCGTAGAATAGACAACAAGAAAAATGAGTAGTAGTATGGGTACCCCTGCTCTCAGTGCAAGGGTAAGCTTTCTACCTTCCTCTTCTTTTTGTGAGAGAAGCATTAGACATCCAAGTGTTTTACATCTTTAGCATGGCTTTCGATGTAGTTTCTTCTTGGTTCAACTTCGTCACCCATGAAGAGGACAAAAGTGTCATGTGCTGATTCGTCATCACCAATTTTGACTTGTAATAGTCTTCTGTTCTCTGGTGTCATGGTAGTTTCCCAAAGTTGTTCAGGGTTCATTTCCCCTAGACCTTTGTAGCGCTGTATGTAAGCACCTTTTTTGGCTGAAGATTCAACTTCTTCAAAAAGTGCAAGTAAATCTTGGTCTTTAAATTCATCTGTGATGTGTTCTTGAATCTTTTGGTGAATGTGAATGGCTTCATTGTAATGAGGGTTTGTGAAAAGTACTTCATCTACAATGAGTTCTTCTAGCCCATCCTTGGTTTGTACGAAAAGATGGATCGTCTCATCCGTGATGGTTTTGTTTAAGATGTTGTAGCCAAGCGCTGCAATGTAATCTTCAATGGTTTTAGCCAAAACTCTGTTGTCTGTAGCAATCACGTCAGGATTTTCAATCATATAACGTAGTACTTCAGGCAGGGCAAAACGTTTTTCAATCTCTTTGAGTGTCATACGGTAGTAAGCAACCAATTTAAAGAGGTCTACCAAGTCAGCCTGTCCCATAGTAGAACTTTCAATCGCAGTAATACCATTTTCAATAAGGTAATCGTTCAGTGATTTTTCATCTTTCAAATAAATCTCATTTTTACCTTTTTTATAACGGTAAAGAGGTGGTTGTGCTAAGTAGAGGTAGCCTTTCTCGATGATTGGTTTTAAGAATCTAAAGAAGAAAGTCAGTAAAAGTGTTTGAATGTGAGATCCATCAACATCCGCATCGGTCATGATGATGACTTTGTGGTAACGTAGTTTATCTTCGTTAAACTCATCTCCAATACCACAACCCAGTGCAGTAATCATGTTTTTAATTTCATCCGATTTTAAAATCTTCTCTAAACGTGCTTTTTCAACGTTAAGGATTTTACCTTTAAGAGGTAAAATAGCTTGGAAAACTCTGTCACGTCCTTGTTTCGCTGAACCTCCAGCAGAATCCCCTTCCACCAGGTAAATCTCAGAGAGTGCAGGGTCTTTACTTTGACAATCTGCCAATTTACCAGGCAGGGTACCAATACTCATATTGTCTTTACGTTTGACTAAATCTTTTGCTCGTTTGGCAGCATCTCTACCACGCGCAGCTAAAAGTACTTGTGCCATGATGGCTTTGGCTTCTATAGGGTTTTCTTCTAAATACTTGTTAAAGCTTTCTGAAAAGAACTTTTGTACCAAAGGTCTAACATAGCTAGAACCTAGTTTCCCTTTGGTTTGTCCCTCAAATTGTGGTTCAGGTACACGCACTGAGACAATAACAATGAGACCTTCTTTACAGTCATCACCTGTAATTTTTGTGCCTTTTTCTTTGGCATTGGCATTTTTAGAAATGTAAGAAGACATACAACGTGTTAAACCTGCTCTAAATCCTGCTTCGTGTGTACCACCATCTGCTGTTTTAATGTTATTTACAAAAGAGAGTGATTTTTCTGAGTCGGCATCGCAGTACATAAGCGCAATATCTATCTCTATGTCATCTGCTTTACCTTGGAAAAACTGTGCAGTGGTTAAAGCTTCTTTGGTGTTCATATCTTCTACAAATTGTTTGATACCTCCAGCAAAGTGAAAGTCTTCTTTACTGCCGTCACGTTCATCTTTGAAGAGTATCGTGATTTTGGGGTTAAGGTAACAAAGTTCCTTAAATCTTTTGGTCAAAATTTCTTTTTGGAATGTCACGGTTTCGGTAAAGATAGAATCATCTGGCCAAAATTCTATTTTGGTACCTTTTTTACGTGAAGTACTTGTCTCCGCTATGGCTTCTTGGGGGATACCTTCTTTAAAATCTTGTTCATAAGTGTGTCCATCACGGTTAATAGTGAGGTGTAAGTCTTTAGAGAGCGCATTTACAACAGAGACCCCAACCCCATGAAGTCCACCAGATACTTTGTACGTGTCTTTATCGAACTTACCACCTGCGTGAAGCACAGTCATTACAACAGTTGCAGCAGACAAGTTTTCAGTAGGGTGCATAGCAACAGGAATACCACGACCGTTATCTTCGATGATCGCTGAACCTGCTTTGGTAAGGGTTACTTTGATCGTATCACAAAAACCTGCCATCGCTTCATCGATAGAGTTATCTACGACTTCGTAAACAAGGTGGTGAAGACCTCTTGTAGAAGTGTCACCAATGTACATACCAGGTCTTTTTCTTACCGCTTCTAGTCCTTTAAGGACTTTAATATTACTTGCACCATATTCTGCCATAAAATACTCCGTTGTTTGGGGTTATATAAGCATCTATTTTAGCCAAATTTGGCTTAGGAACGAAGCGTTGAGACTTCTTACTTGAGCGTACAGAGATAAAGTTTTAAATGTGTCTTATAGTAACATGCCTGCTTGCTGTTTTTTGGTGCTTACAATGTCAATGTCATGGGGGTTTATAAATTGTTTTTTTGCATAAGCATCAATGGCATAACGTCCTATCATAGCAGCATTGTCTGAACAGTATTCTAAGGGCGCTACGTGCATCGTTTTGTCAAACTCTTTACAGAGTTTTTCATAGGCGGAGCGTATGTATTTATTGGCTGATGCACCACCGACAATGGCAAAGTCTTTGATGTCTTCTTTTGCAAAGATTTTTTTAGATTTTTGAAGTAAGTGTAGCTTAACTGCTTTTTGAAAAGAGGCTGCGAGGTTTGCTTTGTCTTGCTCACTCATGTTTTCTTTTCCTCCACAGGCTTCCACTTTTAAACGTACAGCATTTTTAAGTCCCGAGAGTGAAAAAGCAATGAGCGGAGAGTTCCGCAGAGGCACAGGTAAGTCAAAATGGTCTTCATCTCCCTTGAGTGCCAAGGCTTCAATGAGTGGTCCGCCTGGGTAGCCCAGTCCCATCATTTTGGCACATTTATCAAAACTTTCTCCCACAGAATCATCCATCGATGTAGCAAGAATTTCCATACGTTCAAAACTTTCTACACGTATGACTTGTGTATGCCCTCCTGAGATGAGAAGTACAAGTAGGGGCAGGGTAGACTCTCTTTCTATAAACAAAGAGTAAATATGCCCTTTTAAATGATGCACAGGGATAAGGGGGATGTCTAGGAGTACAGCCAAAGTTTTTGCCATGGCAATGCCTTCTAAAAGGGTTACTCCAAGGCCTGGTTGATTGGTCACTGCAATGGCTTTGAGCTTGTCAAAGTAAGGTTTTGTCTCTGCAAGGATTTGAGGTAGGGCTACGGCATGTAGACGTGAAGCCAGTTCAGGCACGACCCCACCATAACAAGAGTGTTGCTCTTCTTGCGAAATCTTTTTGTGGTAAAGGAGCTTTTTTGTGGCTATCTCGGTGATGGAGATAGAGCTGTCATCACAGCTTGATTCGATGCTCAATATCATTTTTTCTCCATGATTAATAGTTCAATTTCTGGCCATTTACCATAACCGCTGTCATCATTGATGTGACCTGCTTTATGGATAACTGTTAATTCTATGTTGTAGTGTGCTGCAATACCTTCTGCTTCATCTAGCTTTACCCAAGGGTCATCATCTGAGACAAACATATGAATTTTTTTAGCATAAATATTTGTTGGCATTTCACAAGGAAAAAACGTTTTAATGGTTTTCTCTTCTGTGTTCAAGGAAGGTGGAGAGACCATAAACAGTCTTTCGACTTCTCTCATGCCTTCTTCTTGGCAAAGCCAAAACCATAAAGTATTGGCTAGAGAATGACAGACCACGGTATCGGGTTTAAAATCTTCAAGTAGTGCTTTGACCTGTTTGATCCATCTGTTCTTAGAAGGAAAATGACAGTTGTCAAGCAGAGGAAAAGAAACCGTACCATAGTCTTTGGCTATTTCGCTAGCCAGTTCAGCTTGCCAGTGGGGTGCATCAGAACCTCCCCAACCGTGTAAGATGAGGGTTTTTTTCATGATAGGCTCTGTAGAGTTGATTTATCTAACATAGGCTCTTACCTCTTTGTCTATCTCAATGATTTCAGCTATATTTTTTGCTTTCACATCTCCAAATTTATCATAGGCAGCCAAAACTTTATCTGCCATGCCAAAAAATGAACATTTTTCATTTTGAAAGGCTTCAATGGCTACTTCATTGGCAGCGTTCACAACCACACCTAAATGAGGATTGTTTAAAATGTGTTCTTTAATGTTCCAAATAGGGTAACGTGTCGCTTCGATGGGTAAAAACTCTAAAGCCCCCATGTTTAAAAGATCTACTGGAGGGAGGATCTCTTCTGTGACTTCACCTTGTAAGGCAAAAGCAATAGGCAGTTTCATGTCAACCCCCGCAAAGTGAGCAGTGGTGGAACCGTCTTTAAATTCTGCCAAAGCATGAATGATAGATTTTTTTTCTATCACAGCATCAATATTTGACGTGCTGAAAAGCCATTTGGCTTCTAAAAGTTCAAAAAGTTTGTTGGTCATAGTAGCAGAGTCTATGGTGATTT
>CAUZVG010000059.1:0-8908 GCA_963583215.1 Campylobacterales bacterium | reverse complement strand
TAGTGCAAGATTGAGGTTGGCCTGTCCTCCATCAAGTATCCATAAATCAGGTGCAGGTGCTTCTTTAAATTTCTCTATACGTCTTGAGAGTAGCTCCTTCATTTGTCCATACTCATCTCGTGCATGTAATTCGTAACGTCTGTAGCTTGACTTGTCCCATTTACCTTCATCCCAAACAACCATACCACCAACCGTGGCAACACCCATGAGGTGTGAGTTGTCAAAGCTTTCTATACGGTAAGGAATGCAGGAGAGATCAAAAAGGTCTGCAATTTTTTGTTCCATGAGGGTACTCACTTGGGTTTTTCTCAGTAACTCTTCACAATTTTTTAAAGCCAAAGTAATGAGTTTAGCTTTTGCTCCACGTTGTGGAGTGAGTATGTTCACTTTTTTTGAAAAACGTTGGCTGAGTGTTTGGGCCACTTGAGGAGAGTCCTCAAAACTGTGTGCTGTGAGAATGTGTTTGGCCACATAGGGAGAGTCTTGAGTGTAAAACTCTAAAAGTGCTTGTTTATAGGCTTCATTTTCATCAAAAATATGTGTATGTCTGAAGTAACTATAGGTAGAAGAGATGATTTTCCCTGCACGCATAAAGAGTTTTACAATGACCCCTTTTTCATCCCCATTTAGAATGGCAAAAATATCTAAGTCTAAGTCATTGGCAAGGTCAATGTTTGAGCGAATGCTTAAAGAAGAAATAAGGTCAATACTATCACGAAGTGCCCCCGCCTCTTCATAACGTTCTTGCAGTGCCAAAGCAGTCATCTTTTCTTCTAAGGTCCCAATGAGCTGTTTACGTTTCACAATAGCCCCTTTGGCTTGGACAATAATCTTGGCATAAGCTTCCGGGCTTACTTTACCTTCACAAGGGGCCAAACACTTTTTGATTTGGTAAAAAAGACAAGCTTTTCCTTCACGTAGGCAGGACTTCTTTTGTACCAAAGGGTAGACTTCATAGAGGGCATCAAGCAGGGCTCTACCTCCAGTAGGGAAAGGCCCATAGTAAGAAATATTTTTGCCTTTGATGACTTTTCGAGTAATTTCGAAACGGGGGTAGTCTAGACTTTCATCAATGTAAATGTAAGGGTAAGTCTTGTCATCACGCAGTAAAATGTTGTATTTGGGTTTGAGTTGTTTGATGAGTGAGTTTTCCAAAATGAGTGCATCTTCTTCACTCTCAACTACGATGTACTCAAGTTGTATGGCCTCTTCAAGCATCTTAACGATACGGGGACTTTGGCTTGGGTTTGGCATAAAAGCAGGTGTGTAACGCCAGTAAGACTTCACCCTATTTTTCAGATTTTTAGCTTTCCCCACGTAAAGCAGTTTTCCTGTGGCGTTAAAATATTGGTAGACACCTGCTGAGGCAGGAAGGTTTTTGATTATGTCTTGCATTGTATTTGTGACCTAATACGTTCAAATTGCTCTTTCAATGCCTCATTTTTGGGGCTTTCAAACTCACCTTTTGCACGTTCTGTATAGTGGGGTACCGTACTTATAAGCGCTTTTTCTTCAGGCATGGCATAATACTTAGAGTGAAAGACCACGACCTTGGAAGCTCTCATCATTTCACAGGCTTTATCAAAGGAAGAGAGCTGTGTTAATAGACTTTTTAATAAATCTCTATTATAATGAAGTTCCATTTTAAAGCCAGGATGTGTGACCGCTATAAATAGTGTGTCATCTTTAATGTATATAAATGCCACTGCTTTTTGCCATTTGGGGGAAAGAAGGTTGATATATTTCTGATAACACTCTTGTCGCTTTAAAACTTTAAACTGAGGTAGGGAAGAGAGATGAGACAAAATCAATTGGGCTTTTTTCATAAAGTGATTATAACATCACTTTGCTGTATTATCTTGACAGGGTGTGGCTACAAAACAGACCCCGTCTATGTAGATGAAAGCAAGGTGAAACAGGATAAAAATGTCACAAAGTAACTCTGAGAAGTATGATGTTTTAATCATTGGTGCAGGGATTGCTGGGCTGTATGCTGCAATGAATATTCCTCAAAATAAAAAAGTCTTAGTGGTCTGTAAAGACATCCCTTGGGAGTGTAACACTTTTTATGCACAAGGAGGGATGGCTACTTCACTGAATGCTCAAGATGTACCCGAGCATGTGGCGGATACGATGGCAGCAGGTGCCTACCATAATGACAAAGAAGCGGTCGAGATACTGGCAAATACTTCACTGACTACCACCCCTCATATCATAGATTTGGGGATGAAGTTTGACAGCAACAAAAAGGGAGAGTTACTTTATACCAAAGAAGCAGCACACTCTAGAGAACGTATTATTCATGCGGGTGGAGATGCTACAGGACGTTATATGCACTACTTTATGATGGTGCAAAACAGACATCTTTTACAAAAAAATACTTTGGTGTATGATTTACTCATCGATGATGGACGTTGTTATGGGGTAAAAGCGACGGTCAATTATGAGCCTACAACAATATATGCAGATGATGTCATTATCGCTTCTGGGGGCATTGGTTCATTGTATGAATTTAACACAAATTCCAGAACAGTCTCTGCTGATATACACGGTATTTGTGTTGAAAAGGGCATTGAATTGGCAGACATGGAATTTATGCAGTTTCACCCAACCGTGTTTGTAGACACTCCTTATGCTAGAAAACTTTTACTCACCGAAGCACTTAGAGGTGAGGGTGCCCACGTGGTAGATGACGAGGGAAGACGTTTCCTTTTTGACTATGATGAACGTGGTGAGTTAGCTTCACGTGACATTGTCTCTAGAGGTATTTTTGATTATAAACGTAAAACGGGTAAACAAGCCTATTTGGATTTCTCGATGTTTGAAGAGCAGTGGTTTGAAGAACGTTTTCCGAATATTACACGTACTTTTGGGGCTATTGGTTACCACTTTCCTAAAGACAGAGCACCCATCTCTCCCGCATTTCATTATGCCAATGGGGGCATAAAATGTGACAGCAATGGCTGCATCCCTGGGATGGAAGGGCTTTATGTGATTGGTGAAGCCGCAAGAACAGGGGTACATGGTGCCAATCGTTTGGCTTCAAACTCCCTACTTGAAGGTGTGGTGTTTGCAAAACGTACGGTAGACCATCTCTTGTCTAAAGGACATAAAAAGGTAAAAATACCTACTTTTGAGAAAGATTACGGTAATATTCTGCACAAAGAAAACGATAAAATCTATAAACAAAAACTACGTCAAGTGATGTGGGAAGATATAGGGATTATTCGAACAACACAAGGGCTGCATGAAGCAAAAAACCTCATTTATGATATGAAAAATCATGACATAGGTCGTTTGCTTGAATTACGTCTTAACACCGCTTCTGCGATTGTAGAAGCAGCATTGGCACGTAAAGAGTCTTTAGGCTCACACTACATGGAATCATGAGGCATAGTATAGATCTATAACCTCATAAAACTTTAGAAACAATACCAGGAGAAAAAATGGTAGAAGCTGCAACACAACATTTAGATTTAACAACAACATGGGTAGGGATATTGTCCCTAGCTGTTTTTGTGATAGGGTATTACTTTATTGCAACAGAAGATAAGTATCTTATCAACAAAGCAAAACCTGCACTCTTTACAGGAACACTTATCTTTATGCTCATCGGTGTGTATTATGCGATAAATGGTTTAGATGGTCAGCATCTGCACCATGAGATAGAAATACTCATTATGGAAATCGCAGGTATTTTCTTCTTCTTATTTGTAGCCATGACGTACATTGAGGCGATGATTGACAGAGGAGTATTTTCTGCACTGCGTTTTAACCTTGTTTCTAAAGGTTATGACTATAAAAAACTTTTTTGGGTGACAGGATTTTTAGCCTTCTTCATCTCCCCTGTAGCAGATAACCTTACCACGGCACTGATCTTATCAACGGTACTTATTACCATAGACAGAACGAACAAAGCGTTTATTGTTCCTTCTGCTGTAAACATTGTTGTTGCTGCCAACGCCGGTGGTGCATGGTCTCCATTTGGTGACATTACAACGTTAATGGTATGGGTAGATGGTAAAGGACATTTTGCAGACTTCCTTTACCTCTTTCCTGCCTCTTTTGTAGGTTGGATTGTGACAGCCTATTTACTCTCTAAATTTATCCCTGCGGGTCACCCACCATTTTCAGAAAATGAAAAGAGAGTAGAAATTGCCCAAGGTGGAAAAGTGATTATTGGTCTTTTTGGTTTTACCATTATGATGGCAGTACTTTCTCACCAACTTTTACACCTTCCAGCTATGTGGGGGATGATGTTTGGTCTTGCGGTACTTAAACTCTATGTTTATTCCCTTAACATGAAAAATAAAGATATAGCAGAAATAGAGAAGATCAATGCCTTTAGCTGGATTGCCAAAATTGAAAATGACACACTTCTTTTCTTCTTTGGTATTTTAGCAGCGGTTGGTGGACTTCACTTCTTAGGATTCTTAGAGTATTTTACTGCACTTTACACCCAGTTTGGTGCCACAACAGTGAACATTGGGGTAGGTTTCCTCTCAGCCATCGTGGACAACGTACCTGTTATGTCGGCGGTACTCAAAGCTGACCCTGACATGGGTACGACTGCCCATGCACAGTGGATGCTTGTAACGTTAACTGCGGGGGTTGGTGGAAGCCTTATCTCTTTTGGTTCAGCAGCAGGTGTGGGTGTGATGGGTAAACTCCATGGCATTTATACCTTTGCATCACATATGAAGTTGGCATGGACTGTACTTATTGGGTACATCATCTCGGTATCTATTTGGTATGTACAGTTTATTGTGTTCGGATTTGGCGCGTAAGTGTTTTCTTGTTCCCATCGTTTCGATGGGAACAGTTGTATCACGATTATTGATATCGTTAAATTTTTCTAGTTCAGACCATCGTTCCCATCGAGACGATGGGAACGAGGACAGATGCAAAAGATTTAACCATATAAATATAAGGAAATTTCATGAAACAAGTCCCCATTTTAGTATTAGATTTTGGATCACAATACACCCAGCTTATTGCAAGAAAATTAAGAGAGAGTGGTGTGTACTGTGAAGTAGTACCTTATAGAGAAGATATTGCCGACATTAAAGCGCGTAAACCACAAGGGATTATCCTTTCAGGTGGGCCTGCTTCTGTGTATGCAGAAGATGCTTACAAGCCAAGTGAAGAGATTTGGGACTTAGGAATTCCTATTCTGGGAATTTGTTATGGTATGCAACTCATCACCCAACATTTTGGTGGAGAAGTGGTAGCTGCAAACCACCATGAATACGGTAAAGCAAAACTCTCTTTACATAAAAGTAAAATCTTTGAGGGTATGACAAACAATGAAATTGTTTGGATGAGTCATGGAGATAAAGCAGAAAAAATACCTGCTGACTTTACAGTCATTGGAACTTCTGAAAACTCTCCCTATGCGGCCATAGCCAATGAAGAAAAAAATATTTATGCTTTCCAGTTTCACCCAGAAGTACACCACACAGTAGAGGGTACACAACTGCTTAAGAACTTTGCAAAACACATTTGTGGCTGTGACAGTACTTGGAACATGGGTGGTTTTGCTAAAGAGAAAATAGCGACTATTAAAGCACAGGTTGGAGACAAAAAAGTCCTTTGTGGTGTATCTGGCGGGGTTGACTCTTCTGTGGTTGCTGCCATGCTTAACGAAGCGTTACGAAAAGAACAACTTATTTGTGTTTTTGTTGACCAAGGTCTTTTACGTAAAAATGAAGTTGAAGATGTGCAAAACATGTTTAAACTACTTGACATCCCACTCATTACAGTGGACGCTAAAAAAGAATTTATGGCAGCACTTAAAGATGTATCAGATCCTGAGACAAAACGTAAAGCCATTGGTGAAAAATTTATTGAAATTTTTGACATTGAAGCGAAAAAACATACAGATGTGGCTTTTCTTGCCCAAGGGACACTCTACACGGATGTTATTGAATCTGTTTCCGTCAAAGGACCATCCAAAACCATCAAGTCTCACCACAATGTTGGGGGACTACCTGACTGGATGACTTTTGAATTGGTAGAACCTTTAAGAGAAATCTTTAAAGATGAAGTACGTAAACTAGGGCTTGAACTTGGACTTCCAAAAGAGATGATAGGCCGTCATCCTTTCCCTGGACCAGGACTTGCTATTAGAACCATGGGACCTGTGACTGAAGAGGGTTTACACCTCATACGAGAGTCAGATGCCATTATGCAAGAAGAGTTAAAAGCAACGGGTTATTATGACAAAGTATGGCAAGCTTTTACTGTTCTTTTAAATGTACAGTCTGTAGGTGTGATGGGTGATAACAGAACCTATGACAACACTGTGTGTATTCGTATGGTTGAGTCCGTGGATGGCATGACAGCAACTTTTGCCCATGTCCCACATGATATACTTGAAGGTATGAGCCGTAGAATTATCAATGAAATTGACGGGATCAATAGAGTAGTCTACGATATATCATCAAAACCACCAGCAACCATAGAGTGGGAATAATATTTCTTATTTCACTTCATCTGCACACACTCTTTTCAGTCACTTACAATCAGTAAGCTCCTTCAAGAGAGTGTGCGCAGCCAAAGTAAACTAAGAAATATTCACTAAACAAAACTAAGGCTAAGCAGCTTTGAATTTTAACTTCTTTTAGGAGTGAAATAGTTGCTTATAAAATAATTAAAGGAAAAACCATGTGTATCCCTCCCTATTATAAATATATCTTTTTAGCTATTATTGTGGGGTCATTGGTTATTTTTGCCGTGTTTTACGATAGGGTGTTTTACTTTATTCCTGCGGTAATTTTTTCAATTATGTGGTCTCGTATACAATGCCCAAAATGTACCACACCCATCTTAAAAGATAAAAATGGCTGGTATATGTTTACCATGCGAACAAAATGTAGAAATTGTGGTCACGATACACTATTATGTGATATAGAAGAGGATGAAAAGTAAGATCCATATTTAAGAGATAAAGGGTTTGTTATGTGTATAAATTTTTCTAGATATTTACTGCTTTTCTGACGGGTGCTACACTACTTTTTTCGGGGGCTAATGTCGAGGCACCTTCTAAAACAGAAGAGATAAAAGATACTATAGTAGTACACAGTATGGCACTACATGGTCGTATGGTAAACTTTGGATCTGAAAAACTTTCTTTTAGATTGATCTATAGTGAAGGTTTAAACCACATTGACTCCATTGAGACTAAATATAATTACCATATCTCTTTTAAACGCATGGACATTGAGGGACGTGTGATTGGGATATACAACAACTAAGTATACTGATAATACGTTAGTAGACAGAAATTTTGCTCTTGCTTCACTGCAACTTGCTGGAAAGTATCAAATAGACGATGTTTATTTGCTCAGTACATTGATTATAGATGGCTTTCTTGTTTATTATCCAAGTGTAGAAAATGCAGGTGAAGATTGGATCTTTAGATCTAACGTTAACTTCACTGTACCCTTATTTGATTTTTTATCTATTAAATTGTCAGTAAACCACATTAATGACAGTAATCCAAACCCAAATGTGGGAAATAACAAAACAACTACCAATTTACTCTTTGGTGTGAATTTTTAGGATATCATACTATATTACAAAAGGATTAAGAATGAAAAAAACTGTATTAAGATTGAGTCTTGTCGCTTTGGCTTTACTTTTCACAGCCTGTGGACAGAGTACCCCTTCGGTGAAAGACAATAGTAAAAAGTGCGCAAAGATAGAGAGAAATCTTTTAAAAGTAGAGCGATTTACCCAAAAAGTGGAAAGTATGTCTGCTTTTCACTTAGAAGAGTTTGCCACTGCCATAAAGTATCCTCAAATTTCTACCTCAAACAACAAACGTGAAATGTTAAAAGATGCAGCAAAGCGAAAAACAAAGCTGGACACAGAATTTACTGCGCTTGCTTGTGCAGCGACTGAGTAGTAAAAAAGACTTTTAAACGCCTATGACATCTGAAAAATCTAAACACTTAGCCTTAGTTATTTTGGGCATAGCGTTTATGGTTTTTGTCTATGGCAGCATAGAAGCTGTGAAAATTGTCTCTAAGACACAAGTAGGTACTTCTGGGGGCATTTATACTTCCTATGTATCTAGAGCCCAACCTTTAGGGGATTTGGCAAGAGAATTAACACGTGACTGCAGAGATACCCTCTGTCAAGTACAAACACTTCTTAACTTCACCACAGCTATTCCCTACCAAAGTGAAACATTTCAGCAAAGTAAACCAGAAAAAACCATAGCGCAAAACTTTGGAGACTGTGATGACAAAAGTAATCTACTCATCTCTTTGCTGCATGCTTTAGAGATAAAAGCATATTTTGTTTTGGTACCTAAACACATTTTTATTATGCTTGCTATAGAAGATGAACGTTTGGCAGAGGTAGAAGGTTTATGGATTAATCATAAAAAGTATTATATTTTGGAAAGTACAGCCACTGGCTCTTTGGTAGGTTATCCTTTACACTACAGTTTTGATGAGATAGATACCATTGTGGAACCTTTTTCTAATAGAGAAATGCATATTGAGACCATTGCGTATAAACTTTAGTCACTTTGACTAAAGTATCTTCATCTATTAACCAAAATAGACTATAATCACATAAAATTTACATACTACAGGAGAAACCTATGGCAAAACATCAGTTTCAAACAGAAATAGGACAACTACTTAAGCTTATGACACACTCTCTTTACTCAAATAAAGAGATCTTTATACGTGAATTGATATCGAATTCATCTGACGCACTTGACAAATTTAACTACCTTTCACTTACAGATGAGAAATTTAAGTCAGATGATTGGTCTGGAAAAGTGTTTATCAAGTTAGACAAAGAAGACAACTCTTTAACCATTGGTGATAATGGTATAGGGATGAATGAAGCAGATTTGATGGATCACTTAGGAACCATTGCCAAGTCTGGT